>JADJUS010000022.1:304166-608333 GCA_016716905.1 Acidobacteriota bacterium | reverse complement strand
CGTGCTGGAACTGGGAGAGTTTCGCCTGCCTGAGAGCATCGTGAGTTTGCCTGACCGAAACTCAGGCGTCCTTTCAAGCAGCCGGCAGTTCGACTTGAATGTCGGTGCGAGCGTGCTGAAGCGGTTTTCGGTGTTCTTCGACTACGGCCGAGCCAGGATGGCGTTGGTGCCAAACGAACGCATCAACGACCCGTTTGACGGCACCATGAGCGGTCTGCAGCTGGCGACGCTCGGTTCGCCGCACGATCGGGTGATGGTTGAAGGTGTCATCCCGGATTCACCGGCCGCGCAGGCGGGATTTGAGCCGGGCGACGAGATCATTGAAGTGAACGGTGAGCGCCTGGCTCCGCTGGCTCTGGTGGATCTGTTCAAGCGTCTGCGGCAGCCGGAAGGGACTGAGATCAAATTGACCGCGCGTCGGCGAAATATGCGCGGCGTGCTGACGCTGACCCTTCGGCGGATGGTGGAGCCCTAGAATGTTCGATATGCACGGACTGATGTTGACAGTGCGCCGCGCCAGACGCGCGGCTGTCGCCGTGGTGTGCGTGTGTGCCGTCGCGCCGGCCGGCGCGCAGCAACCGCCACCCGACGCGAGCTTCGTGCTCGAGAAGGTGGCCGTCACGGGACTGAAACGGTACTCAGCCGAAGAGGTCGTGCGCACGAGCGGGTTGTCGGCCGGCACATCGGTACGCCTTGCGGAACTGGAAGGTGCCGCTAGTCGCATGGCCGAGACCGGCCTGTTCGACAAGGTCTCGTACCGATACGCCACTGCCAGCAACCGCGTCACTGTCACTCTTGAGATTGTGGAAGCGACCTGGACGATGCCGGTCGTGTTCGACAACTTTGTGTGGATGACTGCGGCCGAGCTCACTGGTGAGGTCGGCCGCGACATGCCGACGTTCGACGGCACGGTGCCCGGCAACGACGGCGCGCGAATCACCCTGGCGAAGGCACTCCAGAAGTCGGTGGCCAGTCGAGGCCTGCCGGGTGCGGTCGAGGTTGTGCCGTTCTTGAATCTCAAGACCAAGGCTCAGCAATACGTGGCCAAGGTGACGAACCCGAGCCCCCGCGTGTGCGCCGTGCGGACGACCGGCACGTCGCCGGCGATGGAGAAGGAAGTGAAGGCAGTCACGGACCCGCTTTCGGGTACCGACTATTCGCGGGCGTATCTGGTGGGCATGTCAGCCGGTACCCTGCTTGGCGTGTATCACAAGCGCGGACACTGGGCCGCGGTTGTTGGTGCGCCGGAGGCGTCCTTTGATTCGAGTTGCGGTGGCGTCGTGGTCAGCCTGGCCTTTGATGAAGGCTCGGTGTATCAGTGGGACGGCGCCGACTGGAATGGCAACTCGCGGCTCCCGGCCGATCAATTGATCCCCTTGCTTCCTTTCCGCTCGGGCGACGTGGCAGACAGCACAAAACTCGACGACGGAATCCGCAGGGTCCGGGACCTGTACGGCACCGTGGGCCACCTCGCGGCAGCCGTGACGTATGTGGCGCACGTCACTCCGTCTACGCAAAGAGTGCGCTTTGCGATGGAAGTCGCCGAGGGGCCGCAGTTCCGAATGGGCACGCTGACGGTCACCGGTCTGGCACCCCAGGATGCGGCCAACCTGCAGAAGAAATGGAAGCTGAAGCCCGGCGACGTCTATAGCACCGCTGCGGCACAGGTGTTCTTTCGAGAGGAACTGGTCCCGTTGCTGCGGCAAAAAGGACTGAGGTCGGACGGCCTCGAACTCAAGGCCGGCACCGTTCCCCAGACTTTAGACGTCACCATCAACGCCAGGAAGTGACCCCTGGACTCCAGGACTCCGGGACCCCGACAACCAGCACCGACCCCGAGCAAGAGGGCCGTGGACGTGCCCCTGCGCATCTTTGAGCCACCGGTGCGCCGCTGGTTCACCGCCGTCTTTGATGCGCCGACACCCGCCCAGACGGCGGGCTGGCCCGCCATTGCGTCGGGCGACTCCACACTGATCCTCGCGCCCACCGGATCGGGAAAGACGCTTGCGGCGTTCTTGTGGTGCCTCAACAGGCTGATGTTCCAGCCGGTGCCGGCCAGGCTTGAGCGCTGTCGCGTGTTGTACGTCTCGCCCCTCAAGGCACTGGCGGTTGACGTGGAACGGAATCTCCGCGCACCGCTTGTGGGCATCAGCAATGCCGCAGCGGCCCTTGGTGTGGAGGTCAACGTCCCCGTCATCGGCATGCGCACCGGCGACACCCCGGCGGCTGACCGCGCGCGATTCCAGCGGACGCCTTCCGACATTCTGATCACAACTCCCGAGTCGCTGTACCTGCTGCTCACGTCGAACGCGCGGTCGGTGCTCGCGTCGGTGGAAACCGTCATCATCGATGAGATTCATGCGCTGGTGCCGACCAAGCGTGGTGCGCATCTGATGCTGTCGCTCGAACGGCTGCAGGCTTTGCGACGGGGGCCGCTGCAACGCATCGGCCTTTCCGCCACACAACGTCCCCTTGATGAAGTGGCGAGGTTCCTTGGAGGCGTTGAGAAGCCGGCCAGTCGCCGCGCGGGTCGTCCTGCCTCGAAGGCGCCCGTCCGCACTGGACACGCTCATAAGGACATTCACGACGAGTTTGCCGCGACCTCGACCACGCCGGCCCGTTTTCGACCGGTCACGATCGTCGATGCGGGTGTCAGGCGCCCCATCAAACTGCACGTGGAGGTTCCGGTGGAAGACCTCTCACGCATTGGCCAGGTGACTGACGTCGCGAGCGGTCCGGCCTCGGCCACCCAGCGTGCGTCGATCTGGACCGCGATTCATCCACGGCTCGTCGAGCTCATCCGGGCGCACAAGTCGACACTGGTCTTCGTGAACAGTCGCCGGCTGGCCGAACGTCTCGCTGCCGCGATCAACGAGCTCGCCGGTGAAACGATCGCGCGTTCGCACCACGGATCGCTAGCCCGGGAACAGCGCGTAGAGATCGAAGATCGACTCAAGGCTGGATTGTTGCCGGCGCTGATCGCGACGTCTTCGCTGGAACTGGGCATCGACATGGGCGCGATCGATCTGGTGATTCAGATCGAAGCACCCTCGTCCGTGTCCAGCGGTCTGCAACGCATCGGCCGCGCCGGGCATCGGATCGATGCGGTGAGCGAGGGCGTGATCATCCCGAAGTTCCGCGGCGACCTGCTCGCGTGCGCGGCCGTGGCGAAACTGATGCACGAAGGGAAGGTAGAGGCGTCACGCTACCCCCGTAACCCGCTGGACGTGCTCGCACAACAGATTGTCGCCATGGTCGCCGTGGAGGACATGCGCGATCAGGACCTGTTCGACATAGTCCGCCGTGCCGCCCCGTTTGAGTCGATCAGCCGGTCGGTGTTCGACGGCGTCCTCGACATGTTGTCGGGACGGTACCCGTCCGATGAATTCGCTGAACTCCGGCCGCGCGTCACCTGGAATCGGGCCACCGGCGCGCTCAGTACCCGCAGCGGTGCGAAACGGCTCGCGATTGCCAATGCCGGCACCATCCCCGACCGTGGACTGTACGGCGTGTTCCTCGCGGGTTCGGGTCGCGGCAGCGTCCGCGTAGGTGAACTCGACGAGGAGATGGTCTTTGAGACGAAAGTCGGCGAGACCTTCGTTCTGGGCGCGTCAAGCTGGCGCGTGGAGGAGATCACGCACGACCGTGTCCTGGTGACGCCTGCGCCAGGGCAGCCGGGCAAGATGCCGTTCTGGAAAGGTGACCGCGCCGGACGGCCGCTCGAACTGGGCATCGCCATCGGCGCGTTGACGCACTCGATCGCGAGCTGGCCTGACGCAACCGCCGTCGCCCATCTGACGCGGGACCATGACCTGACCCCGGTCGCGGCGGAGAACCTGGTGCGGTATGTCCGCGACCAGGCCGCCGCTGGGGCTGTGCCCGACGCCGACACGGTCGTCATCGAACGCGTCCGCGACGAACTGGGTGACTGGCGCGTGTGCCTGCTCTCGCCCCGCGGTGGACGCATCCATGCGCCATGGTGCATGGCGGTGGCCGGCAAAATCCGTCGCGAGCTTGGCGTGGACGCCGAGACCTTGTGGTCTGACGACGGGTTTGTGGTGCGGCTGCCTGACGTGGATGTACCGCCAGATGCGGAGTTGCTGCTGCCGGACCCGGAAGAAGTAGAGGCGCTGGTGTTGCAGCAGTTGGGCGGCACGGCGCTCTTTGCCGCGCGGTTCCGAGAAAATGCGGGGCGATCCCTGCTGCTCCCCAAGCGACGCGCCGGCATGCGTGCGCCACTATGGCAGCAACGCAAGAAGGCCGGCGACCTTCTCGCCGTGGCGGCTCGCTTCGGGTCGTTCCCCGTGTTGCTCGAGACGTACCGTGAATGCCTGCGCGACATCTTCGATATGCCCGCCCTGGTAGACACGCTGCTGCAGATTCGCAAGCGGTCGATCAAGGTGGCGATTGTGGATCCGCGGACACCGTCGCCGTTTGCCGCGTCGTTGTTGTTTGGATACGTGGCGAATTTTCTGTACGACGGCGATGCGCCGCTGGCCGAGCGGCGCGCCCAGGCGCTGTCTGTGGACCAGACACAACTGCGCGACCTCATTGGTGACGCGGAGTTGCGCGACTTGCTCAACGCCGGAGAAATTGCCGCGGTGGAGCTGCAGTTGCAGCACCTCGACGACACGCGTCGCGCGCGAACGGTGGACGCACTCCACGACCTGCTGCTCGAGATTGGTGATCTGTCGGCAGAGGAACTTGCGGCCCGGTCGGAACCAGGCCTGGCCGATCGAGCCATTCCCGATCTGCTCTCGGACCGGCGCGTAGTCGCACTGCCCATCGGCGGCGAGCTGCGGTATGTGGCCGTCGAAGATGTCGCGCGGTATCGCGACGCGCTGGGAGCGCCCTTACCGGCCGGCATTCCGGAAGCGCTCCGCATGCCCGTGGCCGACCCCGCCGGCGACCTGATATCGCGCTTCGCCCGCACACACGGCCCGTTTCACCCGGTGGATGCCGCAAGGCGCTTCGCCATGCCTGAAGCGGCCGTGCGCGGTGCCCTGGCCGCGCTGGTCGCGCGTGGACGCGTCATCGAGGGCGAATTCCGTCCCGGCGGTACCGAGCGCGAGTTTGTGGACGTGAACGTCCTTCGCCAGCTTCGCCGCCGTTCGCTCGCACGCCTGAGGCGTGAGGTTGAGGCGGTGGACCCTGCGGCCCTCGGCCGATTTGCCGTGACGTGGCATGCACTTGGTGGCCGTCGTTCCGGTCCGGATGCGCTGCTCGACGTGATCGAGCAGCTCCAGGGCGCGGCGCTGCCCGCATCAATTCTCGAACACGAAATTCTGGGCGCCCGGTTGCACGGCTATTCGCCCGAATGGCTGGACACCCTGGCTGCGGCGGGCGAGATCCGCTGGGTGGGGGTGGAGCCGCTCGGACAGCGCGATGGCCGCGTGGCGTTGTACCTGAGCGACCAGATGGCCGCGTTGCTGCCGGACCCGTCCGGGGATCCACCCACCGAACGCGAGCAGAAGATCCTCGACTGGCTCTCGCGGCACGGCGCGTCATTTTTCGATGGCGTGCACGAAGCGGCCGGCGGCGGATTCCCAGGCGAAACCGTTGACGCGTTGTGGCAGCTCGTGTGGCGCGGCCTCGTGAGCAACGACGCGTTCTTCGCCCTGCGTGCGTACACCACGCGACATGAAAAGCGTCGGCGCGTCCAGCCATCCTCCGCGTTCAGGTCGCGACGGCTTGTGCCGCGGACCGCGGAAGGCCGCTGGACGCTGGCTCGCGCCGCCACGGCCATGGCCCCTGCCGTGCGCATGACGAGTGTGGTTCGACAGCTGCTAAGCCGGCATGGCGTGCTCACCCGCGAGGCGCTCGCGAGTGAAGGCCTCAAGGGCGGCTTCACCGGGATCTACCCTGCGCTCAAGGCGATGGACGACGCCGGGCGGGTCAGGCGCGGCTACTTTGTCGCCGGCCTTGGCGCCACCCAGTTCGCGCTGCCTGGTGCGCTGGACCTGCTGCGGTCGCTGCGAGAGGCCGGCCCCGACGCACGTGCCGTCACCATGGCCGCAGCCGACCCGGCCAATCCGTACGGCACGTCGTTGCCCTGGCCACTGCCCGACCTCACCCGTGTGGTGGGTGCCACCGTCATCGTCGTTGACGGTGAAATGAGTGCGTATGTCGCGCGCGGCAATCGCGAGATCACCGTCAATCTCCCTGAGGTCGAGCCGTTTCGAACGCGCCGGGCTCAGGCCACCGCGGCCCAGCTTGCATCGTTCGCCCGAGGCGACCGGCGGGGTCATCGCGCGATGCTCATCACTACGATCAGCGGTGTCCGGGCAGTGGACCACCCGTTTGTGTCCTGGCTGGAAGAGGCCGGCTTCACGCGCGGCGCTCTGGGGCTGCATATGCCGCGACGCGACGGCTCGGCAACAGACCCGCCGCCGGATGACGACTCAGGGGTGGGGGACGAGGGTGCCTGAAGGCGACACGATCTTCCGGGCGGCACGCACGCTCCACCGCGCACTCGCCGGCCTCGTCATCACCGCGTTCGAGTCGCAATTGTCACAACTTGTCGTCGTCGATCGCCGTGCGCCGATCGCCGGGCGCTCCGTTGACGGCGTCACGGCCCGGGGCAAGCACCTGTTGATCGCATTGTCAGGTGATCTCGTTTTGCGATCGCACATGCGAATGAACGGAAGCTGGCACATCTATCGGCCCTGAGAACGGTGGAGGGCGCCACGGCGCAACGCCCGGATTGTGATCACGACCGACGCGTGGATCGCGATCGCGTTCTCGGTGCAGGACGCCGAATTCCTGACGCAGAAGGAACTGGAGCGGCATGCCCGCGTCACGGCACTGGGTCCCGACTTGCTGGCTCCAGACGTGGACCTGGCCGCAGCACGCGATCGCATTCGCGCGATGCCCGCGCGTCATATCGCCGAAGCCCTCTTGCGGCAGCAATCGGTGGCCGGGCTTGGCAATGTCTACAAGTCTGAATTGTTGTTCTTGTGCGGCGTGCATCCGTTCGTCGCCGTGCCGGCGGTGTCGGAAACGCAACTCGACGATCTACTCGAGCGAGCCCGAATGCTGATCAGGCTGAATGTGCAGGACGACACCATCGCCGGCACGGCGGGCGGGCGGATGACGACCGGTCGCCTGAATCGGGACGAAAAGCTCTGGGTCTACGGGCGAGCTGGAAAGCCCTGCCTCAAGTGTGGCGCAGCGATTTGTTCAGCCACTGAGACTGAGGGGCGCCGAACGTATTGGTGCCCAGCTTGTCAGCCGGCGTCGTCGGGCCCGGGAGTGCCCGGCCTCGCGCCCGACACCCCCTGAGCGCAGCACCCGGATCCTGATCTATAGTCAGGCACCCCAACCCTTCCGGAGGACGTTATGCGCAGACTCTCGATGGCTTTTGTCCTGTTCACGATGCTGGCCACCGTTCTCGGTGCCCAACAAGCTGCGGCGCCCGCCGCGAATCCGCGATTCGGCAAATGGCTGATCAAGGCCACGGACCCGACTCGCCCGTCCACGAACGTCATGACCTACGAGCCACACGAAGGCACCGGCATGAAGGTCACAATCAATCAACTGCAGCCCGACGGCACGCTGACCCCGCAGTGGGGTTACACAACGATGTTCGACAACAAGGAAACGCCGATGACCGGCTCGCGGAGCGCAGAGACCGCCGCCGTCCGGATGGTGGGCGAGCGCACCGCCGAGATCACCTACCGGCGTGATGGGCGCATCAGGCAGCAACTGACCAACGTCTTGTCGCCCGACGGCAACACGATCGGCATCATCTACATGAACTACGGTGCCGACGGCAAACCGGACACAGTGTCGTTCGCCACCTACGAACGAATGAAGTAGGCCGTCCCTCTTCGGAGGCCGGACCTTCAGGTCCGGCATCGTAGCCGGGTCTAAAGACCCGGCCTCCGAAAGAATGAGCTCGGAGGCCGGCCCCAGTCTTCGGAGGCCGGGTCTTCAGACCCGGCGTGGCCGCCCGCTCTTCGGAGGCCGGGTCTTCAGACCCGGCGGCGCCAAGGTCACAGTGCACCTGCCCGGCACAGAGTTTGCTGCTCCACCGGCATGAGTCGTCCACACCGTCTGCCAGTCGCCGGCTGCTCCGGCGGCTACCGCCATTTCTTGACGATATGCACGCGCGATCGCCGTCCGCACTTTGTTGACTGTTCGGTGGTCGGTCTGACGACCGATCACTTTATTCAGACCGCGACACTCGAGGGGTTTGAAATTCTTGCGTACTGCTTCATGCCGGATCATCTCCACGCGCTCGTTGAAGGGTTGACGGAGGACGCGGACCTGCGCCGCTTCGTACGCTTGGCCAAGCAGCGCGCCGGGTTTTGGTTCGCGCGCGAGCGCCACGAGCGTCTGTGGCAAGAGAGCTTCTTCGACCGCACACTTCGGCAAGAGGATGATCTCGTCGATGTGATCCGGTATGTGATCGACAACCCGGTACGTGCCGGCTTGGTCGATGCGCAGGCTTCCTACAGGTTCTGGGGGTCACAAAAATACTCCCGCGAGGAAATCCTCGAGTTCATACAAGACGCCCGCCCACGCCGGGTCTGAAGACCCGGCCTCCGAAGAAGATCAGCCGGGTCTGAAGACCCGGCCTCCGAGGAGGATTGCCGGTCTACAATCTCCTCGTCTCGGAGGTCGGACCGTCCCTCTTCGGAGGCCGGGTCTTTAGACCCGGCGTGCCGCATCGGAGGCCGGACCTTCAGGTCCGGCAGTTGACGCGCAAATGGGAGAGCACTGATGAGAACCCGACAGATGATTGTGACGGCGGCCGGTGTCGTGTGTGTCGCAGCGTTCGCGACCACGACCGTTGCGATGCGCGCCGACACGTATCCGCGCCAGCCCGGCATCAGGATCACCAATTACACATTCGACTACACCCTCAGCGACGCCAGCAATGAGATGGTGGTAAAGCAGGGCGTGGACCTGACGTTCGTCCAGCCTGGCGTAAAGACCGTCGAGCTCGACCTGTGCAAGTTCAGTGCACAGCCTCGGCCCGCGCAGATGCCGAACGGCTTCGCTGATCCGTGCGCGGAACCGGGAGGCGGTGGCCGGGGCGGCGCGGCCACGGCACCAACCGGCGGCAAGGGCATGACAGTGACGTCGGTGGTGGCCGCCGGGCAGGCGCTGACGTGGCAGCACGACAACGACCGCCTGCGAGTGACTATGCCGCGCGGCTTCTCGCCAGGCGAGTCCTTCTCCTTCGCGATCGATTTCAAGGGTGTGCCCGCCACCGGCATCCTCATTGCCAACAACCGGCACGGTGACCGCGGCTGGGTCACGAATCCCTGGCCGAACAAGGCGCGCAACTTCCGCGCGGTCTTCGACCATCCGTCGATGAAGGCGACGCACACCACGTCGGTGACCGCGCCGGGCAAGTACCAGGTGGTCTCAAACGGGCTGCTCATCGAAGAAACGGACCTGCCCGGCGGCCTGCGGCGTACTGTCTGGAAAGAGGGCGTGCCCATCAGCACGTGGCTGATGTCGCTGGCGGTGGCACCGTACTCCGTCCAGCACTTTGGCTCCTATCGGGGAGCCTCGCTCTCATCGTGGGTCTTTCCGCAGGAACAGGAGGCCGGGCATCGGGCCTTCACTGCTCACACCCAGCCCGTACTCGAGTTCTTCACCGATCGCATTGGCCCCTTCCCGTACGAGAAGCTCGCTCAGGTGCAGGCCAATGGCGTCGGCGGGGGCATGGAACTCGCGTCCAGCATCTTCTACGGCTACGGCGCCACCGGGGCCGGCCGTCAGCTCATCGCGCACGAAATGGCGCATCAATACTGGGGTGATGCCGTCACCGAGTCCGATTGGGACGATGTGTGGTTGAGCGAAGGGTTTGCGACGTACTTCGCGTTGCTGTATCAGGAATTCGAGGACGGCCACGACGCGTTCCTCGAGGGCGTGCGCCGCGCCAAGGCCACAGCGCTGAACTACGCGATCGCCAATCCCGGCTCGACGATCATTCACGACGACCTTGCGGACATCAGCCGCGTCATCGCCAACGGCGCGCAGGTCTACCAGGGTGGCTCCCAAGTCCTCCACAACATCCGCGGCATCGTCGGCACCCAGACCTTCTGGGAGGGAATCCGCGCGTACTACGCGAAGTATCGCGATGGGACGGCCACCACTGCCGACTTCAGGCGGACGATGGAGGACGCGTGCCGGGCGGCCGGCGATCGGTGTCCGGCCGACGGCCGGGACCTGACGTGGTTGTTCACGCAGCTCCTGAATCGCGGCGGCGCCTTGCAGGTGACCGGTACGTGGACCTACGACGCGGCAGCGAAGCAGGTGCAGGTCACGCTGGAGCAGACGCAGCCGGCCGGGCTTTACCGAATGCCGATCGAGGTGCGCGTGTCCACGACGGCGCCTGCCCCTGCGGGTCGCGCAGGCGGGGCGCCGATGCCGCCCCAGACCAACCGCACGTCGCACATCGTGCAGCTCTCACAGAAGAGCCGGACCTTTTCCCTGCCGAGTGACGTCGAGCCCCTTGACGTTGAGCTCGATCCGGACGCATGGGTGTTCATGAGGGCCACGTTCGGCAAGAAGTGAACGTCAGTACCACGGGTCGGCGCCGGCCTTGCGCGCCGGTGGGGCGTCCTCCGCTGGCTGATGGAGGAGCATCCATGAGGTGCCGAACTTGTCGCGCAGCATCGCGAATCGATTGGCGAAGGGTGTCTGCTCCATCTTCATGAAGACCTGGCCGCCGTCGATGAGCAGCGCATACACGCGCTCGGCCGCCGCTTCACTCGGCAGACTCAGGGCCAGATAGGCGCTCCGCATGGGTTCCGCCGTCGGGATGTCCGCGCCCATGAGCTGCGTGGCGCCGATCTCGATTCGCGCATGCAGGACCTTGTCGCCCCAGTCGGCGGAGATGTTGGGATTGGGCTGATCGCCGTGCCGCGCCAGGCTCGTGATCCGGCCGCCCAGTTGTGTCTCGTAGAACTGGAAGGCTTCTTCGCAGTTGCCACGGTAGTTCAGGTAGATGTCGAGCTTCATGGGGTAATCTGCCTCCGGCGCATGGAACACCAGACCACACTCCTTCTGACGCTCGCGCTCGCGTTTGTCGCGGCGTTTATCCTAGGATTTGGCGCATCAAAACTCAAGCTGCCGCCGATGGTGGGCTACCTCCTGGCCGGCATCGCGATTGGTCCGTACACGCCAGGGTTTTCCGGCGACCCGGTCATCGCGGGGCAGTTGGCCGAGATCGGCGTCATCCTGCTGATGTTCGGCGTTGGCTTGCACTTCTCGATGGCCGACCTGATGGCCGTCAAGGGGATTGCCGTGCCAGGCGCGGTCGGGCAAATCGTGGTCGCGACCGCGATGGTGGTCGGTCTGACAACGATGTGGGGCTGGCCGCTGGGGGCCGGACTCGTGCTCGGACTCGCGCTGTCGGTGGCCAGCACCGTCGTCGTGCTGCGGGCGCTGGATGAGCGGCGCATGATCGAAGGCGCCAACGGACGCATTGCCATTGCGTGGCTCGTGGTCGAAGACCTGGCGATGGTGCTCACGCTGGTGCTGTTGCCGGCGCTGGCCGAGTTGACAGGCGTGCACCCTGCGGCTGGCGGCCATGCCGCCGCGACCGGCAACATTTGGTTACTTGTCGGCATCACTGTCGGCAAAGTCGCGCTGTTCCTCACCATCGTTGCCTGGGCTGGCCCCCGCGTTGTGCCATGGATGCTGCAGCAGGCCGCACGCACGGGGTCACACGAGCTGTTCACGCTGGCGGTGCTGGCCATATCCCTCGGCATCGCGTACGGGGCCGCCGCGTTTTTCGGCGTGTCGTTTGCGCTGGGCGCGTTCTGTGCGGGCGTCGTGCTGAGCAATTCGGAGTTGAGTCACCGTGCGGCGGAAGAGTCGTTGCCGCTGCAGCATGCGTTCTCGGTCGTGTTCTTCGTGTCGGTCGGCATGTTGTTCGACCCCTCCGTGCTGGTTCGCGAGCCGCTGGCCGTGTTGTCGGTGCTGGCGGTCATTTTGGTGGGGAAGTCGATTGCCGCGTTTCTGATCGTGCAGCTTCTTGGGTACCCCGTCAGCACGGCGCTCACGATTTCGGCGAGCCTCGCGCAAATCGGCGAGTTCTCGTTCATCCTGGCCACCCTCGGCATCTCGCTGGGCATGATGCCGGCCGAAGGCCGAGATCTGATCCTGGCCGGTGCGATCCTGTCCCTGACGCTGAACCCGCTGGCCTTTGCCGTGGTGACGCCGCTTCTGAACTGGATACGCCGGTGGCGGTCACTGCTGGTGCGGTTCGAGGGATCACAGGACCTGCGGCTGGCGCGGCTCCAGTCGTTGCTCGACGCGAATCGCACAGGCGGCCCCGCGTCCGTGCTCGGCGACGAACTCATCAGCCGATGGTGGGTCTTCGCGGGTCTCGATGCCGGCAAGCGTGCCGAACTGCTCTCGTTGTTCACCCCGCGTTCGGCGCGCCCGGGCGATCGCATCATTCGCAAAGGTGATCCGGCGGACGAAGTCTTCTTCATTTCGTCGGGAACGGTCGAAGTCGGTGTACGCGGTCGGAAGATTCGGCTGGGCCCCGGCGACTTCTTCGGCGAGATGGCGCTGCTCACCGGCGAGCCACGGTCCGCCGATGTCACGGCCATCGACTACACACAGCTCTTCACGCTCACCAAGGCCGGGTTCGAGCCGTTTGTGGCCAGACACCCGGAACTGCGAACGAGAATCGACCTGGTGGCCGTCCAACGAGCGGAGGAAAACGTCAGTACCCCGCGCCCAGCAGGATCGCGTTGATGAACAACAGTGCGGTGGCTTCCGTGAAGGCACGATAGTTCGGATCTTCGGCAAAGGCGATGACGTGGCCGCGGCCGACAGGGACGTGCATGAGGAACGACTTCTGCTGAATGAGATTGCGGGCCTCGGGCCACATGAAGCCGGCGGCCACCACACGGTCCTTCGCGGCATAGACGCCCACGTTTGTGCCGGCATCCAGTTTGACCGGCATGAACATCCGGCTCCCCTCCATCACCACCTGAATCTCATCGTCGAGCCCGGCCGAGAGCCAGTGTTCCTTGTCGAGCTTGACGCGCAGAATCGCGCCGGCGGTGCCGTCCGGTGAACCCCGTTCGATCTTGATGGCTGCGTTGTAGTCGAACTTCTCGATGTCGATCTTGGGCGGTGTCTTTTTCTCGTCAGCGGCGCCGGCGGCGGAACCGTCCCGCTGAAGCAGGTGCGTGGGCACAAGCCCGGCGCGTTCACTGGTGGCCCAGACCGACGCCTGGCCGATGGTGATGAGTGTGCCGCCGCGGCTCAGCCAGTCTTTGACGCGGCGCATCTGGTCGTCGCTGAAGGCGTAAGTGCCGGACGGCAACACCATGACGTCGTACAGGTTCAGATCGATCCGACCGAGTGACCCCGCGCGGACGGTGGTCACCGGTTGCTTCCACCGCTGCTCGAGCGCATACCGTGCCCAGCCGGCCGACAGGCTCGACGTCGGTGTATCCCAAAGCAGGAGCACTTTCGGCGCCTTGAGGGTGGCCGTTTCGTTGCTGCCAAGCGACACACCGCTCTCGACAAAAGCCGAGTCAATGGGCGTCAGCTCGATGCCGTGTTTCGCCACGGCTGCACTCAACCGCGCTACGACGTCGGGCACGTTGCCTTGAATGCGGATGAACGCGGAACCGGCGGGAAACGCGCGACCGCCGATCGTGAACGTCCGCGGCACGTTCGTCATCTTGACGCCGGCCTGCAACAGCTCCACGGCCGCCTCAGCCGCCTTGAGCCCCCACGGCATGATGTAGCCGACCTTGGCCGCCGCCAGCGGCGCTGGTGTGGTGGACGCAGTGGCCTCGCGCGGCACGATCGTCGATCGCGTGGTCACCGGCGTGGCATTCGGCACCACGTCGAGGTCGTACAACATCGCGAGGTTCCACGCGGTCACGTCGTAAATCTGATCGCCCAGTCCGCGTTGGCGCCGCCGCTCCTGTTCCTTGAGGAACGCCTCGTCCATCACGATGGAGGCGTCCAGCAGGTTGCGCACCAGGCGACCGGCCGGTTGGGCCAGTGGCACGATCAGTGAGCCTGCAGGCAGCGTGCGTGTGCCGACCTTGATGGCCTCGTCCGCGCGCCGCACGTCAATGCCTTGCGCCGCGAGACGCTGGGCCAGATGCATCGCACGGGCGGGGTCGGTGCCCGCATCAATCAGGTATTCCTTCGGACCGGTGTCGGCAAGGCGTGTGGCCGACTGGCGGTACGCCAGGAAGTCGCGGAGCATCGCCTCGCGGTTCTTCGCGGCAGTGATGGCTGTGGTGATGGCGGACGTGAAGTGTTTGATCACGCCCTCGCGATAGGTGAGCACTGTGCCATCCTGGCGCTGAAAACGGAGGCCACGCGCGGACGCCATTTCGAATGTCATGCCCACGGCACCGTGGAAGACGGGCCAGGAGTCGCCGTACCCGGGATAAAACGCGTCGTACACCTCGCGAACGAAATACCCGAAGCCCCTGCCGTCAAAGACCTCTCCGTTGGCGCGGCCCATGGCCTCAAGCCATTTGCGCTGCTCCTGTGTGATCAGCGGGTTGACCGGGTCGGCCGGTGGCGCGAAATAGTATTCGTTATCGCCACCCTGCTCATGAAGGTCCACGGCGACCTGGGGAAAGAAGTCGAGCATGATCTTGATGCGGCCCCTGGTTTCGGGCTGCGACATGGCAAACCAGTCTCGATTCATGTCGAACAGGTAGTGATTCGTACGGCCTCCGGGCCAGGGCTCGTCGTGTTCGGCCGATGCCGGGTCTGCGTCAGGCACACCGGCAGCGCGACCCTGCTGATTCGACGCCAAAAAGCGCGCGCGACCGTCGGGGTTCTGCGACGGGTCGATGAGTACCAGCGACTCGCGAAACACCGTGTCCACGTCGGCGTTTCCCTGTGCCGCCAGCAGGTGGTACGCCTCGGCCAGTGCGGCGTCAGCGCCCGAGATTTCGTTGCCGTGCACCGAATGGAACAGCCAGGTAATGACCGGCATCTCCCTGACGAGCTGGTCGAGTTCACCCTGCGTCGCACCGCGCGGATCACCCAGGCGCTGCATGCCCTTCTTGATCGCGTCCAACTGCGCGATGCGCGTCGGGTTGCCGACGACAAGCACGTGCAAGGGTCGATTCTCCCAGGTCCGCGCATATTCAATGAGGCGCGTCCGGTCCGGCGCCGCCGCGTTGAGCGCCTTCAGATACGTGGTGATGGCGTCGGGGGACGAAATCTCCTGACCGTGATCCCAGCCCAGCACGGCCGTGAGGGTGGGAATCTTCGGGTCATACCGGGTGCCGGGCCACAATTCCTGCGCATACGACAGGGCAGGCAGCACGCACACAAGGCAGGTCAACAGGAGACGCGAGAGGTGGGACATAGACAAAGAGTGTAGCCAGATTTGATCGCCCGCGTCAGCGCTTGACCGCCGCCATCAATGCCTTGAACGCCGGGTCAGCGCGATCGGCGTCGGTGAGAGACCGCTCGCTGGTTTGCATCACGCGCGCCAGCACGGAGCCGGGCGGGGTGCCATGGTCGGGCGGCACACCGCCATCCAGCAGGGTGAGTGCGGTGGCCCACCGGCGCAAGTCGGCGTGATAGGTGACCGGCGACCAGTCGGCCCGGTCCATGCGCGACTCCCGAACATCCCGCTTCACACCGCGTGCGATCAGCACGCGGGCGGCGGCCGGCGTCAGCCGCTCGTGGAACAGCACGGAGCTCCCCTCGGGAGTGGGCCAGTCAGGACTGAGACCGGCGTCGATCAGCATCTCGAGCGCCGTTGCGGCGTGCTCATTGCTGGCGCGGGCCACAGTCTCGATCAGTGCCTCGTCGCCGATCAGGTCGTCGGCGTGCGGTCGAGCCCCGGCAGCCAGGATCAGGCGAAGTCCCTCGAGCTCGTCCCGCCTTCCACCGTCCGCGATGGCGGTGCGTGTGGCCAACACAAGGAGGGACTCGCCGCGCTCGTCACGCGCCATCAGGTCGGGAGCGGGAGTGGCGTTGAGGAGCGCAGCAAGCTTGTCGTAGTCGCTGAGGACCAGCGCGAGCGCTGCTTCGCGGCTGGCGGGGTCAGGGTAGGCGTACTGTGGGCTTGGTTCAACCGGGCGCACTGGCGCACGCAGGTCTGGGAAAATGAGCCCGAGCCCGTGGTTCGACACGGTGAGCGTGACGGTCATCGCGACAGGTGCGCCTGCGATGACGGCGCCGAGGACCAGCGCAATTGATCGTCCTTCGCCACGAGCGCCCCAGAAGAGCAGTGCCGCCGCGACAAGGGCGATGATCCCCAGTGCTGAGCCGAAGCCCTGGCCTATCCCACGCGTCGCCGCATCACCGATATCTTGAGCAAAAAAAAGCGAAGCGGCGGCGATGAGATCGACCACCACCAGGCACCAGCCGACGCGAGAGAGTGTGCGCATCAGCGGATATCCTCGCATGCCTCACCCGTTGCGCAGTAGGCCCGTGAGTGCCATCATGGCTTCTCGTTGCTGCCCCCCAAGGTCTTGATGCTGGGTCTGGATTCGGCCAGTGCCACGCTGGTCCGTCGCTGGACGTCCTCCGGCGCTTTGCCGAACCTGCGATTGCTTGAGGAGGAGGGCGTTCGTGGTGTGCTGCGCAGTCCGCCCGGGCTTGGAGACGATGCGACCTGGGCGTCGTTTTACACATGCACGGCGCCGGGCGCCCACGGTCGCTATTACTTTCACTCCATTCAACCCGCTTCCTACGAATTGCCTTTCGTACAGGACGCCCATCTCAAGCGGGAGCCGTTCTGGAATGTGCTGGACCGCGCAGGGCGCCGCGTGGCGGTCATCGATGTACCGAAGGTTCCGCCGAGCCGCCCCTTCGGCGGCCTCCACCTCACCGACTGGCGCGTGCATGGGCGCGACAACCTCACTCGCAGTACCCCGCCGGAGCTGGCGGTCGAACTCAGCCGCCGCTTCGGGGAGGACCGCACGGATCGTGCGGACACAGGGGACTGGCTGTGCCGCATGGACGCGCTCACCGAAAGCGAGCTGCCCGTCTTTCTTGACCATCTGCTGCAGAGTATCGAGCACAAGACGACGCTCGCCGAAGAGTTGATGGCGCGAGAACGTTGGGATCTCTTTCTGCTCGTCTACAAAGAGGCTCATTGTGCCGGGCACCAGTGCTGGCACCTCGTGGACCCCATGCATCCGGCGTATTCCCGGGATGTGGCTGAGCGGCTCGCCGATCCGCTCCTGCGCATCTATCAGGCGCTCGACAGGGCTGTCGGGCAGCTGCGCGAACGGCTGTCGCCAGACACTTTGTTGATCGTCTTCAGCGATCTGGACATGGGGCCGAACTACACGGCCGAGCACATTCTTGATGACGTCCTGATCGCGTTGGAAAAAACGCTCTGGCCACCAAGCACACGCTGGCGCCGCTGGTATGAGAAGGCGATGCGGTTGAAGAACCCCTCCCTTCCCAGGCACGCCTTTCGTCCGGCCTTTCAGCTCGAACACAACGAAATCAGCGGAGCCGTTCGCCTGAATGTACGCGGCAGGGAACCATTCGGCGTGATCAATCCTGGGGCCGAACTGGAGGCCTACTGCACACGTTTGACTGCCGAGCTCATGCGCCTGGTCAACCCCGCCACGGGAGGCCCCATCGTGGGCGAGGTCATCCGCTGTGACCGTTTGTATCACGGCGAGAACACCGATAAATTGCCGGACCTGCTGGTGGTCTGGAACCGGGACGCGCCGATTGAATCCGCGCACTCGCCGGCGTTGGGGAGCATGCCACCGCGCCCTTCCGGTTTGCGGACAGGAAACCACCTGCACAATGGATTCTGCCTGGCCGTTGGCCCGGGCCTGGCAAAGGGAGCGGCGTTCGACGCGTCGATCACCGACCTCGGTCCGACCGTCGCTCACCGGTTGGGCGTCACTCTCCCGCGCGTGGATGGCCGGCCCATTCCGGAACTCGTCGGCAGTTCGATTCCGGCGTGTTGATGCGTCGCCGTGTCGAAGACTTGCGCCACCGCCAACGCGATCGACCTGGTATCCGCGAACGAGATATTGGCCATCACGGCGACGACGAGGCCGCGTTCGGGAAACGTCAGGAAGGAAGTGGAGGCGCCCTCGATCGTTCTGCTCGCGTGGCCCACCATCTGCGTTTGTGTGCCGCCCAGTTCAACCGTGTCGAGCATCCAGCCGAGGCCGTAACCTGTGTCTTCGCCGGTGGTGAGTTGCTGTCGTGACTGGAGCATGCTGACGGTGGCTGGTTGCAGGAATGTGCCCGTGGTCATCGCGATTCCGAACCGCACGAGATCGGAAGGTGTGGAGAGGAATGCGCCGGCGCCCGCGAAACACGTGTAGTCCACGCGTGTGGTGAGCTCGCGCCCCAGGTTTCCCCGATAGTAGGACGTTACCCGGTTCGGCCGAGGCTCGGTCACTGAGTCGTCCTCCGTATCGACCATGCCCAGTGGCTCGAAGACCTTCCTGCGCATGAACGTGAAGAAGGGCTCGTTCGCCGCCGCCTCGACCGCCGCGCTCACCAGGACCCAGCCGTAGGTGGAATAGCGATACTGCGTCTCTGGCTTGAACAGCAGCGGATCATTCGCGAAACTCTTTACGCCGTCTGACGCCCGTTCGCAGGGGGCCGTGGGCTTGTCACCCCATTCATCATCTCTGTAGTGAATGACGCCCGCCACGTTCCCCATCAATTGCCGCAGCGTGACCGGCCACTCTTTCCTGGGGAACGTGGGCACGTACGTCTGGATCTCATCGTCGAGATGCAGCCGGCCCTGCTGCCGCAACAGGCCGACTCCGGCGGAGGTGAGCGCTTTGGAGACGTGTCCGATCCGGAAGCGCATGCCGGGCGCCACGGGCTTTTTGCTCTCGAGATCTGCCCAGCCAAATCCCTCCGCCCACACAATATTGCCGGCGACACCGACCGCCACCGAGAGCCCCGGCAGGTTCTGATCCACCACGGCTGCACGCACGATTGGCTGTGCTTGCTTCACAGCAGCGGTCCACTCGGGCAATGGCGTCGAGTGCATCACGGATGCCACGGCTTGCGGGTCGGAGTGAAGTGACTGGTTGTTGACGTTGACCAGGAAGGAGACGAGGGCCACGCCCGCGACGATCGGGAGCCCGACGGCCACCGCGATCAGCGTGAGTTGTGTCTCTTTCCGTTTGTTCCTGGGTTCACTCATGTGCGCCTTACTGAAGAGTGACAGAAGGCGCAGCGGAAGGTCCTCACCAATTCATGAGGGCCCGGTGAGATTCAAATGAGGGGCAGGCGCTCGCGCGCAAACGATCAAAGCCCCTCGTTGCTAAATCGCCGGGCCATTTCGAATGCGATGACTGCAGCCACTCCTCCAGCCAGGAAACACGCACCCAGCAAGGAAAGGCCAATTGTGATGAGCGTTCGCCTGACTTGCTTCAGTTTCGGGGAAAACGCGCTTCCCACCAGCCCGAGGAAAAGAAACGCAAAGCCGATCAGGGATGCCACCTGTGTCACGTCTTTCGCTATCGGGAGCCAGGCGGGTGCTGGTGGCATTTGCCGCGTAGTATACGATGCCGGTCATGTCCATGGCTGAAGAGCAGGCGGTTCTGAGCAGCACCCCGCAGGCGATCACTGACGCATTCAACGCCCATGATCTGGACGCCATCATGGCGTTCTTTTCCGACGACTGCACGTTTGACATGCCCCCACGATGCCGCCTTGAATTCCGGGCCGCCTCGTAGCAGACTGCACACATGCCACGTTTCCTAGTTGAGGTGTCACACGAATCCGGTCTGGTGTCGTGTGCACGCGCGGTCAAAGTGCTGCTGCAGACCGGTTCCCACTTCCTGACCCATGCGGATTTCGGCTGTCAGGATGGCGTGCACAAGGCCTGGATCGTCGTGGAGCTCGACAGCAGGGAAGAGGCCCTGGGCATCCTGCCGCTCGCCTACCGACGAGATGCCACCGTCGTGCAGTTGTGCAAGTTCGGACTCGACGAGGTGGACGCGCTGATCGATCGTCACCCCGAAGATGATTCGTTGATCTAGGCCGGAACGTCCGTCTATTTCATGGTCCCTCCCGCGCGCACCTGGCGCATTCTGAACCTCGACATGGGGGTGAACGAGCCCGAGCGCGTCTTGCTCGAAAAGGCCGCGACCGCTGCAGGTATCGACCCCGAGCGCGTACGGGGCTGCCGCATTGCTCGCCGTTCCGTTGACGCCCGTCTTCGTGGCAAAACCCGCCGGCTGCGCTTTATCGTGCATGTCGACCTGGTGGTGGATGCGGACTATTCGGGGATCCGCTTTGATGCCGCGGTGCGCTCGGGAAAAATCGTCGAGGCGCCGCAGCCGGGCAGTTTTGTGGTGGCCAATCCCACCAGGGGCGCTGGGCGTGTTGTGGTGGTGGGCTCCGGCCCAGCGGGCCTCTATGCCGCCCTGGTGCTGAGCCTGAACGGCGTTGCCGTGGATGTGATTGATCGGGGCGCGGAACTCAAGGAGCGGGGCAGGGACGTGGTGCGCTTCCACCGGACGCGGATTCCCAACCCCGAGTCCAACCTTCTGTTCGGCGAGGGCGGCGCCGGCACGTACTCTGACGGCAAGCTCTACACGCGCGTGGACGACCCGCTCGAGGTGCCGTGCCTTGAGGAGTTGGTGGCCTGTGGCGCGCCGCCCGACATCCTGTTTGATTCGCGAGCCCACATCGGCACCGATCGCCTCCACAAGATCCTGCCGGTGCTGCGCGGCCGCATGGAGGCACGGGGTGTGCGCTTTCACTGGAACACCCGGCTCGACGGGCTGGTCATTGATTCAGGTGATGCAAACGACGGGGCGTCGCAGAAACGTGTGCGCGCCGTTCGCACCTCCCAGGGAGAGATGCCGTGCGATGCCCTGTGGCTGGCGCTGGGGCACAGCGCCCGCGACACTGTGCGCCTGCTCCACAATCAGGGACTCCAGGTGGCGGCCAAGCCGTTCCAACTTGGCGTGCGCATTGAACATCCCCAGGAGTTGATCACGCGCGGCCGGTATGGCGACGGACCCGACGCCGCGCGGCTGGGCCCGGCATCCTACAGCTTGATCTGCAAGGCGGAGGGAAGAATACCGGCCAGCTATTCCTTCTGCATGTGCCCGGGTGGCACCATCGTCGGCAGCATCAACACGCCGGGATTGTTGTGCACCAACGGCATGAGCAATTCGACTCACTCGTCGCCGTGGGCGAATGCGGCCCTTGTGACCACGTTCGGCCCAGCCGAGTACGGTGCCGGACCGTTTGCCGGCGTGGCCTTCCAGGAGGAACTGGAGCGCCGCTTCTTTGAAGCCGGTGGTGCCGACTACACCGCGCCGGCACAAGGCGCCGACGACTTTCTGGCGGGTCGATCCACGCCAAAGCCCAGACACTCCAGTTATACGTTCGGCACCGTGCCTGGTCGCATTGACTCGCTGTTGCCACCGCTGGCGCGCAAGGCGCTCATGCGCGCGCTGTTGGCGTACGAACATGACATTCCGGGGTTCCGATCTGCGGCGGGCCTGCTCGTCGGTCTGGAGTCTCGCAGCTCGGGGCCCATCCGGATGCCGCGCGATCGTGAGACGGCTCTGGCCGACGGGTTCGCCAATGTCTATCCGATGGGCGAAGGTGCCGGCCAGGCCGGCGGCATCATGAGCGCCGCTCTTGATGGCGCCCGCTGCGCGCTGGCGTATCTTCAGCGATAGCCACGACCGGCCGCCAGGCGTCGCTTCCGTTCAGGCGTGTAGTGCCACCACGGCTGCGGCGGTTCGCCATCCATAAAGCGCGTCACGGAGATGAACGTGTCGAGCAGGCACGCGTCGTGGACCACGCCGGTCTTCCGGCAAATGCGGTCATACATCGCGTACGGGTCCTTGCCCGTCAGGTGCGCTGGCTGCGTGATGCTAAGCAACACCAGGTCCTGGCGATCGACTTGCCGATGTTCGGCAGGTCCGTCAGTGTCTTGACGCGGCTGCGAATGACTTTACTGGGACTCATGGCGTGAACCACCTCGCTGCTTATTCCGCACCCCAAAGTAACACTGAACCTGCAGGATAGAATCGTTCCGTGTCGCTGCATACGAAAGGCCTCATGATTGCTCCTGAACACGAAGCCGCCATTCTCGACCGGATCCGGAGAATCCCGATCTATGCCACGTTGCAGATGGAAGCCACGGCGTTCGACCACGGATACAGCGAACTGCGGGTCCCGCGCCAGGCCATGTACGATGGCGTCTTTGAGTCATTTCATGGCGGCATCCTGATGACAATTGCCGACTCGGTGGCCTGTTTTGCGGTCCTCACCGGGACGGCGGTTGATCAGGCGATGACGACGACCGACATGAATATCCGGTTCCTGTCGCCGTGTCTGAGCCACGTGACGGCGAAGGCCCGGGTCATCAAGTTCGGGCGTGTGATGTGCCCTGTTGCAGTGGACCTGTTTGATGCTGCGGGCAAACAGGTGGCCGTCGCGCAGGTGAATTACATGCTGCTCAACAGAATCCCGAGTCGGTGAAGCCCGCGTGCGCGGGGCCGCTCCGGCACCTTCCTCGGTCCACCATCGGTCAGAGGATAGAATCACTTTGTGGATCGTCTGTTCATCCGGTTGGGCGCTGTGGCCGGCTTCGTCGGTGTCGCCCTGGGCGCGTTCGGCGCCCATGCGTTGCGCGCGCGGCTGTCGGCCGACCACCTCGCGGTGTTCGAGACGGGCGTGCGTTACCAACTGTTGCACGCGCTCGCGCTGGTGCTCGTCGGTGTGCTTATCGCCCGTCGGCCGGCTCGGCTCACCACTGCCGCCGGCTGGTGCTTCGCCCTGGGCATCGTCCTCTTCTCGGGAAGCCTGTACGTACTGACGCTCACCGGTACAACGGCCGTCGGTATGGTGACGCCAATCGGCGGGCTGTGCTTTCTGGCCGGTTGGGCCTGCCTGGCGCTGGCCGAGGGCCGTGCCTGATGAGCATGTTTGGTGATGACGACGTGACCGAGTTCACGGTGACGTGTCCGTATTGTGGCGAACAGGTGGAGATCTATCTGGAGCCGGACGTCATGGGCACGTTGGTGCAGGATTGCGAAGTGTGCTGCCGGCCCTGGCAGGTCCATGTCAGCCGCGACCAGGAGTACCGGTACGTGGACGTCACGCGCGGCGACGGGTCGGACTGAGGGGTATCTACTGCCGAAGCATCAGCCGCCGGATCTGCGTGAACGGCAACGCGCCGTGGGAAATCAAGCGGTCATGGAACGCCTTCAGCGAGAAGGCGGGCCCCTGCGCGCTCTGGATCTCGTCGCGCAGCTTGAGGATCATCAACTCGCCGATGATTTCGCGTCCGGGCGGCGAAGGC
Source organism: Acidobacteriota bacterium (assembly GCA_016716905.1). Classification (NCBI taxonomy): domain Bacteria; kingdom Pseudomonadati; phylum Acidobacteriota; species Acidobacteriota bacterium. The sequence continues at coordinate 585,082 of JADJUS010000022.1, read as the reverse complement.
GACTGCGAGTCGCGCTGAACCTCGATGAATGAGTTGCCTGGCTCCATCCCGATGCGGTCGATGTATGCCTGCACGGCCTGGTCGAACGTCATCTCGCCCTTGGCCATCTTGAGCTTGGTCAGGATGCGCTGCACCCGCCACATCCGCATCTGGCGGCGCGCCAGCTGCGTCTTGAGGTTCTCCATGTGCGGCAACGTCTCGAAGTAGCCCTCGTCCTCGAAAAGCTTCTCCAGGTAGAACGACCACGACTGGCTGAAGTAGCTGCTGTTGTACATCTGGCGCATCGGGCGGGTCACGTTGGCCCGCGCCGAGGCGATTTGCACGGTGTGGCCGAGCCACTCGTGGTACGAGATGACGTGCGTCCAGTACGGATTGTAGGACCTGAGCCGGCTCAGTTTCTCCTTGGCCGTGAGCCGATCCTCGAGCGGCGTGAGAATGTAGAACCCGGACTGGATGCCGTCAATCGTCGGCCCTGACGTCGCGCCGCCGAACGACAGGGTCCGCCGCGCCATGGGCGGTGACAGGCGCGCGCCGTAGCGCAGGTAGCCCGGAATCGTCACCACGTGCCCCCCGGGTCCACGCAGCCAGTCGCTGGCCATGTCCACATACCGCTGCGCCATGGGAATGACCTCCTCCCACGGCGGCGCCTCGTCCTTCATCTGTTCCCAGACCGTCCGCAAATCGCCGGACGGATGAATACGCCTGGCGAGCGCCTCCATCTCCGACCAGAGCTTCCGGTCCTCGGCCTCGGCGACGCGGATCATCTCGTCCACGCCGTACTCATCGAGCTGCTCGTGCACGAATTGGTAGAACTCGATCTGTTCCGGTTTCCACGTCGGCGGCCGCGTCGATCGCGGCAGCAGGACCTTCTCGAGCCACTCCTCGTGTTCACGGATGACCGGGATCGCATCCGTGCAGGCCGCCAGGAATTCCGCACGCAGCGCCGTGTTCGGAATGTCGAGCGACTGCACCTCTTTCTCCAGCATCGTCCGCGCGTAGTACGCCTGATACTGCGCGTTTTCCGTCCAGATGCGCGCCGGCGCGGTCAGACGTTCCCGGTTGGTCCTGATGGAATTGGCAAGGCCTCGCAATTGCGCGATCGCCGACCGGACGTTCACCTCGGGCAATGACCCGTCACGCAGGAAGAGGCCGCTGACAGCGCCGACGCCGATCACGCCCGCGGCATCGACTTCCCACTGCCGGAGTTCGGTCTGTTCCCACTGGCGTGTGCGCGCGTGCGACCGGAGCAGGTCGAAATCCACCTGGTCGTCCAGATCCAGCGTCGCACGGTCGATCTTCTCCAGGCCGGCCAGGATGGGTGCCCACGCGTCGCCGCGCACCCCCTGCGCCTGTGTGATCAACGCGGCCAGGGCCGGGTTCGTGGCCGCCGGCGCCTGGCGAGCGGCTGGAACTGCCACGACACAGAACGCGAGCAGGACGGAAATGCGGTACAGCATTCGCAAAGTCTAATGCGAAAACAGACGCCGGCGTTGCTCGAGGGGTGAGATCCGCGCGAACCTTCAGTCCTTCAGGCCTCGTGTGAGAACTTCCCTGTAGGGCCGCGGCCTTGAGACCCAGGCCGCGCTACGAGAGCCCGGATCACGACTCCTTGCGCGGCCGCATGTTCGCGGCGAGCACGCGCTTGCGCATGCGCAGATTGTGCGGCGTCACTTCCACCAGCTCATCCTCGTTGATGAACTCAATCGCCTGCTCAAGGCTGTGCACCTTGGGCGGAATGAGGCGGATGGCTTCGTCGGCGCCCGACGCGCGCATGTTCGACATCTTCTTCTCGCGCACGATGTTGATGTCGAGGTCGTTGATGCGTGAGTTCTCGCCGACGATCATGCCTTCATACACGACCGTGCCCGGTGCAACGAACATTTCGCCGCGGTCCTGCATGTTGGCGATGGCGTAGGCCGTGACCACGCCCGCGCGGTCCGAGAGGAGCGCGCCGGTGGGACGCGACGCAATGGGACCCGACCAGGGCGCCCAGCCGTGGAAGATGTGGTTCATCATGCCGGTGCCGCGCGTTTCCGTGAGGAACTGCGAGCGGAACCCGATGAGGCCGCGAGCCGGGATGGCGAATTCGAGGCGCACACGGCCGCTGCCGTGATTCACCATCTTGGTCATGGTGCCGCGACGGATGCCGCACTGCGCGATGACCACGCCCTGATATTCCTCGGCCACGTCGATGACCAGATTCTCGACCGGCTCCATGCGAACGCCGTCCACAGCCTTGGTCACAATTTCCGGACGCGAGACCTGCATCTCGAACCCTTCGCGCCGCATCATCTCGATGAGAATCGACAACTGCAGTTCGCCACGCCCGAACACCTTCATCTGCTCGGGTGAGTCGGTGGGCTCCACACGGATGGAGACGTTGCCGATGAGTTCGCGGTCCAGGCGGTCCTTCAACTGTCGCGACGTGACGTACTGGCCGTCGCGCCCCGCCAGCGGCGAGGTGTTGATGCCGAAGATCATCGACACGGTCGGTTCGTCGATGGCGATGGTCTTGATCGCCACCGGGTTCTCGGCGTCGGCAATGGTCTCGGCAATCATGATGTCGGCAATGCCGGCCAGGCCGATGATGTCGCCCGCGGCCGCCTCAGTGGCGTCCACATGTTTGAGACCCGAGAACGTAAAGAGCTTGGTCACCGTGGTGCGCTGGAACGTGCCGTCGAGCTTGCAGACTGCGATGGGGTCGCCCACCTTGACCCGGCCGTGGAAGATACGCCCGATGGCGATGCGGCCCAGGTAGTCGCTGGAGTCCAGGTTGGCGACCAGGGCCTGCAGCGGCGCATCCACATCGCCGCGCGGTGCCGGTGTGTGCGCGATGATGGCGTCGAACAGCGGCTGCAGGTTTTCGCCCGGCACCAGGATGTCCGTGGTGGCCGTGCCCTCGCGGGCGTTCGTGTAGAGCACGGGGAAGTCGAGCTGGTCTTCCGTGGCGTCCAGGTCGATGAAGAGATCGTAGACCTCATTGAGCACTTCGCTGACGCGCGCGTCGGGCCGGTCGATCTTGTTGATGACCACGATGGGCGGCTGGCGGCGTTCAAGGGCCTTCCGCAGCACGAAGCGCGTCTGGGGCAGGGGACCTTCCGAGGCGTCCACCAGCAACATGACGCCGTCCACCATCGAGAGGGTGCGTTCCACTTCGCCGCCGAAGTCGGCGTGGCCCGGCGTGTCCACGATGTTGATCAGGTGGTCGTGATACTGCACGGCCGTGTTCTTGGCCATGATCGTGATGCCCCGCTCGCGCTCGAGGTCGTTCGAGTCCATCACGCGTTCGGCCACCCGCTCGTTGGAGCGGAAGATGCCGCTCTGCCGCAGCAGGGCATCCACCAGGGTGGTCTTGCCGTGGTCGACGTGGGCGATGATGGCGATGTTGCGCCGAAGCGGGTTGGCGATCTTCTGTGAGGTCACGGGCGTCGAAAGCATCCTCCCAGTTTACTACCCCGGAGGGTCCCGGCGCAGGAGTCCGGCTAGAATACCTACCGCACATGGAACCACGACGATCTTTCCTCACTCGATTGGTCGCGGCGGGCGCGGCGCTCATCGGCGCCGGCATGGCCGGACTGACCGCGGCCGTGGCCGTGCCGCGTTCTCGGGAAACCACCCGCAAGTGGCGGGCGGCCGCCTCAATGTTTGACCTTCCGCCCTCTGGCCCCCTGGTGGCCACCCTGACCGAACGGCACGCCGACGGCTGGCACGAGACCCGCCGGAGCATGGTCGTGTTCCTGGATAAGGACGGCGACACCTACCGCGCCCTGTCCGCCACCTGCACACATTTGGGTTGCAGCGTGGCCTGGAATGCCGCGGAAGGGCACTACAAATGCCCGTGCCACGGCGGCACGTTTGACCGGGCCGGCAAGGTGGTGGCGGGGCCACCCCCGGAAGGCCTGCATCAACTTCCCGTGCGCGTGAATCCCGACACGGCCGAACTTGAGGTGGAGGTCTGATGCGCGGGCTTTTTGACTGGCTCGACCATCGCACGGGCTTTCGCACCATCAAACATCACCTGCTCGACGAACCCCTTCCCCCGGGAACGGGATGGGCCTTCACGTTCGGCAGCCTCCTGCTGTTCGGGCTGACGCTGCAGGTGGTGACGGGCACGCTCCTCGCGCTGTTTTACGCGCCCACACCCGACCACGCCTGGGACAGCGTGCGCTACATCACCACCGAAGTCCGCGGCGGACACGTCCTGCGCGGCCTGCACCACTGGGGCGCGAGCCTGGTGGTGGTGACGGCCGTCATCCACCTGGCGCGTGTGGTGCTGTTCGGCAGTTACCGCGCGCCGCGCGAGCTCAACTGGATCGTCGGCCTGGTGCTGCTCCACGTCATCCTGGCCTTCGGCCTCACGGGTTACCTGCTGCCGTGGGACCAGCGCGCGTACTGGGCGACGGTGGTCACCATCAACATTTCGAAACTCACACCGTTCGCCGGCGAGTTCGTCGCGAACCTGCTGCGCGGCGGTCCGGACATCGGCGCGCTCACGCTGACGCGGTGGTACGGCGTCCACGTGCTGGTGCTGCCGCCGGCACTCTTCGGACTGACGGCTCTTCACCTCTACTTGATGCGTCGCCACGGAATCTCGGGACCGATCACCGAGCGCCAGGGCACCCGCGAGTCGTTTTTCCCCTACCAGGCCGCGCGAGACCTCACCGTCGCCATCGTCGCGGGCGTGGCTCTTGCCGCCCTGGCCTGGCAGGGTGCGCCGCCGCTGGAACCGCCGGCCGACCCCACAGCGGCTGACTACATTCCGCGCCCCGAGTGGTACTTCCTCGGCCTCTTCCAACTCCTGAAGTACTTTCCCGGCCGTCTCGAAGTGGTCGGCGCCATCGTCATTCCCGGTGCGGTGATGACCCTGCTGGCGTTGCTGCCGTGGATCGACCGCGCGCGTACGCGTGGGTTGAAAGAGCGGAAGTGGTTGTTGACCGGACTCGCGGCCGGTGTGGTCGCGATGACCACCCTCACCGTGATGGGCGCGCTGGACAAGCCGCCTGCGGCGGGCGGCGACTGGAATGTGCGCGAGCAGGCCGGTCTGGCGTTGATGTCGGAAGGGACGTGCGCCACGTGCCATGGCGAGAGCAAGATGGCCGGCGTCATCGATCCGATACGCGTTTCCAAACCGCGCGACTGGGTGGCGTCGCACCTGCTTGACCCGCAGATGATCGCGCCGGGCCTGCGCACCGCGCCTGTGACCAACCAGCACGACAACGAAGCCATTCTCGCGGCGCTCGCTCGCGGACGGGCAGGCGCCGCGCCTGTCGTGCATGCCGAAGAGTCGGCCGTGGCCGTGTTGTTCAACCGCAACTGCCTGCGGTGCCACGTCATGGGGCCAGTCGGCGGTAAGGACGGCCCGGCGTTGACTGATGTGGGCGCTCGCATCGACGAGGCCCGTCTCGTGCGGCAGATCACCGACCCGTTGTCTGTGAAGCCCGATGGCGAGATGCAGGAATTCGCAAGCAAGCTGACGCCGGCGGAGATAGGCGCGCTGGCGAAGTGGCTTAGTCGGAAATTGGGAACTTAGGAACTGGGGAACTGGGGAAGTTAGGAACTGGGGAAGTTAGGAACTGGGGAAGTTAGGAACTGGGGAAGTTAGGAACTGGGGGACTGGGGAGATGCGGAGATGAATGCGACCACACTGAATCTTGCGCATTTGCTTGACCATCAGGCGAAGCTGACGCCCGCGCGCGAGGCTGTGGTGATGGGGCCGACGCGCTTCACGTATGCGCAGTTGAATGCCATGGCGTGCCAGGTGGCCGGGGGACTGCGCAAGCTCGGGTTGCAGGCCGGCGACCACGTCGCGCTGTCATGCCCGAACCTGCCGTACTTTCCCATCGCCTATTACGGCATCCTCAAGATGGGCGGGGTCGTCGTGCCGCTCAATGTGTTGCTGAAGCCGCGCGAAATTGCGTTCCATCTGAAAGAGTCGGACGCAAAAGCGGTTCTGGTCTTTGAAGGCACCGCCGAACTGCCTATGGCGGCCATGGCCCGCGAGGCCTGTGATGGCGTGGACACCTGTGCCCACATGGTGGTGATGACGGCCAACCCCGCGGCGCCCACCACCGTAGAACGCGCCATGACATTGGGCCAGTTGATGCACGGGCAGCCGCCCGTGTGCCCCACGCATCCGTCTGCGCCTGACGACACGGCTGTGATGCTCTTCACGTCGGGCACCACCGGCCAGCCGAAGGCGGCCGAGCTCACGCATTTCAACATGACCGTGAATGCGATGGCCTCGCGCGACATGTACACGCCGCTGCTCAACAGCGGACCCGAGGCCACGAATCGCTACCTCGTGACGTTGCCTTTGTTCCATTCCACGGGCCAGACGGCGCAGATGAACGCCGGCGTCTCAAGCGGCGGTACGCTGGTGCTGCTGCCGCGATTTGACCCGGCCGCCACCCTGAAGATCATGATGGATGAGCGCATCAACTTCTGGATTGGTGTGCCCGCGATGTATTGGGCCCTGCTGCAACTGGTTCGACAGACTGGCGCCGATGTGTCGGGGATTGCGCGCGAGATGAAGCTCTGCGTGTCGGGTGGTGCGCCGATGCCGGTTGCCGTGCTCGAAGACTTTCAGAAGACGTTTAACGTGCGCGTGCTCGAAGGCTACGGCCTCTCGGAGACGTCGCCCGTGGCGTGCTTCAACCAGGTGCAGCTGCCATCCAAGCCGGGCACGGTCGGGTTGCCGATCTTCGGCTGTGAAGTGCGCGTGGTGGACGACAACGATCAGCCGGTCCCCTCAGGCGAACGCGGCGAGGTGGTCATCCGCGGCCACAACGTCATGAAGGGCTACTACAAGCGCCCGGAGGAAACCGCCGAGGCGCTCAAAGGCGGGTGGTTCCACTCCGGCGACATCGGCATCATCGACGCCGACGGCTACGTCTCGATCGTGGACCGCAAAAAAGACATGGTGCTGCGCGGCGGCATGAACGTGTATCCGCGTGAAATCGAGGAAGTGCTGATGACGCACCCGGCCGTGGCCGTGGCCGCCGTCATCGGCGTGCCGGACGACCGCCTCGGCGAAGAAATCAGAGCCTTCGTCGTGCTCAAACCCAACCAGACGCTCGCGGCCGACGAGCTCATCGCCTGGAGCAAGGAACAGCTCGCGGCCTATAAATACCCTCGGTCGGTCGAGATTCGCGAGTCACTTCCACTGGGACCGACCGGTAAGGTCTTCAAGCGCGCTCTGCGCTCCTCGTAGGGCGGCCTGGGTCTCAAGGCCGGGCCACTCGGGCTTGAGGAGCAGCCCGCGCGGGCCGGGCGCCGCCGGCCGCCCAGCGGGCGCCCCGGGCGCGCGGGCAGCGGCGCCCGCGCGCGCCGCGCCGGCCCCCCGGGCCGCCCCCGCGCCGCCGGCCGGCGCCGCCCCCCGCCCCCCCCGGGCCGCCCCCCCCCCCCCCCCCCCCCCCCCCCCCCCGCCCCGCCCGGCCGGCCCCCCCGGGCGGCCGCCCCCGCCCCCCCCCCCCGGCCCCCCCCCCCCGCGCCCGCCCCCCCCGCCCCCCCCACCCCCCCCCCCCGCCCCCCCCCCCCCCCCCCCCCCGCCCCCCCCCCCCCCCCCCCCCCCCGCCGCCGCGCCGGCCCCCGCCCCCCCCCCCCGCGGCCCCCCCCCCCCCCCCCCCCCCCCCCCCCCCCCCCCCCCCGCCGGGCCCGCCCCCCCCCCCCCCCCCCCGCCCCCCCCCCCCCCCCCCCCCCCCCCCGGCCCCGCCCCCCCGCGCCGGGCCCCCCCCCCGCGGCCCCGCCCCCCCCCCCCCCCCCCCCCCGCCCCCCCCCCCCCCCACCGCCCCCCGCGGGCCCCCCCCCCCCCCCGCCCCCCCCCCCCCCCCGCCCCCCCCCCCCGGCCGCCCCCCCCGCCCCCCCGCCCGGCGCCCCCCCCCCCCCCCCCCCCCCGGCCCGGGCCCCCCCCCCCCCCCCCCGCCCCCCCCCCCCCCCCCCGCCCCGCCGCCCCCGCCCCCCCCCCCCCCCCCGCGCCCCCCCCGCCCCCCGCCGCCCCGCCCCCCCCCCCCCCCCCCCCCCCCCCCCCCGCCCCCCCCCCCCCCCCCCCCCCCCCCCCCCCCCCGGGCGGGGCGGCCCCCCCGCCCCCCCCCCCGGCCCCCCCCCCCGCCGGCCCCCCCCCGCCCCCCCCCCCCCCCGCCCCCCGCGCCCCCCCCCCACCCCCCCCCCCCCCGCCCCGCCCCCGCCCCCCCGGGCCGCCCGCCCCCCCCCCCCCCCCCCCCCCCCCCCCCCCCCCCGCCGCGGGGCCCCCCCCCCCCCCCCCCCCCCCACCCCGCCCCCGCCACCCGCCCCGCCCCCCCCCCCCCCCCCCCCCCCCCCCCCCCCCCCCGACCAACCAGCTACGTACCGTCGTGAGCTTCCTCGGACGCAGCTCGTCTTCAAGGCCGAGGCCCGCGCCCTACGAGGAAAATTCGTAGCAGCCCGGCATGACGAGCAGCCTCAGCGTCCCCGAGGCCCGGCTGAAGAAGAGGCTTGTCGGCGAAAACGCACCCGTCGCGTCGAACATCACTGTCCGGGTCTTGTCCCCGGCCGCGTTGTAGACGAAGGTGAACGGCGCCACAAGGCTGACCCAGAGGTCTCCTGCAGGCGAGAGGGCAGCCGTGCGGATCACGGGTGGCACCATCGGGTAGGTGCCGTCGCCAATCTTGCGCGTCGGCCACGTCGTCGGCAACGTCTGCACGTAGCCGTCGAGCACCGTGCCCTCGATGTGCCGCTCGAACTCGAGCCGGCCGTCGGCTGCGTACTTGCGGAACATCGGCACGCCCGTCTGAAACACGAAGATCACTCCGCCGTCTGCGGTCTCGAGCGGCAAGCCGACGTTGAGCGCCAGGTGCAGGGCCCTGTCGGCTTCGTGACCCGTGGCCCGCAGCGTGCCGATCTGGCGGACGACGTGACCTTCCAGATTCAGCACCGATACCAGGGCGCCCGAGTCGGGTGCGTTGATCAGGAGCGTCTTGCCGGTGAAGTGCATCGACCCGGTGCCATTGAGGATCAGCGGCCCCGTCGTCAGCCGCGGCGCCGTGATGCCGGGCAGCAGGAACGCCCCGAGCGACGCGCCGTTGTCGAAGAACATCTGCACACGTTCCTGACCGAACGGTGCATCCGACACCGCAAACGTATCGTCTTTCGACAGGCTCAGCATTCCAGGCTGCAGGACGTTCCCTTTCTCCATCCCCGCCTTCATCACCGTGGTCACCCGCGTGCGCGCCTTGTCCACGCTGAACACCGTGTGATCGCGCCGGTCGAGGACCAGGTACGCGCCGGTGGATGTTTGAACAAAGCTGGTGGCCTCGCGAAACCGGCCACACATCTCGGCCGGCAACGAGGCGACCGGTCGCAATCGTTCTATCGAAGCTGCGGGCTGTGCGAACGTGACACCTCCGGCCAGCCACAAACCGGCGATGAAAATGGCGAAATGCCACAAATGTCCGAAATGGCGAAATGTGCGCAGTGCGTGAATGGCTGAATTCCCAAATGTCGAAGGCGCGCAATGAACGAATGATCTTGGAGAAGCAGATTCAACCATTGGAGGGCAAAGACATTCCCACATTCTTCCCTGCATTGGTTTGTCCGCATTTCGCCATTTCGGACATTTGTGACATTTCGCCATTTTCAGCGCGTCGATGCGCGCCCGTCCGCGTCAGTATCGCGCCGTGGCGAGAATCGCGGCGAGCACGTCCGCAGATCCCGGAAGAATCACTTCTTCCAAATCGGGTGCGTAGGCGACGGGGTTGTCCATCGCAGCGACGCGCGCCACGGGCGCGTCGAGATACGCGAAGAGGTCGCTGACCGCGCGGGCCGCGAGCTCGGCGCCGAAGCCGCAGGTGAGCTGGTCTTCGTGCGCGATGACCAGGCGATTGGTCTGCTGCACCGCGGTCGCAATGGTGTCCCAGTCATACGGCATGATCGTGCGCAGGTCGATCACCTGCACGCTGATGCCGTCCTTCTCCGCCTGTTGCGCGGCGAGCAGTGACCGCTGCACGAGTGCGCCCCAGGTGACCACCGTCACGTCTGTGCCTTCGCGCTTGATGGCGGCCTTGCCGAACGGAATCATGTGCTCGGTGCCCGTGTATCCGCCCTTGTTGTACGTCTGGCGATACAGGTGTTTGTGTTCCAGGAACAGGACCGGGTCGTCGCAGCGAATGGCCGTACGCAACAGGCCGGCCGCATCGTGCGCGTTGGACGGATACGCAATGCGAATGCCGGGGCAATGCGCGAAGATGCTCTCGCCCGACTGGCTGTGGTACGGCGCGCCGCCGCGCAGGTACCCGCCGATCGCCGTGCGCACCACCATCGGGCACGAAAAGAAGTTGCCCGACCGGTACCGCATCATCGACATCTCGTTGCGCAGCTGCATCATCGCCGGCCAGATGTAGTCGAAGAACTGAATCTCCACCACCGGCTTGATGCCCCGCGTCGCCATCCCGATGGCCCGCCCAATGATGTTGGCTTCGGCCAGCGGCGAGTTGAACACCCGCGTGCCGCCGTAGGCCTTCTGCAGGCCGTGCGTCACCTTGAACACACCGCCCTTGCCCTGCACTTCCGAAAGCTTGGCTTCGTCTGTGGCATCCGCCACGTCCTCACCGAACATGACAATGCGCGGGTTGCGCGCCATTTCATCTTTCATGGTGTGGTTGATGGCCGCCACCATGGTGTCGGGCTTGGCTCCTTCTTCGGCTGGGCTGTCGAACCCGGCGCTCGAAGGGTCGACGTCGGGCGAATACACGAAGTGGCCCGCAGTGTCTTTGGCAGGCTTCGCGGCCTTGAGGGCGGCGTCTGCGGCTTCGTTCACTTCCGCATCCACGGCCTTCGCGATCTCGGCGAGGTCGCCTTCGGTGGCCAGACCCTCTGTTTTCAGCCACGCCGCCAGCTTCGTGATCGGATCCCGCCGCGCTTCGTCCGCCCGCTCCGCCGGCGTCTTGTACAACTTCTCATCGTCCGACAATGAGTGCGAGTACGGCCGCACCACTTTCGCGTGCACCAGCGCCGGGCCCTTGCGGTCGCGACACCAGGCGAGCGCTTCAGCCGCGGTGCGGTAGCTTTCGAGGAAGTCGGTGCCGTCGCAGCGCAGCACTTTGAGGTCGGGCCAGTTTTCGACGAGCTTCGACATGTCGCCGCCGGCCGTCTGCACTTTGACGGGCACGGAAATGGCGTAGCCGTTGTCTTCAATCATGAAGAGCACCGGCAGCTTGCCCACGCAGGCCGCGTTGAGCGCCTCCCAGAACTCGCCTTCGCTGACCGTACCGTCGCCGAGAGAGACGTAGACCACTTCGTCCTTCTCGAACTTGTGCTCCCGTTCAGGAATATCTGTGAGGCGTTCGTACAGGCGGCCGGCTTCGGCGCAGCCAACGGCTTGGAGGCACTGTGTGCCGGTGGGGCTGGACTGCGACACGATGTTGAGCGCTTTGTGTCCCCAGTGCGACGGCATCTGGCGGCCCGCGCTGTTGGGGTCGGCGGCCGCGCCCACGCCGCTCAGGAACATCTCAAGCGGCGTCATGCCAATCGCCAGGCAGAGCGCGCGATCGCGATAGTAGGGATAAAACCAGTCGTGCCCCGGCTTCATCTGCATGCCGGTGGCCGCCATGATGGCCTCGTGCCCGGCGCCGCTGATCTGGAAAAAAATCAGGCTCTGATTCTTGAGCTGGATTTCTTTGTCATCGATCCGGCGCGACGTGAGCATGGTCTTGTACGCCTGCAGCAAATCGGCGCGCGTGAGACCTTCGAACGTTGCGGCGGCGGTGGCGGTGGCGTCTGCTGACTTCATGGGCGCTCCGATTATACGCCGCGTGCGCGCCGTGCGAGACGATAGACGGCTGGCGTCGGCGTCATTCGTAATGGCGAAATGTCACAAATGACCGAAATGGCGAAATGTCGGACAAACCAATTGCAGGGCAGAATGCCCGAATGTTAAGGGCGCGCAATGAACGAATGACCCTGGAGCAGCAGATTCAACCATTGGAGGGCAGAGACATTCCTACATTCTTCCCTGCAATCGGTTTGTCCGGCATTTCGCCATTTCGGACATTTGTGACATTTCGCCATTGCGAATGACGCCACGCCGGTGTCGCCGTCTGTGACGCTAATGGACGCGCCGCAGCTGGGCCGGGTTGGGCGGTTTCGGCGGTCCCGGCCGTTTTTGCGGCGGCCTGCGCACCGGCGTCTTTAAGTACCAATAGCCTGCGACCATGCCGCCCAGGTGCGCGACGTGCGACACCGTAGACCCCCCGCCTTGTCCCAGCGCCTGGGTGAACGCAATGGCGCCCATGATGAGCACGAAGACACGGGCGGTGAGCGGGAAGATCCCCAGGAACAGGATGGTGCGGTGCGGGAAGATGATCCCCCAGGCCATCAGCAGGCCGTAGACCGCGCCTGACGCGCCGATGGTGGGGATGTAGTACGAATCGCCACCAAACGGCAGCAGAGACACCAGCAACGAGCAGATGCCGGCGCCGACACCTGTAACGGCGTAGTACCTCACGAACGACTGCGTACCCCAGCGCCGCTCCAGATCGACGCCGAACATCCAGACCGACAACATGTTGAACAGGATGTGAAACACGTCGGCGTGCAGGAACAGGTACGTCACCGGTTGCCAGACCCGTCCCTGCGTCAGCACCGCCTCCGGTGTGAGGCCGAACAGATCAATCACCAGCGTCCGCGCCACCATCATGATCACGAACACCACGATGTTGGCGATGACGATGGCCTGCACGGCCGGGGTCATGGGGCCTGGGCCGAAACTCACAGGTGATTGTCCCGGGGCGAATTGGCTCATTTATTTCTCTTTCGTTCGGCGCAGCCGCGCCATGATGCGTGCACGCACGCTCGTGAATTCATGCAGGCGGAGGGCGGTGGCCGCAAGCGCGAGCACTGCGAGGCCGACGCCGATCGCGGCGCCGACGCGAACGCCCGCGCGTAACGTGCGTGCAGTGGCAGCCACCATATCGCCGGGCAGCCAGGCCAGGAGAGAGTCCAGCGGTGGCAACGTTGCGTCCAGCCAGGCTTCGGTCACCACGGCCGCCGCGCCCATCGCGAGCGACGCCATCAGAATCTTCATGAACGACAGGAGGACGCGGCCGCCTTCGACGCCATCGATCCGTCGCGACAACAAATACATCAGCACGCCCGAGTTGAACAGCGCTGCGATGGCCGTGCCGAGCGCGAGTCCCTGAAAGCTGAACACACGCACGAGCGTGAGGTTGAGCACCAGGTTCAGGGCGATGGTGCTCACGCTGACCAGTACCGGAGTGCGCGCATCCTTCATCGCATAAAACGTCGGCGACGCAATTTTCACGGCCGAATATCCGATCAGGCCAGGCGCGTAGCAGAGCAGCGCAAGCGCCGTCATGCGTGTGCTTTCGCTCGTGAACTGGCCGCGTTCGAAGATCAACTCGACAATGGGTCCCGACAGCGCCATGAGGCCGATGGTGGCCGGCACGCTCAACATCAGCATCATCCGGATGCTGCTCGATACGGTGCGGCGCACCTCGCCGAGCGCGCCGGCGTTCACCTGACGAGCGATCTCGGGAATGGCGGCCGTGGCCACCGACACGCCGAAGAGACCGATGGGCAGATACATCAGGCGAAACGCGAGTTGCAGCGCCGTGACCGCGCCCTCGCCCTCGCCAACCGCCAGATAGGTGTTCACGATGAGGTTCACCTGTGACGCCGCCAGGCCCAGCGTGCCCGGCCCCATCAGCAGCAGAATCTCGCGCATGCCCGGGTCGCGAAAACTGAGGACGGGTTGGTACCGGAATCCCTCGCGACGCAGCAGCGGCAACTGGAACACGATCTGGCCGACGCCGCCGATCAGCGTGCCGATGGCGATGCCGAAGATGGGATTCCAGCCAAGCCACGTGCACACGGGGATGATCGCGATCGCGCTGAAGATCACCCCGACGTTGTAAATGGCCGGTGACATGGCGGGCACGAAGAACCGCCGCAGCGAATTGAGCATCCCGCTGAGCGCCACGGCCACGGCCACAAGCATCAGGAAGGGCAGCACGATCCGCGTGATGCTGACGGTCAGTGACAGCAAATTCTGGCCGTCCGGCCCCGAGAACTCCTTCGGCAGCAGGCTCAGCAGAGGCTCGGCGAAGATCATCCCGAGGATGACCAGGGTGCCCGTCACCACCATCAGGGCGTTGAGGACGAGGTTGCCCAGGCGCCAGGCTGCGGCCTGCCCCTGTTCCTTCCAGTAGCGGGTAAAGGTCGGGATGAACGCCGCGCTCATCGCGCCTTCGGCGAACAGGTCGCGCACCAGGCTGGGCACCCGCATCGCGATGTTGAACGCGTCGTGCGCCATGGTCAGGCCGAAGAACGCGGCCATGACCTGATCCCGGATGAGCCCGAGGATGCGGCTGGTCATCACCGCCAAGCCGACCGTTCCGGCCGATTTGGCCAGTCGTTCAGACATGGGAAGGGGAGGGGGCCGGCACAAAAAGAAGGGGCCTCAATCCCTGCGATTGAGGCCCCTGCCCGGAGGATGGATGAGAGACACTTGCGTGCCTTTCACCGAGGTTAGACGGGCGACCCGTCGAATTAGTTTGGCAGTCTTCCGTACGGACGGGGGCACCCACGGGTTAGGCCGGCGGAGCCAATCTGGCCTTGACCGCATCGGCCACCGATTTCCCGTCCACCGTCACGCCAGCCATGGCGGTCGTCACGGCCTTGATGACCTTCCCCATGTCCTTCATGGACGTGGCGCCGACGGAGATAATCGCCGCGTCAATGGCCGCGGCCACGGCCGCCGGGTCTGCGGCCGGGGGCAGATACCGTTCCAGGAACGTGAGTTCGGCCTGTTCCTTGTCTGCCAGCTCGGGCCGTCCGCCGGCCCGGAACTGTTCGATCGAATCGCGCCGCTGCTTCACCAACTGCTGCACCACCTGCAACGACTCCGCATCGTCCAGTGCGCGGCCTTTTTCGACTTCGCGGTTCATGAGGGCGGCTTTGAGCATGCGCAAGGGGCCCAGCGACGCCTGATCGCGCTGGCGCATGGCGTCGGCGATGTGCTGGGTCACCGTGGTCACTAGTGTCATGGCTTCAGAGTGTATCAGCGGGTCGCAACGCGCTGGTACAGGGCCTCGTACTGCTCGGCGATGGCACCGGGCCTGAACAGGCGGGCCAGCGCCGCGTCGGTGGCGGGGCTTGTGCGGCGGCCCGTGGCCAGCGCATCGAGGAGCGCTGTGGCCAGGCGCCCGGCATCCTTCCTGGGCACCACCGCAACGTCGGCGCCGAAGATTTCATGGAGTTCCAGCCCGCCTGGATGGTCGGCCGATACAACGGGCGTTCCCGACGCCAGCGCTTCAACCGCCACGGTGGGAAGCGCTTCAAGCAACGAGGGCAGCGCGAAGACGTCCGCGGCCGCCGTGTAGCGAGCCACCTGGTCGTTGCCGACGAGGCCGGCAAACGTCACCGCATCCGTCATGCCGAGCGCTGCGGCCTGCGACTCCAGGCTTTCGCGCAGCGAACCCGTACCGCACACCACGAGGCGCACGTCCTGCCGCGCCTGCCGGACTTTGGCGAACGCCTCGATCAGGTACGTCTGTCCCGCCAGTTCATGCAGCCGTTTGACGTTGACGATGAGGCGGGGTTCGCGGATGCCGAGCGCGTCGCGCCATGCGTGCCTGGTCGCCTGGTCATGGACGGCGAACATCTCCGGCACGGCCGGGTAAACCACCGAGAGGTTCGGTCGGTCGAGACCCAGTTCCACCGCACGGGCCATCAGCCCCTGGCTGTAGAACGTGACCGCAGCAGCACCCTGATAGGCACGCGTAAAAAGATCGAGCGGCCACTTCTTTCGGTAGTGCCAGATCTCCGTCCCGTAGAGCGTCAGCACATACGGCACACGATGGCGGGTGGCCCACCGCGCGGCAGCTTCCACCAGAAGTCCGTTGCTGTGCAGGTGCAGCAAGTTCGCATTGGCCGCGATGCGGTCGAGCAGGCCGCTGATGTGCCGGGTCCGTTGCACGGCATCGATCCGCAGGAGTCTGGACAGCGCAGGCACGCCCTCGCGCCGCGGCACCCACTCCACCGGCCCGGCCGCCGGCCCCACCATGCCCCCGCCCTGCGCCGGTGGATGCGCCAGATACCGCACCTCATGCCCCCGCGCCTTCGACCATTCCCCGGCCTGCGCCGGCAGGATGGCATTCGCCGCCTGGTCAGGTGGCAAGTGGGGCGTGATGTGAACTATGTGCATCGCGCTCGTCAATTGGGAACTTGGGAAGTGGGGAACTTAGGAACTGGGGAAGTGGGGAGATGGGGAACTGGGGAACTGGGGAGGTTGGGAACTGGGGAACTCTGGACCCTGGACCCTGGACTCTGGACAGTTCTGAACTCGCGGAACGTCATTCCGTTCGCCGCCAGCTCTCGCGTCGCGAACGTGAGGAACGTTCCGAGCCGGTCGTAGAACGCGTCCAGCTCACCCTGAGTCTTGTTGTAGGGGCTGCCGCCGACGATGACCTCGCTCGAGTGGAAGAGGAGGTTCAGGATGGGGGCGCCGCGGTCTACGAGTTGGCGGCCGAGGGCGCACATGTCGGCGGCCGAGCTGTACGACGGCCGCAGCCAGCGCACGTGTGCGATGCGCGCCAGGCGCAGCGCGCGTTTGGTCTGGTAGTTGAACGGGGCGCGCGCGTAGAGGTGTTCCACGAATGCCGGCACGCGCCGGCTCAGCGCCGCCGAGATCGGCAGTTCCATCACCTCACTCGATCCCGGCTTGGTCGCATCGTCGTACCCGAGAAAGTACGGCGCGAGTGGGGCGCCCACAAAGTCGGGGCCCTGCTTGTGCGCCTCGTAGAACAACGGCGCGACACTGGAATCGACCAGGTAGCCCTGTTGCTCGAGCGAGGAGACGTGTGAGGCGGAAAAGCCGAATCGGCCCGAGCGATAGGAGATGGGCCGCACGCCGACCGCCGCCGTGATGGCCTCGGTCAGCGAACGCAGCTGCGCGTCGAATTGTTCGAGCGGCAGTTGAAGCGCGTATGGATGCCGTTGCACGTCCTCGTCTGTGCACGGCGGGGTTTCCCACGCGTGATGGTGCGCGCCGATTTCGCAGTCGCCCTGTCCGAGAAGTTCGCGCAGCACCTCTGCCGACCGCGGGTCGGTGGCCACCGGGTGTGTGATGACGTAGGTGGGGCGCACGCCGTGGCGCGCGAAGAACTCATGCAGGCGGCCCAGGGCGTAGATGTTCTCGAAGCGCTGATTCCGTCGCGCCTCCAGGTCCCACTGGTTGTCGCCTTCGGTGTCGATGGCGACGAGCAAGGCAGGACCGCCTGCCGGGGTCATCGATCCTGATCCGAATCGCCGAGCGTGATGTGCCACGCGTCGGTGGATTTATAGAAACCCGGCGCCAGATCCACGGCGTTGATCTTGGCGACGAATTCCATGGTGGATTTCACCGAGAAATACCCCGACTGGCGCAGCAGCTTGCGGTAGCCGGCATGCATGGCAAACGCGCGAATCTTGTCCGAGTCCGCCGCGCGCGCTTCGCGATCCACCCAGCGCAGCAGTGTGAGCAGGCCCGTGTGGTCGTCGGGCGCGGTCAGCCAATCCACGACAATCGTCACGCGGCCGCGCGCTTCCTGCAGGTGCCGATACACGATGTAGCCCGCGACCACACCGTCGCGTTCGAGCGCCGCAACGGTGTAGCGCACGTGCGGCGCCTGGATGTACTTCCAGTTGAGGTACGCGGCATCGCGTCGCACGGCGAACGCGAACTGAGGTGCCACGCGATCCCACAACTGGGTGAAGCTTTCGTCGAAGTTTCGAATGACACGCACTTCGCCTTGAAGCGGACGTGTGCGTGCGACAAGCCGCACCCACGGCAGCGTGAGTGCCGAGACCAGGCGGTTGGCCGTGACCGACCAGCCCGGGCGGCGGAGGGCGCGACGCGTCAGCGGCTTGACGAAACACGGCACCGGCCCCAGATCGGGCCAGCGCATTTTCTGGAAGAGGCGATACGACGACTCCGAGAGCCCGAGTCCGAGCGACGCGCCCACGTTGCGGTCCCACGTGCGGAACAACACTTCACCCAGGCCTTGCCGCTGGCGTTCAGGCGCCACCATCACGTCCATGCCCCAGGCCGCGTCAATTTCGCGGCCCTGCACCGAGACCTTCACCGGCATCGTGGCGTATTGCCCGATGATCGTGGTGCCTTCGCGCGCCAGCCAGATGAGTGGGCCGTCGGCAGGCCGATGCGGATTGTGACGGTACTGCCATTCCCACCGCAGCCGGTTGGCCTCGGCTGAATCGATGCCGAAGACGCGCCGGTACAACGCGTCCACCGCGCGTTTGTCTTCGGGGCGATATCGATCTACGTCAGCCATGGTCAGCTTGCCGATTCCAACACGTATTCCATATTACTGATCAGCGCGTCGCGTGTGAGCGAACTCTGGCCGAGGAAGCGGCCGAGCCTGGCGGGCAGGCGTCGCACGGTGGAGGTCATGTGCAGTTCCTCGCGGACGATGCGCAGGCCGGCGGCGGCGATTTGGCCGCGCAGGCGGGTCACCGTGACGAGTTCAAGCAGGTCGTCGTGTTTCCAGATGCCGTTGCGGGCGTCGCGTATGAACGAGTTTTCGTGCGCCGGTTCCTTCAACGTCCAGGGCGCGTATCGCGCGAGCAAGCGGAACGTCCGGAACGCGATCCAGCGGCCCGCGATGAGATGCAGCGGGATCTGGATCTTCAGGCGCGGCAGGTGCGCGCCCGCAAATGACAGATACGGCGCCGTGGAGAGGAACAGGCGCGCGCCAGGCGCCATCACCCGACGGCACTCGCGCAGGTAGAGGGGGGCGTCCTCGACGTGTTCGATCACTGCGTGCGACAGCACGAGGTCGAACGACCCCGACGCGAACGGCAGCTTCATGCCGTCGGCCTGCAGGAAGTGCAGTTTGTCTGACAGTCCGCGTTCCTGCGCGAGCTTCACGCCCGCGTCGCCGAACCGGTTGATGGGGTCGATGCCGATGACGGTGTCGGCATGGTCGGCGAGCGAGAGGGGCATGCCGCCCCCGCCGCAGCCCGCATCAAGCACGCGACCGTGCACGCTCACGCCTGCGCGCTCGAGAAAGGCCAGCACCTTGGCCGACCGATAATATTCAAACAGCGCGTAGTCGTATTCCGATCGGAACCGGCGGTCGGCGTGTGACTGGATGAGGCTTTCACTGATTTCGCGCACGGGACTCCGGTCCGTCAGGAAACTTGTCGATGAGCGCCGCGCGGTCGCGCCCCGGCCACTCGTCGTCCACCTCAAACTCCGCGATCACGCGTTGTCGGGGATAGTGCTGCAGCACATCGAGGATGACCGGGCCTTCGTGGCCGAGTCGCGGCTGTGTATACGTGAGTATATAGCGGGCATCGTCGCGTTCCAGCCGGTCGGCGTAGTTGCCGAAACCGCGACCCACAAACAGGGGTTTGATCTGATTTTCGAGGGCCAGGCCGTTGGCCAGCTTGCCGTGCACGAGGGTGCCCGACGGCAGCAGACCAGCCAACGCTCGGGATGCGTCGTAGTTGTGGAACGTGCGGCGGGCGGCCCAGCGTCCGTAGAGGGTGAGGTCGGTGCCGCACGTGACCACGACCACCGCAACCGTGGCTGCGAGGGGCAGTCTTGCGTTCCCCAATCGATCGGCCCACGCCTTCCACCGCCACCACACCAGCGCGGCCACCGCCACCGACAACCCCGCTGACACCCAGACGGTCCGGCTGTAGTTGCTCGCCAGCACGTCGTCGAGCCAGATCATGCGCAACCCGCTGCCAAACACGAGGTAGGCGAGGGCGGCGATGACCACAGAAACGGCCGCTCGGAAAACGACCTCTGAGGTAATGAAAACGACCTCTGAGGTAATTACCGGTAATCCGCCGACGGTAATTACCTCAGAGGTCGTTTTCGCGTCCTCAGAGGGCGTTTTCCGGACACCGATTGCCATGCTTGCCAGCGCCACCAGCGCCGGCACGAACATCACGTAGCGCCGTTCGTTGCCGGAGTCGTGGACCACGAGTTCGACCATTCCGACCAGCAGCCACAACACGGCCAGTCGCTCGGCGCGGTGGGCCGTGCGCCACCGGGTCACGATGCCCGCGGCCGCCACGCCGGCCACGAGCATCACCAGCCACATGCGCGAAAACACGCCATGCGCCAGCGGCAGCCACGTCACATTCCGAGCGAAGGCGGTCATCGAGTATTCCGGCTTCCGCTCGACGGTCATGGCCCAGTTGTAAGACACGAACTCGGTCCAGTTGGGAATGACGAAGGTCGCGAGAACAACTGTGCCCGCGACCGTGAGACCGAGCAACGTCCAGAGTCCAGGGTCCAGGGTCCAGGGTCCTCGGAGCGCACGCTTATGGACCCACCATCCCGCCCCCACCTCGATGACTATAGCGGCCACGAAAAAGGCTGCCGCCGCTTTCGTGAAGAACGCGAGCACCACGGCGACGCCGGCCACCACGCCCCACATGGGCCGGCGCTCGGACCGGGCGTAGGCTGCCCATCCAATCACGATGAACATCGTCATCGTCGATTCCATGAGCGCTGCGCGGTTCCACATGACGAACGTGTAGCTGGTGGAGAGCAGCAGGCCGCCGATGAGTGCGGCCCAGCGACCGGCCACGGCCGACAGGCCCCACATCAGCGCGAGGATCGCGACGAGGCCCGACGCGAGCGGCACGGTGCGCGCCTGCCACGTGCCCACACCGAATGTCTCAAATGCCGCAGCTTCCAGCGCCGTGAAAACGGGCGCGATGAACATCGGGTTCCACTCGTCGGTGCGCCACGTGCCCCACAACGCCTGATTGCGCGCGTTGTGCACCCACGCGCCCTCGTCGTGCCACACCACACCCACGGTGTGGCTCGAGGCCGGGTCGGCGGTAAGCCACAGGCCACGCAGCGTGGCAGCGAGGAGCAGCACCGCCATCACGGCCATAAGCCATCGGCCGCGGCTGGTCATCGCCGCCTCCATATTTCGAAGAGAGGCGTTTCGCGTTCACGCACATACCGGGACGTGAGCCACGCGTTCAGCCCGGCGTGCTGGTGGAAGAAGTCGACCGAGTTCGGCTCACCCGCCAGAGCCGGGTCATCGTGCGCCCAGTCCTGCTTTTGCAGCGCCACGATGCTGGGGGCCTCGCGCTCAAGATCGGCCAGCACCGCCGCAGACCCGTAGCCGGGTGTGCCCGCAGCAAACTCGATCACCACGGGGCGGCTCCAGTGGAACCGCGACGCACTGCGGCGCTCGCTCTTCACCAACACACCCGGTGAAAAACCGAAGACGTAGATGGGTTCTTCGGGCGCGGTCGTGGCCTTGATGTCGAGTGCCAGGGCTTCGATCTCGCGCGCGATGAACTTGTCCCGCTCGCGGCCGCCGAAACGGCTGAGGTAGGTTGCGCGATCGGTGCTTCCGACCAGCGCACTCCAGTCACTGCGCGTGTTGTCGGCAAGCTTCGGCAGATGGCCCATCTCACCCGGCCGGAGCACCATGACGAAAAGCACCACCAGAGTCGCGGCTGGCACCCACGGCGCAGAGCCGCGCCGCGCCACGAGTGGCGCAAGACCAACGGCCGCCATCATGGCCAACGCGGGCGCCGCCTGCACGAAATATTGCGGCAGCTCTCGCGCGCCGTTGATCAGGATCGACAGGCACGACGCCGCCACCCAACTGAGGACAACCAGGCTGCACAGGGCCGACGAGCTTCGTGGCGCGCGGAGCCAGTTCACGATGGCGATCAGCGCACCGAGGCCTCCGAGCAGCCAGAGGGCATCGTTGGCCGCACGTTCGATTGGGAACGTGAATAAATACCCGAGCGGACTGACGCCCTCGTATGTCTCGCCCGAGTAGGCCACGTTGTAAGTGATGGTGGCCAGGTAAAGGTCCTGCCAGACGCCCGCAGCCGCCATCGCCGCTATTGGCAACACCACGGTGAGCGCGCCCGCCACCGCCACCCAGCCCAGGTCGCGCAGGAACGATCGGGGTGACGGCTCGCCGTCACGCGGCCACATGGCCAGCGCCACGGTCACGACCACCGCATAGGCCGCCGCGTTGTACTTCAGCCAGAACCCGCATCCGAGCAGCACACCCACGGCCAGCAAATGTCGCGTCATGCGACGCTCACTGGCCACCAATGCCAGGGCCATCGTCACCGCAAGCGCGATAAACGTCTCGCACTGTGCGCGCACGAGGATGCCGCTCATTCGCTGCACGACCGACGGATTTGCGAAGAACAGGAATACAGCTGCTGCGCCGAACCCGATCCTTTCCGTGAACCGCCGGCGTCCGATCACCACCAGAAGGAACGCCACCAGCCCCGCCGCCACCATGTCCGCCCCGGCCACCACCGACTCGTGAGGCCAGATGGTCCACAACACCGCGTAGACCACATGAATGCCTGGCGGTTTCTGATCCCACGCGGCGGCATACGGCGCGTGGCCTTCGGCCAGTTGCTGGCCGGCATAGGCATACAGGCCCTGGTCGCCCGCCATGGGTTGTGCCAGCGAAGGCACTCGCAACAGCCACAACGCGACAATCGCCGCGATGGCCAACCACCGTAACTTCGGCGAAGAGGGCAAGCGCATGAATTATAGTGCTGGGGTGTCTCTGCGTCCCGTGCCCGACCTGACGATGGTGGTGCCCACCTTCAACGAACGCGATCGTCTTTCTGAGCTGGTGGCAGCCGTGTTTGCAGCCGCCGACGCGGCGAACCTGGCACTTGAACTCGTGGTGGTGGACGACAATTCGCCCGACGGCACGGGCGAGCTGGCCGATGACCTCGCCACGCGCTACCGGATGCAGGTGGTGCATCGCGCCGGCAAGTTGGGCCTCGGCACCGCAGTGGTGGCGGGCTTCCAGGTGGCCTCCGCCGACGTGGTTGGCGTGATGGATGCCGACTTCAGCCATCCGCCGTCGCTGGTCCCGGTGTTGTTCGCCGCATTCACGTCCACCGGCGCCGACGTCGCCGTGGCCAGCCGCTACATCCCCGGGGGTTCCACACCGGATTGGCCGTTCAGCCGGCGCATGTTGTCGCGCACGGCCTGTCTTCTGGCGCGAGGCTTGTCGCCCATTCGTGATGCGGCTTCAGGGTTCTTCATCATCAAGCGGGCGATTGCCCAGGGCACCACGATCAAGGCCGGTGGTTTCAAGATTTGCCTGGAACTCATCGTGCGGAGCGGTGCGAAGCGCCTGGTGGAATTGCCCTACCAGTTCGACGACCGCGAATTGGGCCAGAGCAAGATGAGCCGTCGTGAAGCCGCCGGCTACCTCGTGCAGCTCTGGGACCTCTACCGCGAACGCCTCACCGGCTCGCGGCGGCCCACCGAGGGCACCCGCGACTACCGCCAGCTTTCGACCTCCGACGTCGCGGCGCTACGATCTCGGCCTTGAGGAACAGGCCGAGCTACGTTCGGACGGGCCGAGCTACGTTCCGACGGGCCGAGCTACGTTCCGACGTGTCAGCACGTAGCTCGGGCTGTTCCTCAAGCCCGAGTGTCTACCGAAGCCACCCCATCCAGACGTCCGCGGCAATAACCAGGGACCACGCGACCGCGGCCGCGCCGGCGACTCGGAGGAGTCCGCCGGCACGCCATGCCCACACGGCGCCCAGGGCCGCGAAGATCACCAGCGCCGGATACGTCGCCAGCGTCACCCGGCTGATGAATTCGATGGCATAGCGATCGAACGCCTGGCCGACCGGCATCACCACCACGGCAGCTGTGACCAGTCCAAACGTGAGGCTGAGGGTTGCGATGGCCAGTCCCAGCCGGTCTCGCCATCCGCGCCGTTTCAGGGCGACGATGCCGGGGATGGCCAGCAACACCAACGGCCATCCCACTGACGCGACGCTGAAGGTGGCCGCGCCGCGCGCCTTGGCCGCAAGTGTGGGCACGGGTGGGGTCGGCGAGGCTGTTGCCGCAGCCGCCGATGTGTCCGTGACCCGCGCGGTCGATCGAAACGCCTCGCCGAAGTGGCCGTAATACAGCACCACGGAGAGCACGGCCGCAGCGGCAAAGGCACCGGCGATCGCCCACGCTTCGCCTCGCAGGGACGGGCGGCCCAGGAGCCAATACAGCACGGCTAGCAGGCCGAGAATGGCGCTGAGCAACACAAACGTGCTGATGTGGCAGAGCAGCGCGAACGCGATCAGCAGCGTCAGTCCCACCCAGTTCTTCCACCGGCCGCGACCCAGCGGCCACAGGGTGGCGGCTACGAGCACCACGAGGGCCGCCGACTGCCCGAACGCGTTGGTCATGTTGGCGTTGCCGACAATCTCGAACACGCGCGGCACCAGCGCGTAGAGCGTGGTGGCCGTGGCCGCCACCGTCCGATCGCCCCAACTGCGCACGATGAGGCGATAAAGCAGCAGCCCGCCAATCGCTTCCGCCGACGACACCACGATGCGCAACAGCGACACGATGTCGGACGTGAACAGGGTCCACGGCGCCGTAAACACATACAGGCCGATCGCATACGGGAACCGCACACCGCTCGGCATCAGTTGCGTGAAGAAGTAGCGGCCTTCCAGCACCCATTCCACCCGATGGGCATGGAACACCGCATCCACGATGAATTTGGACGGGTGGAACAACGCAACGAGCTTCAGGTAGAGGAAAAGGCCGGTGACAAAGAGCGCGAATTGGCCGGCGCCTGAGATGGCACGGCCAAGCGCCCGCCGTGACACCAGGAGCGCGGCCCACATCACGAGGGCGAGGCCCACCGCGATCCACTCGATGGGCACCGCAAAGGCCGAGAAGGGGCCGAGGTCGTGGACGAGCGGCATGGTCTGCAGTCCGGCAACAGCCGCGATGCCTGCACCGGCGACGAGGACCGGCGCGCCCATAAGCCCAATCACGAGCACCGAAGGCTCCCGCGGCGATGGCCGCTGTGGTGATGGCCGGCACCGGCGGCAGTGGCACAAACCCCTCGTCTGGCGCACACGCCCAGCGATCCACGTAGACGCCCAACTCACGCGTGTCGCCGCCCCCAGGCACAAACGTGGCGGTCGTCAGTGTGATGACTGCACCGGTGCCGCTGCGCGGCGCGAGCGGCACGCGCACATCCGCAGGTTCGTTGGTGGTTTGATGGCGCACGGCCACAATGCCGTCCACCGCAAACACGGCCTCAGGTAACGCGACATCCGCGGCGCGTCCGCCGCGCAGCCTCACCGTGCACGTCCATCCGCCGCGACGGTCCAGGCCGGGCAACTGCATCGCGGCCTGACGACGCGTCCACGCAAACGTCTCTTGTCCGGCGCGCTCCGTGTCGTAGAAACCGGTCAGGATGCCGGTCATCGGGCGATCCATCTCAAGCGTGAACGCCGGGGTCACCGCATAGGCGGCCACAAGCGCGGCTGCGCCCGCGAGGGCGGCCACGGCTGAAGTCAGGAGGACACGAAGCAAGCGACGAAGAGTATATTGCTACCGTGTTGTTCCGGCCGCGCTGATGGTTTTTACCTCCCTCCATTTCGTCGTCTTCTTCGCGGTCGTGTATGCGCTCTACCGCGTTCTGCCACATCGCGGGCAGAACTGGCTGCTGGTCCTGGCCAGCTACTACTTCTATGCTGCGTGGGACTGGCGCTTCCTGTCGCTGCTGGTCGGGTCCACGGTGGTGGACTACGCGGTGGCCCGCGCGATCGACACCGCACGCGATCCCCGCCGCCGCAAACACCTCTTGTGGCTCAGCCTGGCCTTCAACTTCGGCATGTTGGGGTTCTTCAAATACTTCGACTTCTTTGCCGACAGCCTCGCGCGCGTCTTTGATGCCTTCGGATGGCATCTCGACCCGATCACCCTGCACGTCATCCTTCCCATCGGCATCTCGTTTTACACGTTCATGTCGGTCAGCTACGTGATCGACGTCTATCGCCGCGAGATTCCCGCCACGACATCGCTGCTCGACTTTGCCGTCTTCGTGGCGTTTTTTCCGCACCTGGTGGCCGGGCCCATTCTGCGTGCGTCACTGCTGCTGCCGCAGATCAGCGCGCCGCGCCGCATCGTCGCGCGGCAGATGCGCGACGGCGTCTGGCTCATCGCCTGGGGTGTGTTCCAGAAGATGTTTGTGGCCGACAACCTCGGCGGCCTTGTGGAGTCGGTGTTCGGCGCGTCCGCATCGCCGTCGGGCGGTGACGTTCTGGTCGCGAGCTACGCGTTCGCGTTCCAGATCTATGGTGACTTCGCCGGCTACTCAAACATGGCGCGCGGCATGTCCAAACTTATGGGCATCGAGCTGAACGTCAACTTCCGGTTCCCGTATTTCGTGACGTCGCCACAGGCCTTCTGGCGCCACTGGCACATCAGCCTGTCCACCTGGCTGCGCGACTACCTGTACATTCCGCTCGGCGGCAACCGGGGCTCGTCGTTCGCCACCAAGCGCAACCTGATGATCACGATGGCGCTCGGCGGCCTGTGGCACGGTGCCGCGTGGACGTTTGTGATCTGGGGGCTCTATCAAGGCCTGGTGCTTGTGGTGGCGCGCTCCATCAGCGAACGGGGCCGTGCCCTCACCGCCACATGGCAACACGTGCTGCTGGGCGTCGTGATGTTTCACGTCACGTGTTACGGATGGCTCATCTTCCGCGCGCGTTCAGTGGGACAGATTGCCGACTTCACCGGGCTCCTGCTGACCCGCCCAGGTCTGTCTGCCACCGGCTGGGACATGCTCGTGGTGCCGTTGGTTCTCACCGTCTTCCCCCTGCTCATCGTCCACATCCACCAGGCCCGGCATGACGATGAGTCATCGATCTTCGAGCTGCCGCGCCCCGTCCGCTACGCGCTGTTTGGCGCGATCGGATATCTCGTGCTGCTCTTCGGTGACTTCGAGGGCGCAGAGTTCATCTACTTCCAGTTCTGATCTGATCACCATGTAGATCCATGAAGCTCCATGAGGGGCGTGGGGTTGGGTGCCGCCTTCGGCGCCCCACCCCCACCCCCACCCCTTCTGACGGCCCCACGAAGCTCCGAAGTCCTTCATGGAACTTCATGGAGCTTCATGGTCAAGGAAAGGTCGGGCGGGTAGTGGTGGACCCGCGGTCGGCTTCAATGGGAACGCAAGTTCCGCTCACCCAGGAAGCTCTTGAGGCCTTCCTTCAGAGTGGCGCCGTTGAAGTTGATGAGCAGTGCCTGCCGGGCGCCTGTGAGGCGGAGGTAAGTGATGATCTGGGCTGTGTGAATTGGCATGAGCCGATC
The DNA here is from genome assembly GCA_016716905.1 of Acidobacteriota bacterium. NCBI lineage: Bacteria > Pseudomonadati > Acidobacteriota > Acidobacteriota bacterium. The sequence continues at coordinate 557,931 of JADJUS010000022.1, read as the reverse complement.
GACGCTCTTGATCTCAACGATCACGTCACGAGCGACGAGCATGTCCAGCCGAAAGCCGCATTCCATGCGGATTCCCTTGTACATCACCGGCACCGGAACCTGAGTCTCAACTCCGATTCCATGTCCCAGGAGTTCGTGGGACAGGCAAGTTTGGTACACGTTCTCGACGAGTCCGGGACCCAGACAGCGATGTACCTCGATGGCGGCCCCGATGATTGTGGAAGCGACAGCATCTTCTTGAATCGGCATGCCGTCCGGCCCTGCAATCGACGGGCCAGGGGTTTCACCATGAAGGACATGAAGATCCATGAAGGGCGCGGGGTTAGGTGCCGCCTTCGGCGGCACGCGGAATCGAAGGGACGTCACAAACGAGAAAAGGCGTCGGGAATCCTTCTTGATCGCCGTCGACAAAAAAAAGACACCCGACGTCTTTTCTCGTTTGTGACGTCCCTTCGATCCCGCGGCCCCGGCGTAGCCGGGCCCCCAACCCCACACCGTCTGACAGCCCCATGAATTTCTTCATGGAACTTCATGGAGCTTCATGGTGAAAAGAGGGACGCGGCGGAGCCGCTAACGCTTTTGGAATTTGACGATGCCTGGCGTGCGATCGCGCCAGTCCACGTCTTCGATCGAAAAGCGCAGGCGACGCACGTCCACGCCGTGAGCGTCGCACACCTCGCAGATGCCCGCGAACTGCTCGTCGGTGAGGTTCCGGATGGCGACGATCACGACTGCGACTGAGGATTCAGGCGCGTCGAGCAATTGGCCGAGATGGGAGATGGGGCCCAGCACGCGATAGCCGTCCACCCTCGTCTTCTGTTTGGCCTCATCGTCGTCGAGCAACCCGAGCGGCACGCAGCCCAGCTCGGGATTCTGCAGCAGTTCGCGCACTGCGAGCGCCCCGCCGTGGCCGGCGCCGATGACGATGGCCATGCGGCCCATTGAACGCTTGCGGCGGAGGTAGTCGTCGGCGGCGCTGAAGGCCGCGCGCGCGCCGATGATCAGGACCGGGAGCAGCGCGGTTTCAAAGACAAACACCAGGCGCGAAAAGCCCTGGAAGTTATAGAGGTAGAGCACGGCCACCACAGTGAGGCCAACACCAATGGCGATGCCGCGCAGAAGCGTCCACACTTCGGTGGAGCCAAACGAGCGCCACACCATGCGATATTTGCCTGCGAGCGTCAGCCCGGCCAGCTGCAGGGTCAGCACCAGGGGCAGGGAACCGGCGAAGTGTGGAAGGAAGTGTGTGAACTCGGGCTCCCGGAAGCGGATGCCGAACGCCAGGAAGTAGGCGATACAGATGAGCAGTGCGTCGATTCCCACTTCGAGGATGCGGTAACGGTTCGTGAGTTCGGACGGCAGCAGATGAGGCTTGGGCGCTTCCACATCCTGGCGCGCCGCGTCCACGTGGCCCAGATAGATGCCCATGCCCACCAGCAGCCCGCCATACATCGCGGTGAGGCCCCAGCTGTAGCGCGCCTCTTCGCCCTGGAAGCCCAGGCCGAGCAGGCCACCCAGCACCGCGAGCGCGTAGAGCACGAGCACCGCGCGCCGTTCGCCGATGCCGAGCGCGACCAGACGATGGGAGGTGTGATCGCGGCCGCCGGTGAAGATGCTGCGGCCCGCAAGGCCGCGTGTGATGGTGACGAAGGTGGTGTCGAAGATCGGAATCAGCAGGATGATGATCGGCCGCACCACGACGGGGACCAGGGTTGTGGGATCCAGGTGCGGCACGGCGAGCAGGGCGCCGCCCGAGATGACGAATCCGAGCAGGTGGCTGCCGCTGTCGCCCATGAAGATGGACGCGGGGTGGAAGTTGTAGACCAGGAATCCGACGGTGACGCCGACGAAGGCCGTCAGCGCGAGGCCGATCGGCACGAGGCCCGGCGAGCCATCAAGGAGGAGCGTGGCCGCGAGGAACGTTGCGGTAATCGCCGCGATGCCGGCCGCAAGGCCGTCGATGTTGTCGAGCAGGTTGAAGGCGTTGGTCAGGCCCAGGACCCAGAGGAACCCGAGCATCGGGTCCAGGTTGGAGTGCCCCGTGATCGAAAACGGCGGCATCAGGTAGATCAGCAGCGCCGTCACCGCCATCTGGCCGACGAGTTTGGTGGCCGGTCCGATCGGGGTGATGTCGTCGAGGAAGCCAAGCGCGACAATGCAGGCGCTGGTCACGACCAGGGGCCAGAGCGCGGGCACAAGGCCACCGCCGGCCAGCACCAGTCCCAGGGCCAGGGCCATCGCGATGCCGCCCAGTTTGCCCACGGGCCGCAGGCTCCATCGGTCGGCTTGGGGCCGCGCCACCAGTCCCGTGCTCCGCGAGAGCCAGCGTGCGGCCGGCACCAGGCACACCGATGCCACAAAACCAGCCGCGACAAACCCCAGGACGTTGGACAGCATAATAAACGGGTGCTCAGACTGTATCGGATTCGCGTGCCTTCCGCGACAGATGCGCCCGCATCGTCAGGTGCGGCGTGACCACGCGCGTCATCGTGCTCAACTGGAACGGTCTTGATTGGCTGGATGGGTGCCTGAAGGCGCTGCACGCGCAGCGTGTGTTGCCGACGGAAATTGTGATCGTTGACAACGCATCAACCGACAAAAGTGTGTCGCACCTGCGGAATCGGTGGCCGGACGTGCGGGTGGAAGTGCTCGCGAGCAATGTGGGCTTTGCTGCCGGAAATAATCGTGGCGCTGAGGATGCGCGCACGGACGCGCTGATTTTTCTCAACAACGACACTGAACCTGAGCCCGGGTGGCTGCAGGCGCTGGTGGCTGCGGCGGAAGCGGATCCCACGCGCGGACTGGTGACGTCGAAAGTGGTGTACCTGAATCAGCCTGATGTCATTGACTCGGCCGGTGACGGATATCTGCGGTGTGGTGGCGCGTTCAAGCGACAGCACGGCGCAACGGCGGCCACGGCCGCCGAGTCGGGTGAAGTGTTTGGCGCGTGCGGCGCGGCGTTCCTGATTCGCCGGACCCTGTTCGAAGAGCTCGGTGGGTTCGATGAAGACTTCTTCATGGTGTACGAGGACGTGGACCTGTCGTACCGCGCACGGCTCTCGGGTGCGCGCGTCTGGTACGCGGCTGATGCGGTGGTGCGGCATGCGGGAAGCGCCGCGCTCGGACGCGTGAGTGACGCGGCGGTGTTCTACGGTCAGCGCAATCTGGAGTGGACCTGGATCAAGAACACCCCGGCGTCCCTGTGGTGGCGGTCGCTGCCTGCGCACGTGCTCTACGATCTCGCCGGCGGCGTGGCCTACGCACGTCGCGGCCAACTGGGTCCGTGGTTGCGTGGCAAGGCTGCCGCAGTGGCGGGCAGTGCGCGGTTCTGGCGCAAGCGCGCCGGAGTGCAGCGCACGGCGCGCGTACCCGCGGCGTCGGTGTGGTCCGTGATGGACCGCCGCTGGTGGGCGATCAAGACCGCCGAGAAAAAATTCGACTTCTGGGGCAACGACGTCTAAAAACGACCTCAGAGGTAGGGGAAAACGACCTCTGAGGTAATTACCGATACCTGTCGGCAGCGGTAATTACCTCAGAGGTCGTTTCCCCATGCTCAGAGGTCGTTGTTCTATTGCCGCAGAATCTGGCCGACGAGGAGCACGCAGCCGTCACCGGATGCGATCACATCGAGGCGGTGGGAGCCAACTTCGCGGATGGCCTCGATGACAAACCGCACCTGCCGCCACGCCTGCCCGTCCACGACCGTTTGATTGGCTGGCGTGCCGTCCATGTTGATCTGCACCGTGCATGGCCCCCGCGAGTCAGCTGACGCGCGCAACGGCATCGTGATGAGTTTGGCGGGTGCGCGCACGAACCATGTCGATGTGGCGGAGGCCACGCGATACCTGATGCCGTCCACTTCGCCCGCCACCGGCGACGCGCCGATGATCAGGCGTCCCTGCGCGGCGGCGGTCTCGCCTATGCGGGTGGGCACAGACGCGGCGAGCGCGATGACGGCCGCGGCCACCACCACACCCGGCCACCAGTGCGTCCGGCGCTGAGGCTCCGGTGTCAGGCCCGACACGAGCCCGACAAAAATGAACACCATGAAGACGACATACGGCGTCAGAAAGGGATGCCCCATGAGCGCGCTGAGGTGAAACGCGCAGAGGCCCGCGGTGAATGCCCAGAGCCACAGGCTCGTCCCGCCGGCTCTCAGGCTCACGATGGCGGGGAACAGCACCCGGCTCCAGTAAAGGAGAAACGCCAGGAGCCCGACGCCGCCCAGTTCTCCCGCGATCTGGATGAGCTGGTTGTGGGCGTTCTCGCCAAACATCAGCGGCGGAAACAGCATCATCAGGTCGCGGTCGGCGTATTCGGTGGACTGTCGGCTGAACTCGGCCAACCCGACCCCAAACCACGGATGGTCGGCCACCATGCGCGCCCCAAGGTCGGCCATGCCGATGCGCACTTTCATCGCGATGCCCGCCGTGGCCCGTGGCGCCAGATTCGGATTGGCCCTCACGAACAGCGCGCCGGCCGCCAGGGTCACGAGCAGTGCGGCCAGTACGAGCCGCCACGACGGGCGTCGCAGCGCGAGCCACACGATCGCCAGCGTGATCGCCGTGGCGCCCAGCGCTGCGCGTGAACCGGTCAGCCAGAGTGCGGCGCCGAGCATGACGGCGCCGGCGATCGCGACAGCGCGGGTCGATCGAGACACCTTCGGGCCAATCGCCACCACCAGCCAGCCCGCAGCGCCCAGCGCAAACAGGGAGCCGACGGCATTCATGTCGGGAAAGTGCGGACTGATGCGCGTGGTCAACGCGTGCCGCCAGAAAGCGCCCACCGGGTCGGCGTTGCGGTTGGCAATCTCAGCCAGCCGCAGCAGCGAAAAACACGCTTCAAGCGTGAGGCCGCCAAGCGCGGCCCACGCCAGCATCGGCCCCGATCGTGGCGCGCGATGCACCACCCGTTCGATCACGACCGCCAGCAGCAGGGCCTCGATCCAGACGGCCGCCTCATGCCAGGCGGGGAACTCGCGCGCTTCGGAAAAATAGAAGCGCGACAGATGTTTCCAGAGCGTCTGGAGGAACGCCGGCATCGGTTCGGTCACCAACTGCTGCGCGCCGAGCAGGGTAACCGCCGAGGCGGCAGCCACGGCGGCAAACAGCATCGATGGCCGGGCCAGGCGTCCTCCGGCCGGCGGCCCGAACACCACCCAGCGCCACGCGATGCCGGCCAACACGCCCAGCACCATGGCCTCGATCGATTCGTTGGCGCCAAACGGCGGCTGGCCGATGGTGATGACGAGTGGCAGCACCACGGCCCCCAGCACCGCCAACGCCATGAGTCCGGCCACAGGGTGGATCGCGGCCACTGCCAGCAGGGCCGTGACCAGCACTTTGAACGGGAACGGCACGGCGTCCGGCCGCCAGATGGACAGGAGCGGCAGTGTGAGCGCAATCGCACCCATCAACCACATCGCACGCGCGACTATTCTCTGCGCGCCAGGCGCGTGCATTGGGGTCGGGACCATGCCGCACGCCAGTGTGCCACGTGACGGACCGCACGATGCGCACATAATGAGTGCCGTGCGCGTCGCCGTCCTCATCATCAACTACCGCACCTACGATGCGCTCGATCGGTGCCTGACCTCGCTCGCTCCGTTTACGAGCGAAACCGATGAGGTGGTGGTGGTGGACTGGCAGAGCGATGCCGCGCAGCGCGAGGCCATCGCCCTGCGACACCAGGGCGTGCGGTTGATCGCGCGCCAGGACAATCTCGGTTTTTCGGCCGGCGTGAATCTGGCGGCCGCCGCCACCTCTGCGCCCGTGTTGCTGCTGCTCAATCCCGATACCGAGGTGGAGGGACCGATCGTCCGTGCGCTGGGCGGATGGCTCGAGGCGCATGCGGACTGCGGGGTGGTGGGCCCGCGCGTGGTCAACGTGGATGGCACCGTGCAACCGTCTGCACGCCGGTTCCCCGGACTCAGCACCGTGTTCGGGGGCCGATCGACGTGGCTCACCCGGCGGTTTCCCAACAACTGGTTCTCGCGCCATAACCTGCTGCAAGGCGCGGGCCCCCCAGGCGTTGATGCGCCGGCGGGACGCAAGGCCGATTGGGTGGCCGGGTCCTGTTTTGCCACACGACGGGACGTGTTTGAACAGCTCGGCGGTCTCGACGAGTCGTTTTTTATGTATTGGGAAGACGCTGACTATTGCCGCCGGGCGGGAGCGCTGGGGCTGCACTGCCACTACCTGCCGACCAGCACCGTGCGTCACACCGGCGGCCTTTCGTCGGCGCTCAACGTGGTGCCGTCAATCCGCGCCTTCCACCGGAGCGCCTTCCACCTCTACTGGAAGTACGCGGGGCTGGGCCGCGTCTTCGCGCCCGTCGTGTGGCTCGGACTCATGGCCCGCGCCGAGGTCAAGGTCGCCCTCCGCGGCCGATAAGACTCTTTTCACCATGAAGTTCCATGAAGCTCCATGAAGAAATCTGTGGGGCTGTCAGTTGATGCAGGGTGTGTCAGGTGACGCGGGGGTGGGAGCCCGGCTTTTGCCGGGCCACGTGAGAGGAGGATGACCTCGAGCGAACGTGCCGTCGAGAATAATCTCTTCCAGGTGGCACGCTCGCTCGAGGTCATCCTCGTCTCACGCCGCCGCCGAAGGCGGCGCCCACCCCCTCACCCCTTCATGGACCTTCATGGATCTACATGGTGAATCCTGATCGCGCCATCAACGCGATTGCCAGTACTCCGCCGCTTTGTCGAGCGCGTCGTCGAACGACAGGCGAGGGCGCCAGCCCACCTCGTCGCGAAGCCGCCGCGCGCCGGCCGTGAGCACCAGCGGGCCTTGCGCCTCGATGGCGCCCAGGTGCACCAGGTCTGGCCGGCCGAGCCGCGTGGCCAGGCCCTCGATCACCTCGCGCACCTGGTGTGCGTCCCCCGACGCGATGTTGACCGCGCCTGTGACGTCCGACCTCAGCAGCGCAACCAATGCGCCGGCGACATCGTCCACGTGCAGGAAATCGCGCTGCTGCTCACCGTGAGAGCAGCGCGCCGGTTCGCCGCGCCCAATCGCGAGCGCCACCGACGGCACAAGCCGCGACGGGTGTTCGTCGCCGCCGAACAGGAAGAACACGCGACCCCACGCGGTGGAGAATCCCGGCTGGTTCATCGCCGAGACTGCCACGCACGCCGCGAGCTTCGCGCGTCCGTACGGCGTGGCCGGCACCAGTGGCGTGCCCACTTCGTCGCAGTGTCCGGCCGTCCAGTCGTATTCGGCGCTCGACCCGACGCCCACGAACCTCGTGGCGCCGTGGTCACGCGCGGCCCGCGCCAGGGCCACTGTGGCATCCAGCCAGCGTGGGTTGTCGTGGGACGTCCAGTAAACGCCCGGTGTGGCCTCCCACGCGATGTGCAGCACCGCGTGTGGACGAGCCTTCGCAATCACGGCCTGAGGTGTGCCCGACTCAAGCAGATGGCCGTGATGCACCGTGGCGCCAGGCACCGCATCGCGACGACGCGAGACGACGTGTACCTCCTGCCCGCTCGCGATCAGTGCCGCGACAACGGGGCGGCCGATGTAACCCGAACCGCCGGTGACAAGGACGCGCACGGTGCCTGCCTCAGCGCACAAAATCCGGGTAGGCGGCGTCGCGTTCGTGAATCACCGTCGGCGCGCCAAGTGGCCAGCTGATGCCGAACGCGGGGTCGTTGTATCTGACCCCACGCTGATGGGCGGGGGAGTACTCACCCGACACCATGTAGAACAATTCCGTGTCGTCGGCCAGTGTCTGGTAACCATGGGCAAAGCCCGGCGGGATGTAGAGCAACCGCCGATTGTCGGCAGACAATTCGATACCGAACCACTGGCAGTACGTGGGCGACTCGGGCCGCAGGTCCACGGCCACATCAAACACCGCGCCCCGGGTCACGCGCGTGGCCTTATGTTCACCAAAGGGCGCCGCCTGATAGTGCATCCCGCGAATGGTGCCGCGACGATGGTTGAAGGCCATGAGGCCTTGAGTGACGTCCACCGACAACCCATGGTCACGAAATTCCTGCGGCACCCAGGCGCGCGTCAGCGATCCCCTGGCATCAGGGAAGACGTCGGATTCCACCACCACGAGGCCTGCGATCTTCTGTTCGATGAATTTCACTATCGAATCTCCAGACGCGGCACGGCGATGACAAAACGTCCGCCACGGCGGCGGTACTCCGCCTGTTGTTCCAGAATCTCGTCCGCAAAATTCCAGGTGAGCAGCAGCGTGTCGTCGGGCTGCCAATCGAGCAACGCTTCCACTGGCAGAATCGGCACATGTGCGCCTGGCATGAACCGGCCGTGTTTGTAGGTGTTGCGATCCACCACGAAGTCGATGTCGCGTGAGGTGAGGCCCGCGTAGTTGAGCATCGTGGCGCCCTTCGCCGCAGCACCGTAGGCGGCGATCCGACGGCCGGCGGCACGGCTCTCGGCCACGAACGCGACGAGATCCCGGCGAATCCGTGCGGCATCCGCGCCGAATGTGTCGTAGCGCTCCGGCTGCCCGATGCCCCAGGCCGCTTCTTCTCTCAGCAGCAGGTCAACACTTGGGCCCACCACCGGCTGGTCTTCTGTCCGCTCCGCGAAGATCCGCAACGATCCGCCATGCGTGGGCAAACGCTCCACGCCCACCGTGGTCAGGCCCTGCGCCGCGAAGAGGCCGACGAGCGCCGTGAGCGAGAAGTAACAGAGATGTTCGTGGTAAATCGTGTCGAACTCGCCGTGGTCGATCATGTCGCGCACGTACGGCGCTTCCACCACCACCACGCCGCCCGGCGCCAGCAGCGTGTGGAAGCCGCGGACAACCCCGGTCAGATCGGGCACGTGCGCCAGCACGTTGTTGGCATGGATAACCTGGGCCAGCAGGCCTGACGCGCGCAGGTCCTGCGCGAGGTCGGGACCGAAGAACTGCACGATGGAGTTGATGCCGCGCGACTCGGCGATGCGCGCAATGTTTTCTGCCGGTTCGATGCCAAGCACCGGGATGCCCGCGCGCTGGTAGTGCTGCAGCAGGTAGCCGTCGTTGCTCGCCACTTCCACCACCAGGCTCTCGTTTGTGAGGCCCCGGCTTTCGATCAGGCTCACGGCCAGCCGCTGCGCGTGCGCCACCCACGCGTCCGAGAACGACGAAAAATACGCGTAGTCCGAAAACAGGCGCTCAGGCGGCACGCTCAGCGTGATTTGGACCAGGGTGCAGGCGCGGCACAGGACCACGTCGAGCGGGTACACCGGCTCGGGGTTCGCCAAATCCGCCTCGCTCAGCAACGCATTGGCCAGCGGCGTCTGGCCCAGCGACAGGACGGGATGAAAGTGGGCCGCGCCACAGGCCCGGCAGCGCAATGATTCAGGGGGCATGGTGCTCCCACCTGTGCCAAAAGGTACTTCGCCAGCCATGTGCCGGTCGCATGATACCAGCAGGGGTATTTGCCAATGCTGCGTCCGTCGTTCAAGGTTCTCCTCGCCGCATTGGTTGCGGTTGCGCTGACACCCCTCCTGACCGTGTCTGCGCAGCAGGGCCGGCCCGTGCAGGTCCTTGAGAGAATTGCGACGGGCGGGAACCTGCAGCGGCCCGCATTGGTGGTCCGGCCGAGGATGGCCGACCTGGAGCAGGCGGGCCGTCGCGGGTCGGATGTGCAGATCTCGCTCCCGGGCGTTGACGTCATCGCGCGCCTTCGCCACTTCGAAGCCCAGGGCCGTGGATTTTTCGCGGCAGGACCAATCGTCGCCACCTCCGCGGCTGGTCGCCCGATCGACGGCGACATGTCCTTCACCGTGGTCGGCGACATCCTCGTGGGTCGCATCGTGTTTGACGGCCGCCTGTTCCGGATCGGCCGGCTCGCCAACTCGTCGTTTCACGAACTCGTGGAAGTGGATCTTGACGCGATGCCTCGCGATGGCGACCCCATCGAAGTGGCCGGAGGCACTCCACCGGTGTCGCGCAGCGCCGCCGCCACCGTTGAGGATTCCAATGCGTTGGTGGACCTGCTCGTCGTCTACACGCCGTCAGCACGCGTGACGCTTGGTGGCACCGCACAGATCCAGGCCGAAGCGATTGCCGCCGTGAACAATGCGAATCTGGCCTTGTCGAACTCGGCCGTGGTGCATCGCTATCGCCTCGTGTATCTCGGTGAGGTGGGGTATACGGAGTCGGGCACGTCAAGCACCGACTTGTCGCGACTGCGCTCGGTGAGTGACGGCTACATGGACGAGGTGCATGGCCTGCGCGACACCTACAAGGCCGACGTGGTGTCGCTCCTGACCAATGCCACAGACGTGTGCGGCGTGGGATATCTCATGGGGCCGTCGTCGGTGAGCACGTTTTTTCACACCAGCGCGTTCAACGTGACCATCGCGCTCGGCTGCGCAAACGGCAACCTGTCTCTGGCGCACGAGGTCGGCCACAACATCGGCCTGCAGCACGATCGCCCCAATGCCGGCTCCCTCCCGGCCTTTGACTACGCCTACGGCTATACCGTGCCGGGGTTTGCCCGCACCGTCATGGCGTACGACTGCGCCACCGGCGGCACGTGTCCGCGATTGGCCGTGTTCTCATCGCCAAATGTCCCGTTTCCGGGGTCCGCAGTCGTGGCCGGCACGCCCACCGAAAACAATGCGGCGGCACTCAACCTGACGTCGGTGCCGGCCGCCAATTTCCGCAACAGCGCCTGCAGCTTTGTCCTCAGCTCAAACGCCATCGTGGTGGGACCTGACGGCGGGAGCGGCTCGGTGTCGGTGACGACCGCAAGTGGATGCGGCTGGAACTCGGTGTCGAGCGACACATCGGTCGCCACCATCACCAGTGGGTCGTCGTCGAGCGGTTCGGGCGGTGCGTCGTATGCCGTGGGACCCTCGGGCGTGGCCCGCTTTGCCACCCTGACAGTGGCCGGACAGTCGGTGAGCATCACCCAACAGGCGTCCGGACCCGGGGCCTTCAGCAAACTGAGCCCGCCGAACGGCTCGACCGGGCAGTCCACGATTCCCACGTTGAGTTGGGGGGCAAGCAGCGGAGCCACCAGCTACGAGTACTGCCGCGACACGGTGAACAACAACATCTGCGACACGACGTGGACTTCAACGGGCACCAGCACGACCGTGGGGCTGGTAGCCCTGAACCTCAATACTGCGTACTACTGGCACGTGCGCGCCCTCAGCGTGAATGGCACCACCTACGCTGAAGACAGCGCCACCGCCTTCTGGAGCTTCAGCACAGGGGCGGCAGTTCCGGCGTTCGGCCAGGTGGACACGCCCGTGCAAAACGCGGCTGGTGTGCAGGGCGCGATCGGTGTCACCGGATGGTCTCTCGACAACGTCGGCGTCGCCACCGTGCAGGTCTTCCGCAACTGCTTCGCGTTCGAACTGCAAGCCAACTGCCAGACGGTGCTGGGCAACAGCGTGGTCTACATCGGCGATGCGGCATTTCTCGATGGGGCGCGTCCCGACGTGGCGGCCGCCTTCCCGAACTATCCGATGAACACGCGCGCAGGGTGGGGCTATCTCATGCTCACGCCACTGCTGCCGCATGTGCCGAATGCGCAGGCGTATGGGGGACAGGGGCCACTGACCCTCTACGCAGTGGCCACCGACATTGAAGGTAACCGCACTCTGCTGGGCCGGTCTTCGAATCCGGCGAGCACCGAGTATGCAACGCCCACGCTCATCACGATGGCCAACGACTCCATCGCGAAGCCGTTCGGCGCCATTGATACGCCAGGGCAGGGCGAGACGATCAGCGGCATCTTCAACAACTTCGGCTGGGCGATTACGCCCGACATGAATGCGATTGTTGACGGCACCGACATTCGCATTCCGGCCAACGGGTCCACTATGACCGTGTTTATTGATGGCCTGCCCGTCTCGCTTGTGGCCTACGACCAGTGTCGTGGCACGGTCGGGAACCCGGTGCCGATCGGTGTGTACTGCAATGACGATGTGTCGAACATTTTCGGCAATCCGTCTCCGCAGCCGCCAACAACCACGCGCACGTCGAATCCCACTCTGTTCCGGAACCTCGATAGTGCAAGCGCACCGATCGGCGCGTACACGTTCGACACCAGCACGCTGACAGACGGCTTGCACACCATCGCCTGGAGCGTGTCCGACTCGGCGGGGCGGAATGAAGGCATCGGCTCACGGTTCTTTAATGTGCTCAACGCCGTGCCTGGTGCGGCACGCGATGCCGCGCTGCGTGCAGCACCCGCACGCGTCGTCGGGCCAACCGCGATGCTGGGCCGGCATCGCGTTGGCACGGGCGGCGTGTGGGGCCGGACGGGCTTCGACATGGAGACCGCCTGGATAGCGATGCGCGCCAATGCCACGCGGACCTATACGGTGCGCCTGCCGGAACTGGGGCGCCTGGAACTGTGGCTTGGTGCGCCGGTGGATGCCGGTTATCTCGTGGCGGGCGGCACGCTGCAACCGCTGCCCACGGGCTCGTCACTCGCGGGCGCGCAGTTCGCCTGGATGCCACCGGCGGGATACGCCGGCGCGTATGAACTGGCGTTCCTCCGCCGCGGCGAGCGCATCACCGTGATCGTCACCGTCGGCCGGCCGTTACACGTCACCCGCCGCTGACGCACCGCCGGGTCCGCGTCGCGCGCCCGCGTCGTACGCCGCACCGCGCCCGCGTCGTACGTAGCTCGCGCCGATCGCACGTAGCTCGCGCTGTTCTTCAAGCGCGAGAACCTCGGCCGCAGGCCGGATGGTATAGTGAGGCACCATGCGGCGCCCGCCACTCATGCGTGCGGGGTGGCCGTTCGCGGCCGTCGGCGCGCTGCTGATCGCCGCCGCACTCGTCGCCAACGAATGGGTGCTCGGCGCGTGGCTCACACGCGCCGGCCGGGTCACCAACCCCACTAGTCGAATCCTGCTCGGCCTCTTCGACGTCGTCGCGCTCGGCGCCGGCGCGCTGCTGCTCATCAAGCGTGGCGCCGCGCCCTGGCGGCAGATGCTGCTCTCACTGGCCGCGGTCGTGTTTGCGCTTGGGCTGGCCGAAGGCGGTCTGCGCCTCTGGTTCGGCGTCTCAGACTGGGTCAATCCACCGGACCGTGAGATTGCCGCCGGTATCGGCTGGCGGCCGGTGGAACACGTCGCGATGGACCGCGACGTTCCGGGCTTCGGGCGAGTCCGCTATTCCACCGTGCAGGGCGGCTTCCGGCTGTTCGGTGATCCCAATTCGGCCAAACTGAAAGTGCTCGCCGTTGGCGATTCGTTTACCGAAGCCGTGATGGTTTCCGACGGCGAGGCGTACTACCATCACCTCGCGGCCGCGCGTCCGGACATCGAGTTCTTTGCCATCGGCGCCGCCGGCTACGGCACGCTCCAGGAATACATGCTGCTGGACCAGGTCATCGATCGCGTGAAGCCTGACCTCGTGCTGCTGCAGATGCACCCGAACGACCTCATCAATAATTCACACGCCATCGAGTCGCGCAGCACCACCAACAACAACCAGATGACACGGCCCTATTGGGAGCAAGGGCAGGTGGTGCAACGTTTTCCCGAGAACCGCGACTGGGGCGCGTTGTACCGGCTGGTACGTCACTCCTATCTCCTGCGTCTGCTCAACGCCAACCTGTTGTTTTTCCGCTCGCGCTCGGCCGGTTCCATCGAAGCGTCGCTGCAGGCGGACGATCCCGACGTCAAACGTGCCACCGACGCCACGGTGGAGTTGCTGACGATGATCCGGCGGCGCGCAGGCGTGCCCGTCGTGGCGTTTTCCGTGAGGTCGGAAGAGTTCTTCTCGTTCTGGTCGCGGGCTGACGTGTGCCGCCGTGCCGGTGTGCGCTTCATCCCGGGTATTGGTGAAGCCGTGGATGCGGCCGTTGAAGCCGGCGAGCAGATGACCGGCGCGCCCGTGGACGGGCACTGGAATGGCCGCGGTCACAAGATGGCGGCCGGCATTATCGCGGCGTGGCTCTCGCGTGAAGGCCTGCCCTCGCGGTAGTCTCTCCATTGATGTTCTTCCTTCGACGCGCCGCCCTTGTCGGCGTCATTCTGGTTCTGGAATTTGCCGCACTGGAAGCGGGATTGCGCACCTGGGGCGCGTTCGAGAGCTCGTCGGAGTTCCGGACGCTCTTCATGGACGACCCGCAGGTGGGCGTTCGCCTGCGGCCGAACGCCCGCATCAGCTATTCCACCGTCGAATTCACCACTGACATCGCCATCAACGACCAGGGGGTGCGTGACGATGAGCCGATCGGAGCCAAGGCCCCGGGCGAGCGACGGATTGTGGTGTTGGGCGACTCGTTGGTCCTCTCGGTGCAGGTGGCACAGACGCAGACGTTCTGCGAGCAATTGGAACGGCAGCTCAACGAAGGGGCAGGCGGCACGCGCTGGCGGGTGATCAACGGCGGTGTCCAGGGCTACGGTCCGGTGGACTACTGGTTGTTTTTCGACAAGGTGGCCGCCCAGTTTGAACCCGACATCGTGCTGGTCGTGGCCTACGTGGGCAACGACGCGATCGAAGCCGCCGACGGTGAGGCGTCGCTTGAAGCCGGGCGCCGGATTCGACCGACTCAGCCCGCGGTGACAAACATCCGGCGCGTCGTGCGATCGAGCGCGGTGCTGCAGCTCGCGCGTGTGCGATGGGACCAGTTGCGCAGCCGGGTGGCGACCGGGACGCCCGAGCGCCCGCTGGCGACGTACCTGACCGATCCGCCGCCAGTGGTGCAGCACGGGCTCGAGGTGAGCCGGCGCGCGTTCGAGAAAATCGCCGGCCGCGCCCGTGCCGTCGGCGCGCAAACCGGCATCGTGCTGATGCCGGCGCGGCTGCAGGTCAACGATGAAGATTTCAGCAACCTGCGCGCGATCGTGAAAGAGGCGGGCGGCGAGATGGATCGGAATGGCGCGTCCCGTCGTTTCCAGGAGGCGCTGACGCCTCTCGGCATTCCGGTGCGCGATATCCAGCCGGACCTGGCCCGGCAACCGGATGCGGCCGGAATATTCCTTCGCACCACGGCCCACCTCTCCCCTCGTGGCCACTCAGCCGTCGCCGACGCACTGCTCGTGTTTCTTCGGAGCAGTGGGATGCTCAATCTGCCTGCGGAGTTGCCACGGCCGTGACCGCAGAGGCCAACCGTCCGTCGCTGGTTCATGTGATTGCCGTCGCAACGCTGGCGGCAACGTATGCGGCGCTGTACTGGCGACTGGGTCCATTCTCGGCGCTGTATCGCGGCGTCCTCGCCGGCGGCGGTGTCGTTGTCGCCCTCGCGCTGCTATCCCTGCTCATACCATCCCCGCTCACGCGCGCCCGCACGCGCCTGCGGGTGGTCGCGATCGTCGCGCCGTGGGCGGTCGTGGCTGTGCTCACGGCCACAAACGCACTCTGGTGGACACAGCAGGCTTCAGCGCTGCGGCTGTTCGTGCTCTGCGTCATGGCGGCGTGGTCGGGCGCCTGGTGCGCCGGGCCGTGGCCATCCGTGCCAGGCACGGGACGGATCGCGCGAAGTGTTCTGATTGGCATCGCGGTCGGTCTCTGGGCACTCAGTCTTGGCGGCCTGGTCTCGGGGCTGACGCCGTTTGGGGCCGGGGTCTCCGCAGTGATGGCCTGTGTGGCCGCGGCAACCCTCGCGGTCGCGCGTTACGGACGTTCCCACATCTACGGAAACATGGTGGCGATCACCATGAGCACGATGCTGAGCTTTGCCGTGGCCGAAGCCGCCATCCGCGTGTTGCATATCGGCGACAGCGTGATCGAGGTCGGTGATGCGAGCGCGGTCAGGCAGTTCCACCACATCATTCCGCCGCGGTCGGCATACATCAATCAGCCGGCAGCCCTGGACGAGTTCCCTCCGACGCTGATTGAGACGAACGGTTTCGGCACTCGCGGGCCGGAAGTGCCCCCGGCGCCCGTGGATCTCCTGATCATCGGCGACAGCATGGTGGAGGCGCGGCAGCTTCCGTGGGACCAGACGTTGGGCGCGCGCCTGCCGCAGACGCTGGCCGCGAGGTCGGTGAACGCAACAGTGGTCAGCCAGGGCGTGCGAGGCTGGTCACCGCTGCTCGAATGGAATTGGTACTTGAAGGCGGGCCGCCGGCTGCAGCCACGCACCGTGGTCTTGTTCTTCTTCTGGAACGATCTCTGGACGACCGGTGACGAGGAGCGGACGTTTCGCGCGGTGATGCGACCCGACGGACGCCCCGACTACTTCGATGTGCCGGTTGAACCGTGGTGGGTCTGGTACTCGCACCTCCGCACCATGCGCCTGGCCGGTGAGATGGCCAACCGGCTCGAACTGGCCTCCGTGAAGCGTTCTGTCTCCGGACTTGGAGAGAAGGCGGGCGGGCTCGATCTCACCAGTGCGGTGGCCCTCGCAAGGAAGACAGCCGGCGAGGCCATTCTGTCTCCGGATGAAGCGGACGCCCTCCTGACCGAGCCGATGGAACGTCTCTCTCCCCGTGCACGGCAGATCGGCGAGACAGGTTTTTGGCCGGGCATTCGGCCGCTCGAACGCTGGACCGACGACCAGAAACTGGCCGCGGCAAAAACGGCGCAGAAGCTGCGCTTGTTTGCCGAGGACGTGGCCGCAGATGGAGGGCGACTGGTCGTGCTGTACGTCCCCAACTCCTTCCAGGTGTCATCCGCCGAATGTCCGGTCTCCCGCCCGCTCGTGGGGTTGGGCGACGATCGGCTCCTGCCCCCCGATTCAGGCATCCAGGCCTGGCTCCGCGCGGTGGCTCAGGAGCACAAGTTCGAACTCCTCGACCCATCTGCCGCCATGCGCGATTTCCTGCGCACGCGGCCCGCGGACGCCCCGGCCCTCTACCTGCGCGCCGACTGCCATTGGTCGGCCGCCGGCCACCAATTCATGGCCGATTACCTGGCTGATTGGTACGCGGCGTTGAAAGGGCCTCGGCCTTGAGGAACAGGCCGAGCTACGCACGGGGAGATCAAGCCGGGACGTAGCTCGGCCTGTTCCTCAAGGCCGAGGACTTGTTGGACCGCGTTTGTGAGTGACCGCGCTGCAGGTCCAGTCCAGGCAAACCCGCTAGAATAGATGTCATGAAACAACTGGTGGTGGGCTGCCTGCTGACCCTGGCCGCCAGTCCCACGGCATTCGCCAGCGCATCGGTTCAAGCGGCGGCTCAGGCCACCGTGGCGGACGTACGAGCGGCGGCCGCAGCCGGCCGAAACGACGATGCGTGGGCCATTCTTGACAGGCTGCCTGCCGAACCGGCAACCGTGGCGGCCGCAGTTGAACTGGCGCTCGCACCGAAGACACCACTCGTGGCCGTGACCCGGCTGCCGTTCCTGGGCGACCGCACTGCGCGGATGTCATTGATCAGCTCGGGGATCAGCCAGGGGGCCAGCGCCGCCAACGACATCCGCCTCACGGCTTGCGCGGTGGTCGTGCGGACGTCGGCTGACGCGGGCTGCACGGAGTTCCTCGACGCGGTCACCCGCGGCACCCAGGGCCACGCGATGGACCGCGCGCGATTGTGGGTGCTGCGGCGGGTCATGGGCGAACAGCCGGCCGCGCTGCCCAACGGGTGGGAAGCTGCCATCACCGGCTCGAGCGCGGTCGAAGCGGCGAGTTGGTCTGAATTGCCGCCGGCCTCGCGCGTTCGGTTGCTGGAGCCCATGCTGGTGAGTCAAGACAGGGCGACGCTCATTACCGCGCTCGCCACGCTGCAGGCCATCCCCGGGCCCGAAGCGCTGGCGATCTGGCGACGGCTGTCGGCCGAAGGCCGGCTGACCTATCCCGGTGCGCGCAATCAGATTCTGGTCGGGCTCGCTCGCCACGGCGACCCAGAGAGCGTTCAGGTTCTCGCGCCAATTCAGGGGCAGTTGCCGGTCTCCGATCGGCTGACGCTGGCACAGGGTCGCGCGGAACGGAAAGAACCGTCCGGAACACCGGAGCTGGTCAGCCTTGTGAACATCGGCGCCGAGCACGAGGCTCTGCGCGCGGCCGAGATTCTCGCGACCCTCGGCGCCGCATCGTCGGTCCTGCCCCGGGTACGCACGTGGGTGCGCGACGGGTCGAGTCAACTGCGCGAGCGATGGCTGGCTGTGGCGGCGCGTCTGGACCTGGGCGCCACGGCCGAGATCGTGCAGCGCCTGACCAGTGAGGACGAGGCCGTGCGCCTGGCCGCTGCCGTTGCCGTGACCGCTGCGGCCGCCCGCCGGTCTCGCCAAACGGGCCTGTGAAGGCCGCCCTCGTAATGTTTGACCTCCTAGATGCCGATACACCGCCGACCGGAGTCTGAATTTATGTACCGACGGATTGCCCTCATTGCTTCCTTTTTCCTCGGTCTGCTGATCATCGGGCAGCCTGCCGCGGCCCAACTGAACATCCAGTCTGCGACCCAGGTGCACTCGGGGCTCTCGGTGCAGCACGGCATCGCGTATGCGGCGCGGCACGACGTCTACCTGATGGTCTATGACGACCGCAATGCCGGTGGCGTCTGGGGCCGCTTTGTCAACGCGGCTGGCACCGCCGTCGGCAATGCGTTCGTGATTGGGTCGCAGGCCGGCGTCGCCTACGCAAACGACCCCATGGTGGCGTACTCGCACGATACGGCCGACGATGTGTTTTTTGTCATGTACGCGACGGACCGCGGCAAAGGGTTTGACGGGCCGCCCAGTGCGTGGATCCAGCGTGTGAGCTTCACCGGCACGGGCGGGGCGCTTGTGGGCAATGCGTTTCTGGCGTCTCAGGGCACGTACGAGATCCCCAACGACATCGTCTACAACCCGGTCACGCAGCAGTTCGTGGCGGCCTGGGGACGCGTGTATGGCGGAAGCGCCGAAACCGACGTCGAAGTACGGTTTTTTAATGCCAACGGCACTGCAGCGTCCGGCGCCATCAATGTGAGCAATGGGAGCTGGACCCAGAATCACGCCCGCCTGGCCGTGGACTGGGAAACCAATCGCATCATGGTGGCCTACGAGGGCGTGTCGCCGGCGAGCCCGTCACCCCAGCAGGAAATTCTGGGCCTGTGGGGCAAGGTTGTGGACGGATCCACCGGCGCCCTGCTGACCGGCATGTTGACCGTGCAGTCCGGTTTCGCGCTTCACGCGGTCCCGGTGTTTCTGCCCGAGCGCGACGGGTTCATGGTGGCGTGGACGGCGTTTAATCCTCTGCGCGACGTGCAGGCGCGTTTTGTCTCGTCGGCCACCGGCACGGTGGGCACCATGCCGGCCGGCGTCTACACGCTGGCGGGCACCGCCCGGAGTGAAGACGAGCCGATGGGCATCTACGACGCGATCTCGCGCAAGGTGCTGATGGCGTTCCAGAGCAGCGGCGGGTGTCCAAACGATACCTGCCCCAACTTTGACGGCGCTGTGCTTGACGCGATGGGTGCGGTGCAGAGCGGTCCATTCACCCAACTGTCAACGCCGGCCTCGACGACCGGCACCTACAGCCCCGACGTGGCGGTGGGTGAGGGCGGACAGTTCGGCTTTTCGATGGCCGCCGGATACAACTCGAACTGGGTTCAGCGTGCGAGCTGGCCGGCAGCCGGCACGCCTGGCCCCATCTTTGGTGGTGGCGGGCCGTCGCCCAACGTGTCGGCGTCGCCCTCGAGCCTCGCGTTTACGATCAACAAGAACGGCGCAACCATCAGCGGCTTTACGCCGCAGAACGTCGGCGTCTCGTTTGGAACCTCGCCCGTGGCATGGACGGCGACCACGTCCACACCGTGGTTGCAAGTTGGCTCCGGCTCCGGCAACGGCAACGGCCAGTTCAGCGTGACGATCATCAATCCTGGCGACGTGATCGGCGCGCAGACGTCTCTGAATGGCACGGTGACGCTGTCCGCGCCAGGCGCGCCCAACTCCCCGGTGACTGTGCCGGTCAGCCTGACCGTGGCGCCCTCGGGCGGCGCCGTCACCATTCTGTCTGCCACCCAGGTGCACACGGGCCTCTCGGTGCAACACGGGATCGCCTATGCGGCGCGGCACGACGTCTATTTGATGGTCTATGACGACCGCGTGGCCGGTGGCGTCAAGGGCCGGTTCGTCAATGCGGCCGGCGCAACCGTCGGCAATGCGTTTGTCATCTCGTCGCAGGCCGGCATCGCCTACGCGAACGACCCCATGGTGGCGTACTCAAACGACACGGCGGATGACGTGTTCTTCGTGATGTACGCGACGGACCGCGGCAAACAGTTTGACGGGCCTCCCAGCGCGTGGATCCAGCGCGTGAGCTTTACCGGCACGGGCGGGGCCCTGGTGGGCAACGCGTTCCTCGCGTCTGAAGGCTCGTACGAAATTCCCAACGACATCGTCTTTAACCCGTTCACCCGGAAGTTCGTGGCGGCCTGGGGGCGCGTGTATTCGGGCAACGCCGAGACCGACGTCGAATTGCGGTTCTTTAATGTGGACGGCACGCCGTCGGGCGGCATCGTCAATGTGAGCAACGGGAACTGGACCCAGAACCACGCGCGCCTGGCGGTGGACTGGGAAACCAATCGCATCATGGTGGCCTACGAAGGTGTGTCACCGGCCAGTCCGTCGCCTCAGCAGGAAATTCTCGGTCTATGGGCCAAGGTGGTGGACGGAACAACCGGCGCCCTGCTGACCAATATGTTGACCGTAGGGTCGGGCTTCACGATCCACGCGATTCCGGTATTTCTCCCAGAGCGCGACGGCTTCATGGTGGCCTGGACCTCGTTTCCCGTGGGCGGAGGGCGCGATGTGCAGGCGCGCTTCGTGTCGTCTGCGACCGGCACGGTCGGCACCATGCCGGCCGGCGTCTACACGCTGGCGGGCACGTCCCGTAGCGAAGACGAGCCGATGGGCATCTACGACGCGATTTCGCGCCGGGTGTTGATGGCCTTTCAGAGCAGTGGCGGGTGTCCGAATGACACGTGCCCGAACTTTGACGGCGCCGTGCTTGACGCCATGGGCGCGGTGCAACTCGGGCCGTTCACTCAGCTGTCCACGCCGGCCGCGACGACGGGTACGTACAGTCCCGACATGGCGGTGGGTGAGGGTGGCCAGTTCGGCATCTCGATGGCGGTCAACTACGCCGCGAACTACGTCCAGCGCATCAGCCTGAGTGCCTCCGACACGCCCGGGCCCATCTTTGGCGGCGGTACCGCCAACGGCGTCGCCCTTCCCACGAACCTCGCGTTCACCATCGTCAAGTCCGGTGCCACCATCGGTGGTTTCCTGCCGCAGGTGGTGCCGGTCACGTTCACGGGCACGCCCTTCGCGTGGACCGCGGCGAGTACGGTGCCGTGGCTGCAGGTCACCGGTGGGTCGGGCACGGGGAACGGCCAGTTCTCGGTCACCGTCATCAATCCGTCCGACGTCATCGGTTCGCAGACTTCGCTGAGCGGCAGCATCGTCGTGACTGCGCCAGGTGCCGTGAATTCGCCGGCAACGCTGCCGGTCAGTCTGGCCGTGGCCGCGGGCCCGGCGCCGGCCGATCCGTTTGGCCAGGTGGATTCACCGGCGCAAAGCGCCACTGGCGTGCAGGGCGCCATCGCCATCACAGGATGGGCGCTTGACGACACGCTGGTGTCGAGCGTGACCGTGTATCGGAACTGCCTCGCGTTTGAACCGCAGGGCAATTGCCAACTGGTGCTGGGCAACAACGTGGTGCTTGTGGGGCAGGCCGTCTTCCTGCAGGGCGCGCGCCCTGACGTGGAAGCCGCTTTCCCGTTCTATCCCAACGCGAATCGCGCGGGTTGGGGTGTGCAGGTGCTGACGAACATGCTGCCGCACGTGCCGTCGCAGCTCATGCTCGGTGGCCAGGGGGCGCTGACGCTGTATGCCGTGGCCACGGATAACAGCGGCAACAAGAAGCTGCTGGGCCGTTCGTTCGTGCCGAGTGACCCGGCGTTCAACACGCCGACCAGTATCACGCTGGCCAACGACACGATTGCCAAACCCTTCGGCATGCTCGACACGCCGGCACAGGGCCAGACCATCGGCGGCGTCTACGCCGTCTTCGGCTGGGCGCTGACGCCAGACACCAACCTGATCAACGATGGTGGCGACATCCAGATTCCGATCAACGGGTCCACGGTGAACGTCTACGTCGACGGCCTCCTCAAAGGCCCCGTGACCTTCAACCAGTGCCGCGGCAGCGTGGGCAATCCCGTGCCCGCCGGGCTCTACTGCAACGACGACATTGCCAATCTCTTTGGCAACACGACGCCGCAGCCGCTGAACACCACGCGCACGTCGAACCCGACGCGCTTCCGCAACCTCGATGTGCAGCGCGGTGCCATCGGCTCGTATGTGCTCAACACCAACACTCTGACGAACGGACTCCACACCATCAGCTGGTCGGTGGTGGACTCGGCCGGCCGCAGCGAAGGTGTGGGCTCGCGCTTCTTCACCGTCTCCAACGGCGCGCCCCTCTCGTCGTCACTCACGTTTGCCGGCGCCGAGGATACGTCGGCGCGCATGATGGCCACCGACCTCGATTCGACGCCGGTCGGCACCGAGGCCGTGTGGGGCCGCACCGGATTTGACCCGCGACAGGCCTGGCAGGCGATGCCGCTCGACAGCGCCGGTGAACGCCGCGTGCTGTTGCCCGAGATGGGCCGGCTGGACCTGTGGCTGGGCGCGCCGGTGGATCGGGCGTACCTCTCTGCCAACGGCACGCTCCGGGCGTTGCCTCCAGGGTCGAGCCTGCAGGGCGCAAACTTCACCTGGGCGCCTGGGCCGGGCCTGGTCGGTAACTATGCGCTGGTCTTCCTGCGCGGCGACGAACGGATCGACGTGCTCGTGACCATTGAGTCGCGCACGCCGAAGGAAGGCGAGTCTGAGGTGCGCATGCACCTGGATGCGCCATCCACGGGCGGGTGGACGGGCCGCGGTGTCACGATCAGCGGCTGGGCGGTGGATCCGGGCAGCGCCATCGGCGCCGGCGTGGACGCCGTGC
This sequence comes from Acidobacteriota bacterium, assembly GCA_016716905.1. Classification (NCBI taxonomy): domain Bacteria; kingdom Pseudomonadati; phylum Acidobacteriota; species Acidobacteriota bacterium. The sequence continues at coordinate 535,112 of JADJUS010000022.1, read as the reverse complement.
ACGTGTGGGCGCGCCGCCTCGGCGATGACGCTCCCTCGTCGCCGGTCTTCCTGGGCGAGGCCACCCTCGGCGTGCAGCGTCCCGACGCCGCACGCACGGCCGGCGCGCGCTTCAGCCACGCCGGGTTCGAGTTCACGGCCACGCTGACGCCCGGCCGCTACGAAGTGACGGCCTACGTCTGGAACCAGCGCACCGCGCGCTGGGAAGCCTCGCGCGCCACCGTCGTTTCGGTGCGCTAAAGAAGCTTCACCATGAAGCTCCATGAAGTTCCATGAAGGAATTCACGGGGGTGTCAGAAAGGCGCCGGGTTGGGTGCCGCCTTCGGCGGCACGCGCGATCGAAGGGAAGCCACAAACGAGCGTAGGGGACCACCACGACCTACGTTCGTTTGTGGCTTCCCTTCGATCGTGCGGCCCCGGCGTAGCCGGGCCCCCAACCCTGCGCTCTTCATGGATCTTCATGCTCTTCATGGTGAAAAGCACTTTCCGGAAAGATCTGCCTCACCCCGGCAATCGATAGTCAGGGAACGCGCGCGTGAGGTTCGGGTTGTAGTACGGATCGCGCGCGATGACGTCGGCCCACGTGGCCTCCATCAGGCGCGTTTCGGCCGGGTTCCATGTGCGATCGGAAATGCTGCCCGACTCCAGGTGATACAACTCCGCGTGCGGCGTATAGACGATGCGGTAGCCGGCGCGGCGGAGGCGCAGGCAATAGTCCACGTCGTTGAAGTCAATCGCGAGTTGTTCGTTGAACCCGCCCACCTCATCGAACACCGCCTTGCGGGTCATCAAACATGCGCCGGTGACGGCGGAGTAGTTGCGCGGGCCCAGTGCGGAGCCCGCATAGCCGGAACTGTGGCCCGGCGCCTGATGGAACGCGTGCGCGGCCACGCCGCACACGCCGAGCACCATACCGATGTGCTGCAGCCGCCCGTCGGGATAGAGCAGCCGCGCGCCGACGGCGCCAATCGCCGGATCCTGCGAGTACTCGAGCATGGCTGACAACCATTCGGACGAGATGACTTCGATGTCGTCGTTGAGGATGACCGCGTGTTCGCCCCGCGCGTGGCGCATGGAGAAGTTGAGCTTGTGCGCGAAGTTGAACGCGCCCTCAATCGTGTAGGACACCCGCCGGTGCGGGATGTCCGCGAGCACGTCGCGCGTGGCGTCCGACAGCTGTCCGTTGTCGATGACGACGATCTCGTAGTTTGAGTATTTGGTCTTTTGCAGGATGCTTTGCAGCAGGTGCGGGAGCAGGGCGACCATCCGGCCGTTGAGGTTGCGGCTGCGGTCGTCGGTGGTGACCACGAGCGACACAAGCGGGTTGCCGCGAATGGGGCGCTTCACGCGGAACAGGCCCGGCGCGTAGGAGTCGAGCACCTGGCTGTCGGGTTCGGTGCGGGCGATATGTTCCTTGAGGGCACGGCGCGCAGCGTCGAGTGCCCAGGGTTTGGCGCCGGCGTCGGCTGCGGTGGACGCCGCGATTTTCCTCCAGTGGTACAACACGTGCGGCACATGCCCCACCCGGGAGCTGTGTGTGATCACGCGCAGCGCCAGATCAAAATCCTGCGACCCTTCGTATCCCACACGAAACCTGCCGGCCTGCTCCACCACCGAGCGCCGCAGCACCATCAGGTGGTTCGTGTACATGAAGTTGAGGAAGTGTTCGGGCGACCAGTCGGGCTTGAAATAGGGGTCGCACCGCGCGCCGGTTTCGTCGAGTTTGTCTTCGTCGCTGTACAGGAAGTCCAGATCCGGCGAGGCGTTGATGGCCCTCGCCATCTCGAGCAGGGCGTCGGGTGAGAGCGTGTCGTCGTGGTCGAGCAGCGCCACGAACGTGCCCGTGGCCACGTCAAGGCCGGCGTTGGACGCCCGCGAAATGTGACCGTTCTCCGCCAGGCGCACCACCGTGATTCGCGGGTCGCGTGTGCTGTACTCCTCAAGCACCCGCACCGTCTCGGCCGACGTCGAGGCGTCGTCTACCAGACACAGTTGCCAGTGCGGATAGACCTGCGCGAGTACCGAGTCGATGCACGCGCGCAGCCATCGGGTTTCCGTGTTGTAGACGGGCGTGATGATGCTGAATGTCGGGTGCTGGGCGAATGCCTCACCTTCGGCTGTGAGCCGCGCGAGGTCGTCGTTCGTGAGTGTATGGTCGGCGACCCAGCGCCGGTAGTCGGCCTGGATCTCAGCCGGACCCGCCTGGCGGGCGCGCGCGACGAGGCCGCGCAGCCCGTCACGGCGCAGCAACCCTTTGACCCGGCTCGCGATTTCAGAAGGGCTGCGCCGCCACAGCAGGCGCGGCTCGCCGACCAAGGCCCATGCGAAGTCCGGCGCGCCGTGTTCGGGCAGCGACGTGGTCACCGAAATTTCGGTTTCGCCTTCGGCACTGCCGGGGATGTCGATCCTGAGCGAACGCCAATACTGATCGGCGCCGTACACACTGGGACGCACCAGCAATTCGGTGGTCAGCGGCGTTGTACCGCCGGGAACTCGCACGGCGACGCTGAACACCACGCCGTGGCGATTCTGCGTGGCGACTTCCGGCACGAGGGCGCACGAGACCACGAGTGTGGCGGGCCGGCTGACAGGCAGACGCCAGGTGATCGTGGAGGTCGGGTGTGCGAGAAGCGCATGGCGGCGAACGCCACGCACGTCCACCGGGCCCATCCATCGCAGGGCGTCAGAGAGCGACGGCTGGTCGGTGTGCTGTTGCGCCGGTGGGTGGGCGCGCAGCGGGACGCTCGTCCAGGCCGCGTGTTCGGCGAGTGGGCCGAGGCGATGGAGGCGTGAGGCCGTGAGGACGCGGTGGCCCGCGCCGCGAAGCGCCCTGAGCGGGTGGCGCAGCGCGCGTACCGGCGCGAGCAACGTGCGCCGGCCGCGGAGCCACAAACGACGTTCGGGCGAGTCGCGCAGTTCTTCGAGCGCGTCAAACTGCCGCTGCCGCACCTGTTGCGCTTCATCCAGCGCTTCGGTGGCGCGGCGACCGGCGCGGCGCAGTTCCTGGCGCGTGGCCTGAAGCGCGGCGAGTGGATCCTGGTCGGGCGGCAGGCTCATGCGCGTCCTTCCACCCGAATCTGGCCGGCCTGGATTTGCCGCAGTCGCGTCAGCATCAAATCGGCGGTGCGCGCCGGGTCCAACACCCGCTGTACGTGCGCCCGGCCGCGTGCGCCCAGGTCGGCGGAGAGTCCCGGTGTGCGCACCAGTTCCACCATGTACTTCGCGGCTTCCGCAGTGTCTGGATCGGCCCACGAGAACCCGCGCAGGTACGGGCCGTAGTCGCGCGTGAGAGAAACCATGGGCGCGTTGACCAGCCGCGACACGTCGGGCGTCATGAAGTCCACGTTGCCTGAGTAGTTGGTGGCAATTGCCGGCCGGCCCAGCAGCATCTGCTCAGCAATCGTCATGCCGAACCCCTCGGCGCGGTGCAGCGAGAGGCACGCGTCGGTGCACTGCATCAGCGCGTTTTGTTCGGCCCGCGACAGCGCCACGTCGAGCATGATGACGTTGAGTCCAGAGGCCGCCTCGGCCAGACGACGCACGGCCGCGCGGTCGGCGTGCCCGTTGGTGAATTTGAGCAGCAACACCGCTTCGTGTCGCTTGAAGCCAGACTGGCGGAACGCGCGCAACGCGCCCATCGGGTTCTTACGTTCCATCTGACTCGACACATCAAACGTGTAGAGGAAGATGTACGGCGCTTCCGGCAGGCCAAAATGCGCGCGGCCGTACGGCCCCGGCACGGGAGCCTCAATGCCGAGCGGCATGTGCACGACCGGCACCGGCGCATCCGCGCCAATGGCGACGCGGCTGAACTCGCTGGCCACCCACACCTCATCGACCAGTTGGAAGGCGTGCAACCAGTCGGACCGGAACTGCGCGAGCTCCCAGAACCAGTAGCCGATCGTGTACCGGTCCTTGAAGTAGCCGGCGCCGCGTTCGTCGGCAAACCACGCCATGTTGTCGGCGTTGAGGTGCACCAGGTTGAACGGATGCGGATGTTCGGTGGTGAAGTCGGTGAAGGTGGTGTCGGCCGCGCGTTGCGGTCCCTTGACGTTGTTGAGCGCAAACGGCACACCCGCGCGCGACAGCGCGCGCAGCGCACACCGTGCTGCTTCGCCCATGCCGCTTTCGGCGTTGAGGTAGCCCGAGCAGTTGACGCCGATCGGTGCCGACATCACCGCGGCGGGCACTTGCAGCACGCGACGGCCGGCGGCCCGCATCGCCTTCTGGCGGCGCGCATGCATGCGCGCGGCCCGCACACGCCGCCGCACCCCCGCCATCACCCGCAGCAACCGGCCCGAATTGCTGGCCGCAATGGCGGCCCTGGTGGCGGCCATGCCGGTGGCGTCTTCGAGGGCGGCGCGTTGTTCGTCGATCACGCGGAGCAGGGCGCGCGTGGTGTCGCCGGCCTCAAGCCGCAGCGCCTCTGCCTCTGTGGCGAGCCGGTCGTAGGCCGCCTGCAGGTCGGCGAGCGCGCGTACCGGATCGGGCGAGTCGGGCGTCATGTATCGCACGGAAGTGTACTTCAGGCGTGCCCAGGAGCAGCTCGTCGCGCGCAGGTACCACGCGAGCGGCGATCGGGCGGCGGCATGGAAAGTGCATCACATGGCACGATGCGGCGTACGCAAGCCTGAGGGTTGACAATGGCGTTTCAGAAGAATCAGTTCGCGTGGAGTCGGGCGCTGGCGTCCGTGGTGGCCGTGGCCGGCTTGGTGTCGCTGATGGCCGGGCCGCCGACCGTGAGGCCGAGGGTGAGCGGGCCGACCGTTGCGGGTCCAAAGACCGAAGGCCCGCAGGCGGCCGCGAGCCGGCGTCACATGTTGATGGCCGGTGAAAACGGCGCCATCGCCCCGGGAGGCCTGATGCGGGCCAAGGCCGAGGTGGAAGGCTTGCGCGCCGCGCAGCTCAGGGCCGACCCCGGCATGTCGTCGGTGGCCGGCATCAGCCGGCAGGGCTGGACGTGGCTTGGGCCCGGCAACAAGGGCGGGCGCGTTCGTGCGGTGGTGGTGCATCCCACCACCACGTCCACGCTCTTCATCGGCAGCGTGGCCGGCGGTATCTGGAAGACCACGAACAGCGGCGGCAGCTGGTCGCCTGTTGATGACTTCATGACCAATCTGGCGGTGACCACGCTCGTGTTCCAGCCCGGCAACCCGTCGGTCATGTACGCGGGCACAGGCGAAGGGTTCTTCAACTTCGACCGCATCCGCGGCGCCGGCATCTTCAAGTCGGTGGACGGCGGCACGACGTGGGCTCAGCTGCCTTCCACCACCAGTTCCAATTTCCACTATGTGAATCGTCTGGCGTTTTCCGCCGACGGCCAGACGTTGCTGGCCGGCACGTCTGTGGGCATCTACCGCAGCACCGACGCGGGTGTGACGTGGACCAACTTCTACCAGATCGCCAACACCACCCGAAGAGACGTGGTGGATGTGAAGTTCCTGCCCGGCAGCAGCGTGAACGCTGTGGCCTCGGGCTTTGCCACGAACGCGTACTTCACCACCGACGCCGGTGTGTCGTGGGTGCCGGCTGCGGGCATGGGCCCCACAGGGACGTTTAATCGCGTGGAAATTGGTGTGGCCCCGGCGACGCCTGCGACGGTGTATCTCTCAGTGGATCACCTCAGCCAGCAGTCAACCTCCGGCCAGATCTGGAAGAGTGTGGACGGCGGCCAGAGCTACGCGCTCGTGCGCACTACGGGGCACCTCAGTTCGCAGGGGTGGTACGACAACACGATCTGGGTGGACCCGACCAATTCGGATCGTGTGGTGGCGGCAGGCGTCAACGCGTATCGCAGCACGGACGGATTTGCGACCAATCAGACGCAGCTCTCTGGCATTCACACGGACTTCCACTTGTTCGTGAGCGATCCCGGCTACAACGGCACCACAAACAAACGCGTCTACATCGGCAACGACGGGGGGGTGTTCAAGAACGACGACATCACCACCGGCAGCACCTTCGTGTCGCTCAACAACAACCTGGGCATCACGCAGTTTTACGGAGCGGGTGGGAATACCACCAGTGGCAAGATCATCGGCGGCACGCAGGACAACAGCACCGTGATCTACTGGCCGGCCACAGGCGCCAATGCCTGGACCACGCCATTCGGGGGAGATGGCGGCTACTCGGCGGCCGATCCCACCGACGTCAACTACCTCTACGGCGAAGTGCAATACGGCTACGTCCACCGCAACACCACTGGCGGCAGCAGCAGTTCGCGCTACATCTTCGGCTATTCAAACAGCCTCGGCACGTGCAAGGCCGCGCCCCATTGCCTGAGCGACGCGTGGAACAAGACCATCAACTTCATTCCGCCGCTGGTGCTCGATCCCAACAACGCCAATCGCATGCTGGTGGGCGGCCGTTCGTTGTGGCGGTCCAACGACGTCAAGGCGCCGGGTGATCAGAACACCGGCCAGGGCACGGGGCCCCAGTGGGCCGTGATCAAGGCGCCCACGACAGGCAACAGCAACATCAACACCATCGCCGTGGCCCCCGGTAACTCCGACATCGTCTGGGTGGGGCACAACAACGGCGACGTGTATGTGACCACCGACGGCACTGCAGTGAGCCCCACCTGGACCAAGGTGGATGGCAATGCGGTGGCGCTGCCCGGCCGCACCGCCACACGAGTGGTGGTAGACCCCGGCAACTCAAACATCGCGTACGCGTCGTTTGGCGGGTTCAACTCCAACAACGTGTGGCGGACCACCGATCTGGGCGCGTCGTGGACACAGGTCACCGGCAGTGGTGGCACGGCACTGCCCGCCGCGCCTGTGTATGCACTCGCCATTCACCCCACCAACACCAGCTGGATTTATGCCGGCACCGAGGTGGGGATCTTCGCCAGCGTAGACAGCGGTGCCACGTGGGCCGTGCCACACGATGGACCGGCAAACGTTTCTGTGGACGAGTTGTTCTGGATGGGCACGAACCTGGTGGCCGTCACGCATGGCCGGGGCCTGTTTGTGGCAAGCACTGATGGTGCGTTCGGCAAATCGAGTCCGGCCAATGGCGCCACTGGACAGTCCACAAGCCCGATGCTGACGTGGGGCGCGAGCGCCGGGGCCACGAGTTACGAGTACTGCTACGACACGGTCGACAACGACGCGTGCGACACGAGTTGGCTGCCCACAGGCGCAAACACCAGTGTGAGCCTGGGCGGGCTGACGGCCGGCGCCACATACCACTGGCATGTACGCGCCACCACCGGCGGCATCACGTATGCGGAAGGGAGCCCCACGGCGTTCTGGAGTTTCACCACCGCGCCCCCGCCACCTCCGGGCGCGTTCGGCAAGAGCGCGCCAGGCACCGGCGCCACGGGGCAGCCGACGAATCCGGTGCTGAGCTGGGCTGCAGCCAGCGGGGCGACGAGCTACGAGTACTGCTACGACACCAGCAACAACAACACGTGCAACGCGAGCTGGGTGTCCACAGGTGCGAATACCAGTGTGGGGCTGGGCGCGCTGGCGCTCAGTACCTCGCACTACTGGCACGTGCGTGCCATCAACGGCAACGGCACAACCTACGCTGACGGCAGCACCACGGCCTTCTGGAGTTTCACAACCGCTGCGGCGGCGCCGCCGTTTGGGCAGGTCGACACGCCGGCGCAGGGGGCGGGCGGTGTGCAAGGCGCCATCGGCATCACCGGCTGGTCACTCGACGATGTGGGTGTGAGCACGGTGCAGATTTATCGCAACTGCCTGGCGTTCGAGCCCGGCAATTGCCAGGACGTGCTGGGTAACAGCGTGGTGTACATCGGCGACGCGGCGTTCCTCGATGGCGCGCGGCCCGATGTGGCGGCGGCGTATCCCTCGTATCCCAACAACACGCGAGCCGGGTGGGGCTATCTGATGCTGACGCCGATGCTGCCGCACGTGCCCAACAGCCAGCCGTTTGGCGGACAGGGTGTATTGACGCTCTACGCCATCGCAACAGACCAGGCTGGCAACAAGAAATTGCTGGGCCGGTCGTTCGACCCGAACAACCCCGGCTTCAATACGCCGACCCAGATCACCATGGCCAACGACACGATTGCCAAGCCGTTTGGCGCGATCGACACGCCGGGCCAGGGGCAGACGATCAGCGGCATCTTCAACAACTTTGGCTGGGCCATCACACCCGACAGCAACACGATTGCCGACGGCACCGACATTCTCGTGCCGGTCAACGGCTCCACGATGACCGTGTTCATCGACGGACTACCGGTGTCGCTCGTGGCCTACAACCAGTGCCGTGGCGATGTGGGCAATCCGGTGCCGCCGGGCCTGTACTGCAATGACGATGTGTCGAATATTTTCGGGAACCCGACGCCGCAGCCGCCAGGGACCACGCGCACGAGCAATCCGACGCGATTCCGGAACCTGGATGCCGCGCGCGCGCCTATCGGGGCGTACACGTTCAACACGGCGACACTGGCCGACGGACTGCACACCATCGCGTGGAGCGTGACGGACTCGGCAGGGCGCAATGAAGGCATCGGGTCGCGCTTCTTCATCGTGTTGAACGGATCGGCCGACGCGCACAGCGCGTCGACTGAAGCCGCGCTGCGCGCAGCGCCTGCTCGCGTCCTGGGCGCGGCCGAGTCTCTGCACGCGCAACCCCCAGGCACTGACGGGGTGTGGGGCCGCAAGGGTTTTGACCTCTCCACGCCCTGGCTGCCGCTCCGCACAAATGAGGACGGGGCGCTTGTGGTCAACCTGCCGGAGTTGGGTCGCCTGGAGTTGTGGCTCGGGGCGTCGGTGGACGCCGGGTATCTGGTGGCAGACGACAAGCTGCAGCCGCTGCCGGTGGGCTCGTCCCTGAACGGCTCGCGGTTTGGGTGGACGCCGCCCGCCGGCTACGTCGGTGCGTACACGCTGGTGTTTATTCGCGGTGGCGAGCGTATCGACGTCACGGTCATCGTGGGAGAAAAATAGCGCCGCCTTGGGTTTTACACGAGGCGTGAAGGCTGAAGGTCAAGACACGCCTCGGCGACCCAAACGGTGCATGATGGACCCGTGGTCCTGCGACAGTTCTTGGCGCTCATCCTTGTGGTGCTGCCTTCGGCCTGTGCCCCGATCTCCGCACAGGCACCGGTGGTGGCTCCTGACGCCAGGAAGGCCGACGTTCGTCTGACGAACTTCGATACGCCCACCCTCATCCGCGTGGGCCAGACGCTGGGCGTACAACCGCCCACCACCAACGTCGAATGGCAGCTGGATTTTGACCCCGAGGCCCTGCGCCTGTTGACGTCCGCCTCCGACCTGCCCAATCCCGACGTGCGTGGCTGGGTGTGGCGCGCGCTCAAGGCGGGCGAATCAGAAGTCACGCTCACGTCGCGGACGCGCTGTCGCGAACAGCCCTGCGAGCCCAATGTCATGCGCTTCACGGTGAGGCTCGACATCAAACCATGACCCGGCCCGTCGTCGTCCTGGCGATCGTTGCGACCCTCGCGAGCGCGGGCATGGCCGCGTCAGGCGCCCACTCGCAGCGTGACGTCCAGCCCGTCAAAGGGTTCGAGCGCTTCCAGGAGTGGGCGGGCATTGTCTGGGCGCACACACCGGGTGAATTCGACGACGCGGTGCGCGCGATTGAGTTGTGGTCGCCGGCAGACCTGTCCGCGGCGAGAGTGGACCTGGCGGCGGTGGTGGCGCTTGTCAGCGGCGGCGCTGGATCCACGGCCGTGGTTCAGTACACCAGCGACGGGCGCATCCTGCGTCCCACCGAGATGGCCAGGCCCACGTCCCGCCCGCGCACGATCAGGGCCGAAGACGTCCCCAATTTGATCCGTGTCCGCGACGCTGACGTCACCCAATTCATGAAGCGGGTCGCGATACTGCACACCGACGTGGTGATGCTCTCGCGCACGCCGGGCGGCACGATCGCCGCACCGAGAGGCGCGGACCTGGCGGCCACTACGCGGCGTGTGGTGGATGGCCAGGATTCGGGTTGGGACTCGCGGCCGATTCACTGGGAGTTTGGACGGACCGCGCTGGACGGAGTGCGGCCAAAGGCAGGTGAGGATCCACTGGTGGCCGCGTGGTATCGCGCCACATCGGCGTACCTCCTGTTTCGCCGCGAGTACGGCTTTCTGGTGCCGCATCTGACCAGGGCGCGGATCATCCTGCCGAAGGAACCCTACCTGCAGCTCTACTCCGGCGTGGTGCACGAAGCGTACGGGGGCGCTTCCGTGCAGGCCGCGCTGCAGGCGATCAGTTCGCGCACGTTTAATCCGCACGTCGAGTCGCCCGCCGAGGAACTCAAACTGGCCGAGATGTTTTATCGTCGCGCGCTTGAACTTGATCCCGGCCTTGCGCCCGCGCGCATGAGACTCGGGCGTGTGATCGGCCTGCTCGGCCGTCACCCGCAGGCGGTGGCTGAACTCAAGCAGGCGCTGTTGACCCTCACCGGCGATCGGCATCGGTACTACGGCGAGCTGTTTCTCGGCGCCGAGGAGCAGGCCGCAGGTCGCGCTGCGCAGGCGAAAGCGGCGTACGAGCGTGCCAGGAAGCTGTTTCCGAATGCCCAGTCGCCGTATCTGGCACTGGGCCAGCTCGCGTGGCAACGCGCCGATCGCGCCGGTGCGGATGTGGTGCTCGACGGGCTGGCCGCAGCGCCGTCAGCGACGGGCAGCCGCGAAGACCCATGGTGGACGTACGAGTTGTCGGCCGTCCTTGATGTGGCCGTCCTGGTCGATCAGTTGCGGCACATGGCCGCGGAGCACGTGCGGAAATGAAACCGCTGCTGGCGGCCATCATCGTCGTGTTCGCCCTCGTGGCGTCTGCGTCGGGCGACGCGCAGCAGGCGGTGTTCTCGAGCCGCGCCGAGGCCGTGCGCGTGGACGTGCTTGTGATGCAGAACGGCGTCCCGATGCGTGGCCTCTCCGGCGCCGACTTCGAAGTCAGGGACAACGGCGTCCTTCAGCAGGCCACGCTGCTCAGCGCCGACACCCTGCCACTCAACGTCGTCATGGCGCTCGACCAGTCGGACAGCGTCACCGGAAGCCGGCTCAGCGATTTGCAGAATGCCGGACGCGGGCTGCTGGATGAATTGACCGAGCGCGACGGCGCGGCGTTGCTGACCTTTGGATTTGCCGTCACGGTGGCACAGCGGCTGACGCAGGATCGTGCGGCGGTGCGCGCGGCGCTGGCGCAACCTGCCGGCGGCGGACGCACGGCTCTCATCGACGGCTGTTTCGCGGGGCTGATGCTGGGCACCTCGGAGGTGGGCCGGTCGCTGTTGCTGGTCTTCAGCGACGGCGTTGATACCGCGAGCTGGCTGACGGCCGAGAAGGTCATGGCCACCGCTCGCAGCGCGGACGTCGTCACCTACGCCGTGGTGGCAGGCACCGCGCCCAGGCAGTCGTTCCTGCGCGACCTCACGGATGCCACCGGTGGTGAATTGCTCGAGGTCAAGAGCACCACGGACGTGGGCGCCACGTTCGTGCGATTGCTCAATGAATATCGAGAGCGCTACCTGCTGAGCTACACCCCAACCGGCGTCGGCCGGGAAGGCTGGCACCGCATCGACGTGCGCGTGAAACAACGCAACACCACGGTCAGGGCGCGCCCCGGCTACCTCGCGGGGGCGATCCAAGAGCCGCGGCCTTGAGACCCAGGCCGCGCTACGAAATTCCGGATGGAGGCCTCGCAGGGCCGCGGCGCGTGGCGGTCGCAGGGCGGCCTGGGTTCTCGTAGCGCGGTCTGGGTTCTCGTAGCGCGGTCTGGGTTCTCGTAGCGCGGCCTGGGTCTCAAGGCCGCGGTTTGCGTGGCGTGGCGTCAGCCACGCCACGGCAGCTGGCTCCTGCTGTATGCTTGGCGCGCTAGGGATGCACGTGCCAATAGCAACACTTACGCTTGCGCTCCTGTTGGCCGCCTGTGCGTCAGCTCCGGCCGCCAGAACGCAGGAGCCGGCGCCGGCGGAGGGCACGGTGGTGCTGGCGATCGGCGCCCCGAAGCGCGCCGCGGGTACTGACCTCACCGTGACCTTTGAGGCCGTGGTGGAAGATTCCAGGTGCCCGACCGGCGTCCAGTGCATCTGGGCCGGTGATGCGGCGGTGAGAATTCGGCTGGCCGCGCCGGACCTTGCGCCCGCCACCGCCACGCTTCACACCAACCTCGACACTGCAAAAGAGACCACGTATGGCGCCTGGAAGATCAGCATCCAGGCCGTCACGCCAGCCCCGACAGCCACGGGCGGCGTGCGCACCGAAGACTACCGACTGACGTTGTTGATTGCACGAAAGTGATTCATACATGACCCACACACCCACAACCTCGTCCCCCATCCGTCGCCTGCTGTGGCGCACCGCCTTCGTTGGCGCTGCGGCCGCCGCTCTGTTTGCCAACACGGGAGCGCAGAGGATTGACACGTCGACGTTGCCCAATTTCGACATCAGGACCGATCGGGACGCGGCATCCGCGGGCTATGTGGCGCGCGCGGCGTCAGTGGCCGCGGCAGGGCAGGCATTCCGATCCGCCTCGCGCGCCGACGGGCTTGCCGCGCTTCAGGCTGACGTGACCGACGTGGAAGTCACCACGAGTGCGCAGCTCGGCACGCTGGAGGTGGTGAGCGCCAAGCCCGGCGCCGGCTTCCTCACCGGCCCAGGAACGGATCGAGTAGGCGCCATGCGCGCGTTCCTCTCCAGATACTCAGACGCGTACGGCGTGTCCGCCACCGAGATGGACGGCCTGACTGTGGTGTCCAACTACGTCAATCCCGCCGGCAACATGGCGTGGGTGGAGATGGAACAGGCCATCAACGGCATTCCGGTGTGGCAGGGCATGGTGCGCGGCGGCTTCACGGCTGATGGCGCGCTCGCGCGCACCACCGGGGCGCTGGCCTCTGTCTTTGACCAGAGCACGCTGGCGACGACGTCCGCCTTCACGGCCGCGCAGGCGGTGGCCCGTGGGGCCGGCAGCGTGGGCTGGACACAGAACGCGAACGCGTTGACCGAAACGCCCGGACGTGCCGGCAGCATCAACGTGTCGCGCGGCACCATGGCCGCCGACGCCCGCGCGTGGCTCGTGTACTTCCCGGTGACGCACGGCGCCGCGCGCCTGGCGTGGGCGATGGAACTCTGGGGCGACCCCGACACATTCCTGATGGTGATCGACGCCCAGGACGGCACCGTGCTGTTCCGCAAGAACGCCACGAACTACCAGACGCAGTCAGCGTCGTACACGGTCTACAACAACGACAGCCCGGCGCCCATGTCGCCCGTCACGATGCTGCCCGGGTCCGGTACGCAGGCGCCCTTCATCGCGCGTTCGACCATCGCGCTCATCGGCAACGAAGGGCCGTTGTCGTTCAACAATCTGGGCTGGATGACGGACAACACCAACGGCGTCAACGGTTGGACCGACGGCAACAACGTGCAGGCCGGCCTCGATGTGGCCTCTCCCGACGGCATCGAGACCATCGTCGGTGGCGTGAACCGGACGTTTGATTCCGTGTACGACCCTGCGGTGGAGGCGCCGAGCGTGATCGGTTACCGGCTTGGCGAAGTCGTCCACCAGTTCTATTGGTCGAACATGTACCACGACAAGCTCTACTTGCTGGGCTTCACTGAAGCCGCGGGCAACTTCCAGAACGACAATTTTGGCCGTGGCGGAGTGCAGGCCGATCGCGTGAGCGCGGAAGCGCAGGACTACAGCGGTACGAACAACGCGAACTTCACGACGCTCCCTGACGGCACACGCGGGCGCATGCAGATGTACGTGTTCACCGGACCAACACCGGATCGGACGTCGGGCCTCGACAACGATGTGCTGCTGCACGAGTTGACGCATGGCACGTCGAACCGCCTGCACGGCAACGCCTCTGGTCTGTTGGCCACGATGTCGGGCGGCATGGGCGAGGGCTGGTCTGACTTCTACGCGCGTGCGCTCCTCTCCTCCGCCGGCGAGGACGTGAACGCGATCTATTCGATGGGCGGGTGGGTGACGAACCTGATGTTCAGCGGCACGTACACCGACAACTACTATTACGGCATCCGGCGTTTTCCGCACGCGGTGAAGACGAATGTGGGCGCGAACACCAAGCCGCACAACCCGCTGACGTTTGCCGACATCGATCCGGCGCAGATCAACCTCACCGACGGTGCTTACCCCAAAGGGCCTGGCGGCTCGGCCACGGCATTTCAGGTGCACAACATTGGTGAAGTGTGGGCCGCCGCGCTGTTCGAAGTGCGCGCCCGCTTCATCAATCGACTGGGCTGGGCCACCGGCAACCAGCGCATCCTGCAGTTTGTGACCGACGGCATGAAGTTGGACCCGTGGAACCCCACGCTGCTGCAGGGCCGCGACTCGATCATCGCCGCGGCCTACGCCGGCGGCGGCACCGCGGCCGATATCGCAGACATCTGGGCGGGCTTCGCCACACGCGGCATGGGCGTGAGCGCGCGCGTCGTCAATCCGAATACCGGCACCGTGACCGAAGCCTTCGACCTGCCAGGCACGGCGTACGGCGGCTGGTTCATGACGGGCGAGTCCATTCCGAATGGCCGCATCGACCCCACGGAAACGGTGAGTGTCTCGCTGTGTGTTTCCAACACCAGCGGCACCACCACCGGCACCGTGGTGGGCACGCTTGCGGCCACGGGCGGCGTCACGTCGCCCTCAGGCGCCCAGAACTTCGGCGCGATTGGCGCCGGCGCCATCTCGTGCCAGTCGTATACCTTCACGGTCAGTGCGTCGTGTGGCGCCACGGTGACGGCGACACTGGGCATTACCGACACCAGCGGGCCGTCGAAGAACCTGACGTATGCGCTCCAGGTGGGCAGCCCCAACATCATCATGTCGCAGAACTTTGACGGTGTGGGTGCGCCCGGCCTGCCCGCGGGCTGGACCTCGGTCGCCATTTCCGGCACGTCGAATCCGTGGACGACCGTCGCGAACAAATCCGACACAGCGTTGAACCGTGCGTATGCGCTCAACCTAGGGACCGCAAGCCACAGCGCCCTGACCAGCCCGAGCATCGCCATGCCGGCCGGCGCGGCCACCCTCACGTTCCGGCACTGGTACGAGATGGAGCCCGGATGGGACGGCGGCGTGCTCGAGATCGCCATCCCCGGTGTTGCCGGCGGCGTGTTCCAGGACATCGTCACTGCCGGTGGAAGCTTCGTCAGCGGCGGCTACAGCATGTTCTCTAATTTCGACGGTGCCTACAGTCCGCAGCGCAATGTCTGGAGCGGTATTTCGGAGGGCTACATCACCACGGTGGTGAACTTGCCCGTAGCCTCGCAGAACCAGAACATCCAGTTGCGGTGGCGCATGGGATCGGACTCAGTCATCGGCACCTACGGCTGGTCTGTAGACACCGTCATCGTCCGACTGACAGCGTTCACGTGTGGCGCGGTCGTCTCGCCGCCCGGGGCCTTCAGCAAGGCCACCCCCACGAACGGCGCGGTCAATCAACCGATGGCGACCATGCTGACATGGGGTGCGGCGAGTGCAGCGACCAGCTACGAGTACTGCATCGATACGACGAACAACAACGCGTGCAACACGAGTTGGGTCTCGACTGGTACGGCCACCAGCGCGACGTTGAGCCCGTTGCCGGCGAACACCGCGCACTACTGGCAGGTGCGCGCGAACAACGGAGGTGGCACGACCTATGCGGAAGGCGCAGCCACGTCGTTCTGGTCGTACTCCACCGGGTCACCGGGACCGGCTTTCGGTCAGGTGGATACGCCCGCGCAAAACGCCACCGGTGTGCAGGGCGCCATCGGCGTCACCGGCTGGGCGCTCGACGACGGCGGCGTCAACACCATCCAGATCTACCGTAACTGTCTGGCGTTTGAGCCCGGCAACTGTCAGACCGTGCTGGGCAACAGCGTGGTCTACATCGGCGACGCGGCGTTCCTCGCGGGCGCACGGCCCGACGTGGCCGCGGCGTTCCCGACGCATCCGCAAAACGGCCGCGCTGGGTGGGGCTATCTGATGCTGACGCCGATGTTGCCGCACGTGCCCAACAGCCAGCCCTTCGGCGGCCAGGGCACGCTCGCGCTCTACATCGTCGCCACCGACACTAACGCGAATAAGACGTTGCTGGGCCGGACGTTTGTGCCTGGGCCGGGCTTCACCACGCCGACCACGTTCAGCATGACCAACGACACGATCGCGAAGCCGTTCGGCGCGATCGATACGCCGGGTCAGGGCCAGACGATCGGTGGCGTCTTCAACAACTTCGGATGGGCGATTACCCCCGACCTGAACACCATCGTCGATGGCTCGGACATCTTCATCCCCACGAATGGATCGACGATGACTGTCTACATCGACTCGTTGCCCGTGTCGACCGTGGCGTACAACCAGTGCCGCGGCAGTGTCGGCAACCCGCCGGGGCCGGGGATCTTCTGCAATGACGACGTCGCAAACATCTTCGGCAATGTGACGCCGGTGTTGACGCCGCTGGCGACGCGCACCAGTAACCCGACAAAATTCCGCAACCTGGATGCGGCGCGGGGGGCGATTGGCGCGTACACGTTCAACACGAATCTGATGACGAACGGCTTGCACACAATCGCGTGGAGCGTGACCGACTCGGCGGGCCGTAATGAAGGCATCGGGTCGCGGTTCTTCATCGTGCAGAATGGGGCGCCGCTGACAGGCGGCACCGCCAGCGAAGACGCGCTGCGGGATGCGCCGGCTCGCGTGGTGGGTACGGCCGACTCCCTGGCCGCGAACCAGTTGGCCGTCGACGGCGTGTGGGGCCGGACCGGGTTCAACCTGTCTGCGCCGTGGGCCGCGATGCACGCGGGCGACGACGCGTCGTTTGCGGTGCGGTTGCCGGAACTGAGTCGCATGGAGCTCTGGCTGGGCACGGATGTGGAGGCCGGATACCTGGTGGCGGAAGGCAAGCTGCATCCGCTGCCGGTGGGCGCGTCGCTGACGGGCCCGCAGTTTGCGTGGATGCCGCCGCCCGGCTACACGGGCACGTATGAACTCGCGTTTATCCGCGGCGGCGATCGCATCACGGTGAAGGTGACCGTGGTGGAACGTCCGAAGGCGGTGGACGGCGAGCGCCAGATTCGGATGGAGCTGGCGGCGGAGGGCCACAGCGCGGGCGAGGTCAGGGTCACAGGCGCCGCGGCCGACCCGCAGGCCGCCATTGGGGCTGGCATCGATGCGGTTCACGTTTGGGCTACGCGCGTGAACGAGTCTGGGGTCCTGGGGGCCTGGGGTCCCGGGGTTCCTGGAGCGGCTTCGCCGGTCTTCCTTGGTGCTGCCACGCTTGACCGTGACCGCTTCGCGCTCACTGCCAAGCTGGCGCCGGGCTCGTACACGCTCACTGCGTATGCGTGGAACCAGCGCACCGAACGGTGGGAAGACTCGCGGAGTGTGACGGTGGTGGTTCGGTAGGCGATCGCGGCCTCTGAAAACGACCTCTGAGGTAATTACCTCAGAGGTCGTTTTAATCCGGCCTTGTACAATAGCGGCCGTACGAAGGCCCCTGCCATGACCCACACAACTCCCGCCATTCCCCGGCGCCGCCTCCCGTGGCGCGTTGCCGCGTTCGTCACAGTCGTCGCCGCGCTGCTGGTGGACGGCACCGGGGCGCAGTTGATCGACACCAGCGCGCTGCCGAACTTCGACATCCGCACGGAGCGCAGCACCGCAGCTGCCGGGTATGTGGAGCGGGCGGCGTCAGCCGCTGCAGCCGGGCGGCAGTTGCGATCGGCCGCGCGCGCCGAGGGCCTGGCCGCACTTCAGGCCGACATGAGCGGCGTGGACGTCGTGTCGAGTTCCACCCTGGGGACCCTCGAAGTGGTGAGCGCACGACCGGGCACGGGATTTCTGACCGGGCCTTCGCCCGACCGTGTGGGCGCGATGCGCACGTTCCTGTCGCGTTACTCGGATGCCTACGGCGTGTCGGCGGTCGAGGCGGATGCACTCTCGCTGCTCTCCAACTACGCAAACCCATCCGGCAACATGGCCTGGGTGGAGTTCGAGCAGTCCATCAACGGCATCCCCGTGTTCCAGGGCCTGGTCCGCGGCGGCTTCACGGCTCAAGGGGAACTGGCGCGCACCACCGGCACACTGGCGTCGGTATTTGATCCGGGCAGTCTTGCGACCACCTCGGCGTTCACTGCGGCGCAAGCGGTGGCGCGCGCGGCCGGCAGTGTGGGCTGGACGCAGGAGGCGTCGGCCCTGCACCAATCGCCGGGCCGCAACGGCAGCACCATGGTGTCGCGAGGCACGATGGCGGGGGACGCGCGCGCGTGGCTGGTGTATTTCCCCGTGGCGCATGGCGCGGCGCGCCTCGCGTGGGCGATGGAACTCTGGGGCGACCCCGACGCGTTCCTGATCCTGATTGACGCCGAAGACGGCACGGTGCTCTTCCGCAAGAACGCGACGAACTACCAGACGCAGTCGGCCACGTACCACGTCTACAACGACGACAGCCCCGCACCGATGTCGCCAAGCACGATGCTGCCGGGGTCGGGCACCCAGGCTCCGTACATCCTGCGGTCACCCCTCACGCTCATCGGCAACGAAGGGCCCCTGTCGTTCAACAACCTGGGGTGGATGACCGACGGCGTGAATGGCGGCAACGGCTGGACCGACGGCAACAACGTGCAGGCCGGTCTCGACCTCGTCTCCCCTGACGGCATCGAGGTCGTCGCTGCCGGCGCGCTGCGCGTGTTTAATTCCACGTACGACCCGGCTGTTGACGCGCCGAGCACCAACAACTACCGGGTGGGAGAAGTCATCAACCAGTTCTACTGGACCAACAAGTACCACGATCAGCTGTACCTGCTCGGGTTCACGGAGGCCGCAGGCAATTTCCAGAACGACAATTTCGGACGCGGCGGTGTGGCCGGAGACCGGGTGCGCGCTGAGGCGCAGGACTACTCGGGCACCAACAACGCCAATTTTTCGACACTGCCGGATGGCACCAGCGGCCGCATGCAGATGTATGTGTTCACGGGGCCGACGCCGGACCGGACGTCCGGCCTCGATCACGACGTCCTGCTGCACGAGCTGACGCACGGCACGTCGAACCGCCTGCACGGCAACGCGTCCGGGCTGCTCGCGACCATGTCGGGTGGCATGGGCGAGGGGTGGTCCGATTTCTACGCGCGCGCCATCCTCTCCACAGCGGCGGAAGACGTGAACGGCATCTATTCGATGGGCGGCTATGTCACGAACCTGATGGTTGCCGGGTTCACCGACAACTACTACTACGGGATCCGGCGCTTCCCGCACGCGGTGAAAACGAACCTGGGGAGCAACGGCAAGCCGCACAACCCGCTGACGTTTGCCGATATCGACCCGGCGCAGATCAACCTGACGGACGGCGCATACGCACGGGGTCCGATCGGGTCGGCCACGGCGTTCCAGGTGCACAACATCGGCGAAGTATGGGCGGCGGCGCTGTTCGAAGTGCGCGCCCGTTTCATCAACCGGTTGGGCTGGGCCACCGGCAACCAGCGCATCCTGCAGTTCGTGACCGACGGCATGAAGCTGGATCCGTGGAACCCCACGCTGCTGCAGGGGCGCGATTCGATTCTCGCGGCCGCGAACGCCGGCGGCGGCACGGCGGCCGACATCGCCGACATCTGGGCGGGATTCGCCACGCGCGGCATGGGCGCCAGCGCGCTCATCGTCAATCCGAACACCGGGACTGTGGTCGAGGCCTTTGATCTTCCCGGCCTCGTCTCCGGCTCATCGTCGCTCACGGCCGAGTCCATTCCGAACTCGCGGATCGACCCCACCGAAGTGGTGAGTGTGTCGCTGTGCATCGTGAACAACGGCCCGAGCACCAGCGGCAGCGTCACGGGCACACTGGCGGCGAGTGGCGGCGTGTCGTCGCCGTCGGGCGCGCAGAGCTACGGCACGATTGGCGCCGGTGCGTCGGAGTGCCGCACCTATTCGTTCACGGTGAGCGCGGCGTGCAGTGCCACGTTGACCGCGACGCTCGGGATCACCGAGAGCGGCGGACCGTCGAAGAACCTGACGTATGCGTTCCAGGTGGGCAGCCCGGTGGTCATCCTCTCGCAGAACTTCGACGGCGTGGGCGCGCCTGCGCTGCCCGCAGGATGGACCACGAGCACGTTGTCGGGCACGGCGAATTTGTGGGCGACGAGCGTGACGAAGCCAGACACTGCGCCCAACCGCGCATTTGCCACGGACCTCGGTTCGGCCAGCCACAGCGTGTTGGTGTCGCCGAGCATCGCGATGCCGGCAGGCGCGGCCACGCTGACCTTCAGGCACGCGTACGAGATGGAGCCCGGCTGGGACGGTGGCGTGCTTGAGATTTCCATTGCCGGTGGGGCGTTTCAGGACATCGTGACGGCCGGCGGGAGCTTCGTGAGTGGGGGATACAACGGCACGTCCACCAGCGGTGGCGCATTCACTCCTACGCGATCGGTGTGGACCAGCATCTCAGGGGGATACATCACCACTGTCGTAAACCTTCCGGCAGCCTCGCAGAGCCAGAACATTCAGTTGCGGTGGCGCATCGGCTCGGACGCTGTCTACGGCACCTTCGGCTGGTCTGTGGACACGGTCGTGGTCCGGCTGACGGCGTTTGATTGTGGTGCGCCGCTGCCCGGCGCGTTCAGCCACACGAGTCCGGCAAATGGGGCGACGGGACAGTCCACGAGTCCGACGCTGTCGTGGAGTGCCAGCTCTGGTGCCGCGAGTTACGAGTACTGCATCGACACGAGCAACAACAGCGCGTGCAACGCGACCTGGACGTCGACGGGGACGAACACCAGCGTCGGCCTGAGCGGCTTGCCTGCCGGCACGGCGCATTACTGGCACGTGCGGGCGATCAACCCCGGCGGGACCACGTACGCCGAGGGGAACTCCGCCACGTTCTGGAGCTTCACGACGCAGGTGGCCGCCCCTGGGGCGTTCAGTCATACGAGCCCGGCGAATAGCGCCACAGGGCAATCGACGAGCCCGACGCTGTCGTGGGGCGCGAGCACTGGCGCGGCCAGTTACGAGTACTGCATCGATACGACGAACGACAGTGCTTGCACGACCTGGGTCTCGACCGGCACCAACACCAGCGTGGGCCTGAGCGGGCTGCCGGCGGGGACGGCGCACTACTGGCATGTGCGTGCGATCAATCCTGGCGGTACCACCTACGCGGAAGGGAACTCCGCCACCTTCTGGAGCTTCACCACGCAGGTGGCGGCCCCAGGGGCGTTCAGTCATACGAGCCCGGCGAATAGCGCCACAGGGCAATCGACGAGCCCGACGCTGTCGTGGGGCACGAGTAGTGGCGCCGCGAGTTACGAGTACTGCATCGACACCAGCAACAACAGCGCGTGCAATGCGACCTGGACCTCGACGGGGACGAACACCAGCGTCGGCCTGAGCGGGTTGCCGGCGGGGACGGCGCACTACTGGCATGTGCGTGCGATCAATCCTGGCGGTACCACCTACGCGGAAGGGAACTCCGCCACCTTCTGGAGCTTCACGACGCAGGTGGCTGCACCCGGTGCGTTCAGCCACACGAGTCCGGCAAATGGGGCGACGGGGCAGTCGACGAGCCCGACGCTGTCGTGGGGCGCGAGCAGTGGGGCCGCGAGTTACGAATACTGCATCGATACGGTCAACAACAGCGCCTGTGATGCGTCCTGGACGTCGACGGGGACGAACACCAGCGTCGGCCTGAGCGGGTTGCCGGCGGGGACGGCGCACTACTGGCATGTGCGTGCGATCAATCCTGGCGGGACCACCTACGCGGAAGGGAACTCCGCCACCTTCTGGAGCTTCACCACGCAGGTGGCGGCCCCAGGGGCGTTTAGTCACACGAGCCCCTCCAATAGCGCGACGGGCCAGTCCACGAGCCCGACGCTGAGCTGGGGCACGAGCGCCGGTGCTGCGAGTTACGAGTACTGCGTCGACACGACGAACGACAGTGCCTGCACGACCTGGTTCTCGACCGGCACGAACACGAGCGTTGGCATGAGTGGCCTCGCAGCCGGCACGGCGCATTACTGGCACGTGCGCGCGATCAACCCCGGCGGGACGACCTACGCCGAAGGGAACTCCGCCACCTTCTGGAGCTTCACCACGCAGGTGGCGGCCCCAGGGGCGTTTGGTCACACGAGCCCCTCCAACAGCGCGACGGGCCAGTCCACGAGCCCGACGCTAAGCTGGGGCACGAGCACTGGCGCGGCCAGTTACGAGTACTGCATCGACACGACGAACGACAGTGCCTGCACGACCTGGGTCTCGACCGCCACAAGCACGAGCGTTGGCCTCAGCGGCCTCGCGGCGGGGACGCCGCACTACTGGCACGTGCGAGCGATTAATCCCGGCGGCACCACCTATGCAGAGGCGAACTCTGCCACGTTCTGGAGCTTCACGACGCAGGTGGCAGCACCGGGTGCGTTCAGTCACACAAGTCCGGCGAATGGCGCCACCGCGCAGTCCACGAGCCCGACGCTGAGCTGGGGCGCGAGCACCGGCGCTGCGAGTTACGAGTACTGCATCGACACGACGAACGACAGTGCTTGCACGACCTGGGTCTCGACCGGCACCAACACCAGCGTGGGCCTGAGCGGCCTTGCGGTTGGGACGGCGCACTACTGGCATGTGCGGGCGATCAATCCTGGTGGGACGACGTACGCCGAGGGGAGCACCTCCACGTTCTGGAATTTCACGACGCAGGTGGCCGCCCCGGGAGCGTTCACACATACGAGTCCGTCGAATGGTGCGATAGGGCAATCCACGAGTCCGACGCTCGCGTGGGGTACGAGCAGTGGTGCTGCGAGTTACGAATACTGCATCGATACGGTCAACAACAGCGCCTGTGATGCGTCCTGGACGTCAACGGGTACAAACACGAGCGTGGGCCTGAGCGGCTTGCCTGCCGGCACGGCGCACTACTGGCACGTGCGAGCGATTAATCCCGGCGGCACCACCTATGCAGAGGCGAACGCTGCCACGTTCTGGAACTTCACCACGTTGGCCGTGCCGGCTGCCTTCGGTCACACGAGCCCGGCGAACGGTGCAACGGGCCAGGCGACGAACCCGACGTTGAGTTGGGGTGCGAGCGCCGGCGCGGTGAGCTACGAGTACTGCCTCGACACCAATAACAACAGCGCATGCGACACGAGTTGGATTTCAACCGGCGCGACCGCAAGCGTCGGACTCAGTGGTCTGGGCGGCGGTACGGCGTATTACTGGCAGGTGCGGGCCATCAATGGCAGCGGCACTATTTATGCCGACGGCAACCTCAACACCTTCTGGAGCTTCACGACCCAGGTCGGAGCGCCCGGGGCGTTCAGCCATACGAGCCCCGCGAACGGTGCGACGGGGCAGTCGACGAGCCCGACGCTCTCGTGGGGCACGAGCACGGGCGCAGCGAGTTACGAGTACTGCATCGATACGACGAACGACAGTGCCTGCACCACCTGGATCTCGACCGGCACCAACACCAGTGTGGGCCTGAGCGGTCTGCCGGCCGGCACCGCGCACTACTGGCACGCGCGGGCGATTAATCCCGGCGGCACCACGTACGCCGAAGGAAACTCCGCGACGTTCTGGAGCTTCACGACGCAGGTAGCGGCGCCGGGAGCCTTCACTCACACGAGCCCGGCGAATAGCGCGACAGGGCAGTCGACGAGCCCGACGCTAAGCTGGGGCACGAGCACGGGCGCGGCGAGTTACGAGTACTGCATCGATACGACGAACGACAGTGCTTGCACGACCTGGGTCTCGACCGCCACAAGCACGAGCGTTGGCCTCAGCGGCCTCGCGGCGGGGACGCCGCACTACTGGCACGTTCGGGCAATCAACCCCGGCGGCACCACCTACGCCGAAGGGAACTCCGCCACCTTCTGGAGCTTCACCACTCAGGTGGCGGCCCCAGGGGCGTTTGGTCACACGAGCCCCTCCAATAGCGCGACAGGCCAGTCCACGAGCCCGACGCTAAGCTGGGGCACGAGCACGGGCGCAGCGAGTTACGAGTACTGCATCGATACGACGAACGACAGTGCGTGCACGACTTGGGTCTCCACCGCGACGAACACGAGCGTTGGCCTGAGCGGCCTCGCGGCCGGCACGGCGCACTACTGGCATGTGCGAGCGATCAATCCCGGTGGGACGACCTACGCCGAAGGCAACTCGGCCACCTTCTGGAGCTTCACCACGTCGGCACTGCCTCCGGGCGCGTTTGGCAAAACCACGCCGGCCAGTGGAGCGACCGGCCAGCCGGTGAACCCCGTGCTGAGCTGGAACGCCAGCAGTGGTGCGGCCAGCTACGAGTATTGCTACGACACGACGAACAACAACGCGTGTGACGCCAGTTGGGTTGCGGTTGGCACGTCGACCAGCGCGTCAGTGACCGGGCTGCCGTCCAACACCACCCACTACTGGCATGTGCGCGCGATCAACGGCGCGGGCACGACGTACGCCGAAGCCGACGCCACCATGTTCTGGGCGTTCACCACCGGTGTGCCGGCTCCAGCGTTCGGCCAAGTCGATACCCCGGCGCAAAATGCCACCGGGGTGCAGGGCGCGATCGGCGTCACCGGCTGGGCCCTCGACGACGGGGGCGTGAGCAGCGTGCAGATTTATCGCAACTGCCTCGCGTTCGAGCCGGGCAATTGCCAGACCGTGCTGGGCAACAGTGTGGTCTATATCGGCGATGCGGCGTTCCTGGCCGGCGCGCGGCCCGACGTGGCCGCCGCCTTCCCGACGCATCCGCAAAGCGGGCGCGCCGGGTGGGGCTATCTGATGCTCACGCCGATGCTGCCGCACGTGCCGAATGCGCAGCCCTTTGGCGGTCAAGGGCCGCTCACGCTCTACATCGTCGCCACCGACTCGTCGGCCAACAAGACGTTGTTGGGACGGACGTTTGTGCCGGGGCCGGACTTCTCGACACCGACGACGTTCACGATGGCGAATGACACGATCGCGAAACCCTTCGGCGCGATCGATACGCCGGGCCAGGGCCAGACGATCGGCGGCATCTTCAACAACTTCGGGTGGGTGATCACGCCGGACCTGAACACCGTCGCTGATGGCACCGACATCCTGGTGCCCACCAACGGCTCCACGATGACCGTGTTCATCGACGGATTGCCGGTATCGACCGTGGCCTACAACCAGTGCCGCGGGACGCCGGGAATCCCGTCCCCCCTGGTGTCTACTGCAACGACGATGTGTCGAACATCTTCGGGAACCCGACGCCGGTGTTGACGCCGAATGCGCCGCGCACGAGCAACCCGACGAAGTTCCGCAACCTCGATGCCGCGCGTGCGCCGATCGGTGCGTACACGTTCAACACCAACACTCTGGCGAATGGTCTGCACACGATCGCGTGGAGTGTGACGGACTCGGCGGGCCGGAATGAAGGCATCGGGTCGCGGTTCTTCAACGTGCTCAATGGCGCGCCCGTGGCCGCCGTTGAGGATGCGCTTCTGGCTGCGCCGTCGAAGGTGCTCGGCGCCGCCGCCACCCTCGACGTGCACGCGCCCGGCACGGACGGCGTGTGGAGCCGGGCTGGATTTAGTCTGACGACGCCGTGGGCAGCCATGCACGCGAAAGACGACGGCACGTTTGCGGTGCGCCTGGCGGAACTGGGCCGCCTTGAACTCTGGCTCGGCGCCGACGTAGACGCCGGGTATCTGGTGGCGGAAGGCAAGCTGCATCCGTTGCCGGTGGGCTCGTCGCTCTCAGGCGCACAGTTCGGGTGGACGCCACCGGCCGGCTACACAGGCGCGTACACGCTGGTGTTCATCCGTGGCGGCGACCGGATCACGGTGACGGTCACGGTTGGCGGACGGTAAGCAGGGAATATTCACCATGAAGTGCATGAAGGTCCATGAAGGCGCCTGGGTGGGCGCCGCCTTTGGCGGAAGGCACGATCAGAGGGAAGTCACGAACGAACGCAGCCGGAAACCAAAACGACCTCTGAGGTAATTACCCGGTCAATTGCCGGTAATTACCTCAGAGGTCGTTTTGTCCCATGGCTGTGTTCGTTCGTGACCTCCCTCTGATCGCGCAGCCCGGCAGAGCCGGGCTCCCACCCAGGCGCTTCTGACGCCCCGCCTCTCCTGGACCCTTCATGGATCTACATGGAGCTTCATGGTGAAAGCTCTGAAAGACGCGGGTAAGATACACAGTCTCTTGGCCCGATTCCCACGTACGTTTCTGATTCTGGGCGCGATCATCGCGGCGACTGTGCCCGTGAAAGTGGATCGCCTTGACCTGGCACCGCAAGGCGCGGCCCTGTCGGCGCAGTTCAAACAACTATCGGGCCCCCCAGACGAGTTTGCCGACATGGCCCCGGCCGATCCGGTGCGCTCGGCCACGCATTCAAAAAGCGCCCTGCTGCCGGTCGTATTGGAAGACGATGGCAGCGGTCGGTGGGTGTGGCAATCCGACATTCCTCTCGAGGCACGCCATCTGCGTTTTGCCGTCGTGTCCGGTACGTCGAGATTCGGGGCACCCGTCGCAGGCAACAGCCAGTCCTGGACCGTGGCGCTCCGCAGGACCACCGGCGCGGCTGCCCCCGAAGAGGTGGCCGCGATCGGGTCGCAGTCGTTTGGCCTGTCGGCGGGCAGCGGCATTCCCGCTACCTACTATGTGTTCCAGGGGCTTGACCCAGGTACGGGCCAGCTCTCCATTTCTTCCGCGGGACCGGGACAGGGATTTGTCCTGATCGAAGGATCGGGCGCCACGCGTCTGCTCTCGCATCAGGTGTCGTTCGACCAGCGGGTCGGGAGGCGCATCGGCATCCTGGCACACGTGTACGACCGCGATAACGGGCCGCAGCCGCTTCGGCTCGGCAATGTTGAAGACGCCGTCCTTCGCGTTGTGGCCCCGGATGGAACGGTGACGACGAGCGGTATGTACGACGATGGGTTGCGCGGTGATGGCGGGGCCGGCGACGGCGTCTACGGCGGTGATTTCGCGGCGGACGTCGCAGGCGCGTTCAACGCGCAAGTCATCGTGCGCGGCCGCGACAATGTCGGCACCGGCTTTGTCCGCACAGCCGAGCACTCCATCCCGATCGTCGAAGATCGCATTGACCTCGGCGGGCAGGAGGCCGTGGTTGATGTGCTCAGTGAACACCGCCTGCGGATACGTGTAGGGGTGGTGACGGATCAGCCCACCCGGCACTATCGCGTCGTGGCCCAGGTGTGGGGCGCGGCGACGCCCGGCGCCGCCCCATCGCGGCCTGTGGCCTGGGTCGGGGGGATGGTGGCGATTGCGGACGGTTCGCTGAATCTCGGGTTCGACCGGCGCTGGATTACCAGGGCCGGTGCGTTCGAACCATTCGAGTTGCGGCATCTGCGCGTCGAAGACCCGGATGTGTATGTGACGGTGGCGTCGGCGGACCGCCTGCGGATCGTGATGCCGACGCTGCCGGCCACGATCCTGCGCGGCGATCAGATCGCCATTGATGACGAGATGCTGGTGGGGCCGAGGCCTGCCACGTTGCCCGCGGCGAACAATCTCTACACGAGCGGCGTGGGGCACAAGTTGGTGCTGGTGCATGGGTACTGCTCGAGTGATGTCTGGGCGCCTGTGGCGGCCCAGTTCACCAACAACATGCGGTTTCTGGACTTGACTCAGAACCGATCGAACGATCAGTTCGCCCAGCGGATCCTGAACCAGGCTCTGGCGGTCAACTCCTACTCCATCGTCGCCCACAGTCAGGGTGGGATGGCGGCGCTGCATCTGTACGCGAACTACTGGAGCGGTCTGGACAATGCGGGACCCGGCCGCCTGATTCAGTCGGTAGGCACTCCCTACCTCGGCACGCCTCTGGCTCTCTCCGTCAACGCCTTCCTGGCTCAGCTTGCGGGAATCGGGTGCGGTGCCAACACCGATCTGACTCCCACGGGCGCGGCGAATTGGCTGGCCGGCATTCCCGTGGCCAAACGCGCGGCAGTCAACTACTACACGACGTCCTACACAGACTCGCCGGGCGTGGATGATTACTGCAATTCCATTACCGAGATCATTCTGGATGCGCCCAATGATGGCGTGGTCGAACAGGTACGGGGGCAGCTGGCGAGTGGTGTCAATCAGGGGCACACCATCGGCTGGTGTCATACCTCCGGCATGCGCGACCCCTCCCAGATCTCAGACGCCGGGCGCAACGCCATCCTGAATGCCAACGCGGCTGTGGGCCCGCCAGAGGTCACCACGGTTGCGGCGAGTGCGATTGGGGAGACCACGGCCACGTTCAACGGCACTGTGAACCCGAATGGCGCGTCCACCACGACAGCGTTTGAGTACGGCCTCACCACCGGGTATGGCCTGACGATTGCGGCCCAGACGCAATCGGGGTCCACTGCGCAGAGCATTTCGGCGGCCGCCGTACTGTCGTGCGGAACCACCTATGAATACCGCGCGACCGGCACCAACTCGGCCGGCACGAGGACCGGTCAAAACATGTCGGTCACCACGAGCCCGTGTCAGACGAGGGTCATCGGCCTTTCTGGGAATCTGGCATTCGGCAATGTCACCGTCGATACCACTGCGGCGCGGACACTGACGATCAGCAACGCCGGCAACGCGTCGTTGACGGTGACCGCTCTCGCGTATCCTTCCGGTTTCAGCGGCGCATGGAGTGGATCCATCCCGGCTGGTGGGTCTCAGGATGTGTCCGTGACGTTTGCGCCGGTCGCCGCCACCGGCTACGGCGGGACGGTGACGGTCAATTCAGACAAGACGAGTGGCACGGACACCATCGCCGCTTCGGGGACTGGCGTGATCGCGCCTCCGGGCGCCTTCGGCCATACGAGTCCGGCGAACTTCGGGACCGGCCTTCCCACCAGCCCGACCCTGGCGTGGGGCACCAGCAGCGGCGCAGCGAGCTACGAGTACTGCATCGACACCACCAACAACAGTGCGTGCGACGCAGCTTGGACCTCCACCGGTACGAACACGAGCATCGGCCTGAGCGGCTTGGTCGCAGGCACGGTGCACTACTGGCACGTGCGGGCAATCAACCCCGGCGGCACGACCTACGCCGAAGGGAACTCCGCCAGCTTCTGGAGTTTCACCACTCAGGTGACGGCGCCAGCGGCGTTCAGCCATACGAGTCCCGCGAACGGGGCGACCGGGCAGTCCACGAGCCCGACACTCTCGTGGGGCACGAGCACCGGTGCGGCCAGTTACGAGTACTGCATCGACACGACGGACGACAGTGCCTGCACGACCTGGGTTTCCACCGGGACCAACACCAGCGTAGGCCTGACCGGCCTTGCGGCCGGCACGGCTCACTACTGGCATGTGCGCGCGATCAATCCCGGCGGCACGACTTACGCCGAAGGCAACGCCGCCACCTTCTGGAGTTTCACGACACCGGCACCGCTGCCGGGCGCGTTTGGCAAGACCACGCCGGCTAGTGGCGCAACCGGCCAGCCGGTGAACCCTGTGCTGAGCTGGAACGCCAGCAGTGGGGCATTCGGGTACGAGTACTGCGTGGACACGAACAATAACAATGCGTGTGATGGGCCGTGGGTGCCGGTGGGCTCGGCGACCAGCGTGCCGATGATCGGCCTGCCGTCGAACACGACGCACTACTGGCATGTGCGTGGGCTCAACGGCGCGGGCACGACGTACGCCGAAGCCGACGCCACCATGTTCTGGGCCTTCACCACCGGCGTGCCGGCTCCGGCGTTCGGCCAAGTCGATACCCCGACGCAGAATGCCACCGGCGTGCAGGGCGCGATTGGTGTGACCGGCTGGGCGCTCGACGACGGCGGCGTGAGCAGCGTGCAGATTTATCGCAACTGCCTCGCGTTCGAGCCGGGCAATTGCCAGAACGTGCTGGGCAACAGCGTGGTCTACATCGGCGACGCCGCGTTCCTGGCCGGCGCGCGGCCCGACGTGGCCGCCGCCTTCCCGACGCATCCGCAAAGCGGGCGCGCCGGGTGGGGCTATCTGATGCTCACGCCGATGCTGCCGCACGTGCCGAATGCGCAGCCCTTTGGCGGCCAGGGGCCGCTCACGCTCTACATCGTCGCCACCGACTCGTCGGCCAACAAGACGTTGTTGGGACGGACGTTTGTGCCGGGGCCGGACTTCTCGACACCGACGACGTTCACGATGGCGAATGACACGATCGCGAAACCCTTCGGCGCGATCGATACGCCGGGCCAGGGCCAGACGATCGGCGGCATCTTCAACAACTTCGGGTGGGTGATCACGCCGGACCTGAACACCGTCGCTGATGGCACCGACATCCTGGTGCCCACCAACGGCTCCACGATGACCGTGTTCATCGACGGATTGCCGGTATCGACCGTGGCCTACAACCAGTGCCGCGGTACCGCCGGGAATCCCGTCCCCCCTGGTGTCTACTGCAACGACGATGTGTCGAACATCTTCGGGAACCCGACGCCGGTGTTGACGCCGAATGCGCCGCGCACCAGCAACCCGACGAAGTTCAGGAACCTGGATGCTGCGCGCGCGCCCATCGGCGCCTACACGTTCAACACCGCGAGCCTGGCGAATGGCCTGCACACGATCGCGTGGAGTGTGACGGACTCGGCGGGCCGGAATGAAGGCATCGGGTCGCGGTTCTTCAACGTGCTCAATGGCGCGCCCGTGGCCGCCGTTGAGGATGCGCTTCTGGCTGCGCCGTCGAAGGTGCTCGGCGCCGCCGCCACCCTCGACGTGCACGCGCCCGGCACGGACGGCGTGTGGAGCCGGGCTGGATTTAGTCTGACGACGCCGTGGGCAGCCATGCACGCGAAAGACGACGGCACGTTTGCGGTGCGCCTGGCGGAACTGGGCCGGCTCGAGCTGTGGCTCGGCGCCGACGTGGATGCCGGGTACCTGGTGGCGGAAGGCAAACTGCATCCGTTGCCGGTGGGCTCGTCGCTCTCAGGCGCACAGTTCGGGTGGACGCCCCCGGCCGGCTACACGGGCGCGTACAGGCTGGTGTTTATCCGTGGCGGTGACCGCATCACGGTGACGGTCACGGTTGGCGGTCGGTAAGCAGGGAATGTTCACCATGAAGTGCATGAAGGTCCATGAAGGGTGAGGGGTTGGGTGCCGCCTTCGGCGGCACGCAGGATCGGAGGGACGTCACAAACGAGCGCAGCCGAAGGACAAAACGACCTCTGAGGTAATTACCGGGCAGTTGTCTCGGTAATTACCTCAGAGGTCGTTTTGGTTTCCGGCTGCGTTCGTTTGTGACGTCCCTCCGATCCTGTGGCCCCGGCGTAGCCGGGCCCCCAACCCCGCGCTTCTGGCACCCCATCGCCTGACCGCTTCATGGATCTTCATGGCCCTTCATGGTGAAAGCTCTGACAGGAAACCGCCTGCCGACTATGATCTCTGGGTGACAGAGCGGGAACGTGTGCGTATTGCCATCGACGGCCGGGCTCTCAGTGGGCCGGCAGCAGGCGTGCGCCGGTACGTGACCGAACTCTGGCGCGCGATGGGACGTGTCGAACCGGAGGTGACGGGCGTGGCGCTCGGCGGTGACGCCGTCAGCGCACGTGCGGCAGGCCTCTCGCACCAGCGCGTCGGCTCGCTCCTGCCCACCAACCTTGGATGGTCGGCGCTTGCGCTGCCACGCGCGGTCCGCAAGCTGCGCCCCGACGTCTTTCATGCGCCGGCCTACACCGCGCCGCTCTGGGGCGCGCGCCCGCTGGTGCTCACCATCCACGACGTGTCGTATGCCCGGCACCCGGAGTGGTACCCGCACTCCTCGGGCGCCCTTCGCCAGGCGTTTTACCGGCGGTCGGCTCAACGCGCGGATCGCATCATCACCGACTCCACGTTTTCACGTGATGAGATCGTGGCGGCCTACGGCGTGGACCCTGCAAAAATCGCGGTCATTCCGCTCGGCGTCTCCGCCGATTTCCGGCCTGGCCCGCCTTCACGCCGCGAGCCCATCATCCTGCACGTGGGCGATCTGCACACACGCCGCAACCTGCGCCTGCTGCTTGAGGTCGTAGCCGGACTCAGTCTGTCCATCCCGGGCCTCACACTCGTGCTGGTGGGCACCGACAGGGGCGAAGCCGCGTCGCTCACCGCACTCGCCAAGACCCTTGACGCATCCGACGTGCTGCAAGTGGCGGGCACCGTCCGCGAGCGGGACCTGTGCGCGTGGTATCAGCGCGCAGCGGTGCTTGCCTACCCCTCGCGCTACGAAGGCTTTGGCCTGCCGCTCCTTGAAGCCATGGCCTGCGGCACACCGGTCGTGGCCAGCCGCGGGTCGTCGCTCACCGAGGTCGTGGGAGATGCAGGCGTGCTTGTGGAACCCGACGATCGGGAAGGATGGGCACGCGCACTGCGCGAGGTGCTTGAACAGCCGGACCATGCCGCCGATCTGTCTCGCCGCGGCCTGGCCCGCGCCGCCGGATTCACGTGGGCCGCCACCGCCGCGCTCACCGCCGACGTCTACCGCAGCCTCCGTACCAAGTGATGCTACAGTCACGATCCGTGCGACCGAATACCCGCGTCACCACGCTCGCGATTCTCCCGGGCGAACTGGTGCTGTCGGCAGTGGCACTGGCGCTGGCGTGGCGCATCCGACTGACATCGGCCGAGTTCGCCGGTCAGTTTTCCCAGTGGATGCCGAATGCCGTCATCCTGATCACCGCGGTCGGCATCGTCTTGTTCCTGCTCATGGCGCTGGGACGCGACGGTCGCAGCATCTCCACTCTGACGATGGGGGCGTTAGCTGGCCCGTTGCTGGGCGCCGCGTGGATCTGGAACGAACAGGGCCTGGACGGCCTGCCCCGAGGCGTGGCCGGGAGCTTCATCTGGATCTACTTCCTGCTCGGCCTGGCCTGGCGCAGCGCGTGGATCCTGCACGACGCGTCGGCGTGGACACGGCCGGAGGCAGAGGGTGACGAAGGCGCCGGCGGCCTGGAACTTCGCGACGTCTCCCGCAAGCGCACGCTCGGTCTCTTCGGCGTCATTGCCCACCGCGAACTGCTGCGCAACCTCGTGATCAAGGACCTGAAACTCAAGTACCGCGGATCGGTGCTCGGCTTCGTCTGGTCGCTGCTCAATCCGCTGATCATGACCGCCATCTACACCCTCGCCTTCATCGTGGTCATCGGCGTGACCCAGCGGGCGTTTGTGATGTATCTGCTGCTGGGGTTGCTCGCGTGGAACTACTTCGTGGTGTCCGCGTCGATGTCCACAGGCTCGATCATCGATAGCGGAAGCTTCGTGAAGGGCGTGTACTTCCCTCGGCTGATCCTGCCGCTGGCCACCGTGCTCTTTAATCTCTCGCAGTACCTGCTGACCACCGTGGTGTTCCTGCCGATGATGCTGATCTTCTACCAGGTGACGCCCACGCCGATGATGCTCCTGTTCCCGGTGGTGGTTGGGCTGCAGACGGTATTCACCTTTGGCGTGGCCATGGCTTTGTCAGCCGGCACGGCCAAGTTCAGGGACGTGCGTCACTTCCTGGAAATTGCCCTCCAGGTCATTTTCTGGACGACGCCGATTGTGTATGAGGTGGCGGGCCGGCCGGCCGAGCTGCGGTCGGTGTTGATGCTGAGCCCGATGGCACCATTCATCTCGATCTATCACGACCTCTTCTACTACCAGAGCTGGCCCGATGCGGCCGTCTGGATGACGTGCCTGCTCTACACGGCGACGGCGTTCCTGGGTGGCGCCGCGCTCTTCACCAGTTGTGAGGAGAACTTTGCCGAACAGTTCTGACGTCGTCATCCGGGCCGAGCACCTGTCGAAGCGTTTCATGCTGCGGCATGACCGCACGGGTTCGATCAAGGATGCGTTCCTGGCGGCGGCCGGTCGCCGGCGGCGTGAGCGCGTGGAAGAGTTCTGGGCGCTTCGCGACGCCTCGTTCGAGGTGCGCAAGGGCGAGGCGCTCGCACTGGTCGGCCGGAACGGGTCGGGCAAGAGCACGCTGCTCAAACTCATCGCGGGCATTCACGTGCCCACGTCGGGCCGGTTGTCGATCGCCCGGTCGGCGCGCATCGGCACGATGATCGAACTGGGCATCGGTTTTCACGGCGACCTGACCGCGAAGGAAAACGTCTATCTCAACGCCTCGATCTACGGCCTGCTCCGTGCCGAAATCGATGACATCTACCCGCGCATCGTCGAGTACTCGGGCCTGGCGAATTTCATGGACGTGCCGATCCGGAACTTCTCGTCCGGCATGAACATGCGCCTTGGATTCTCGGTGGCGGCCCACCTGAAGCCCGACATGCTGCTCATCGATGAAGTGTTTGCGGTGGGCGACGCCGACTTCCAGCGGCGGTGCCTGGAGACGATGGCGGAGGTGCGGGAGCGCGGATGCACCGTGCTGTTTGTCTCGCACTCGGCGCCCGCGGTGCAGGCCATCTGCGAGCGTGCGTGCCTGCTTGAGGCCGGCCGGCTGGTCTTTGATGGGTCGGTGGACGACGCGCTTGGGCAGTATGCAGAGTTGATTGAGGACCGCGAGGATGCCGCGCTGCCAGGCAGCGAAGCGCGGGCCGCTCCTCCCGAAGAGGTAGTTGTGGAGGAGCCGGAAGATCTGGATGACCGCCCGCATCGAAAGCTGATGGGCGGCGCGTGGTCGGAGCTGGGAGCCTGGGCGCTTGATTTCCTGATGACGCGGGGGTTGCAGCCGCACGAGCACGTGCTGGACCTCGGGTGCGGGTCATTGCCCGTCACCATCGCGATGCTGCCGGCGATGGCCCCAGGGGCGTACTGGGGCTTTGAGCCGAACCGTGGTGCGTTTGAGGACGGGGTGCGCATCGAGCTGCCGAATGCCGGGCTGCGGCCCGAGCTTGGGCACTTCATCGTGAACCGGCACTTCGACTTGAGTGAGTGCCCGCACCCGTTTGCGTTCGCGTTGGCGCACTCGCTGGCGCATCGTGTGTCGGCCGAAGACTTCGGCCGTGCCGTGGCGGCCACCGTGGGCCACCTGCTGCCCAATGGTCAGTTGTTCCTGGCGGTGCCGTCGGACCTGACCGAGCACCTGGCAGTGCTCACGCGCGTGGCCGTCACGATCGACGTGACCGTGGAGCCGGTGGACCGCGCCGGCCATCCGCGGGGCGAGCCCGTGTATCGCGTGGTGCGAAAGACGCGGTAACGGTCAAAACGACCTCTGAGGTAATTACCTCAGAGGTCGTTTTGCTTACCCCAACAGGCGTTTGATGCGTTTGAGGAAGGGGCCGGCGGGGGAGGACATGAGTGCGCGCCGGAAAGAGAGCTGCAGGGCGGGCGCGGGTGGTGGCGGCGGGGGCGGCAGGTCGGCCGGGACTTCGGCGATGCCCGCGGGGGCGCCCTTGCGAAGCGTGTAGACGTTGTTGGCCGTCAGTTCCACCGGGTGCAGTCCGGGCGACGTCCGGTGCATGAAGTGCTGGCGGCAGTCGCCGAGGTCGGAGCCGGCCGCGTATCCGGCCACGTCCACCAGGTCCATGCCCTTTTCGAGCGTCCCGTATTTTTCCATCGCCTCGATGGACACGGCCGCATGTTCGTGCGCGCCGCCCGGTTCCACCAGCACCACGGGCCGGTCGTTGAGCAGGACGCGGCTGAATTCGCGCATGGCCGCCGGGCGATTCGGGATGTGGTGAAACGCCTCGAACCCGAGCACGGCATCGACGCTGGCCTGGCGAATCGGCAGGTTTTCGGCATCGCCCACCAGCAGGTGCGGGCGATTGATGCCGATCCGATGAATCGCGATCTCGAGGTACTCGCGGCAGATGTCCATGCCGATGGGCTCGTAGCCGCCGCGCAGGAACCACTCGGTCGTCCACGAATACCCAGAGCCCACATCGAGCACCACGCTGCCTCTGGTGAGCTGCAACAGGGGTTCAGACACCACGAGGTTCCTGATGAGGTGCCACGTGTGCTCGGGGGCCCACAGATTAAACGGTGCCGCATGGCCGGGGCCCCAGAAGAACGGGTCGGTGATCTTGGCGGGCAGCGCGATTTCGGCGAGTTTGTGGTGCGCGCCCGCATCGGCGGCGCCCACCAGCGTGAAGGTGTTCCACATGGCCACCAACTCGGCCGGCAACTGGCTGCTGATTCCCGCAAGCCACTCGCGTTCACGGTCAGCGTTCCGCAGGTGGTCGGACAGCACCTCCGGCACACTCTTGATGATCGGAAACCACGCGCCGCAACCTCCGCAGGTCAGGACGCCGGTCTCGACACAGACTTCGTAATTGCGGTCGGGCGGGGCGGCCGGTGACGCGAGCCTGGCCAGTGCCCGGCCAAGGTCAGTTGTGGCGGGCGTGGAAGGCGCCGGTCCCACGCCTGGGCCCGGTGACACGCGATCAAACGGCTTGAACCCCTGCGGAAAGACCCCACAGGGGATCTCGGTCACGGTGACACACGTGAGGTCACCATGGCACCGCGGACACACGACGAAATTCAGGAGGGAATAGCGCACGCCGCCTCCCTGATTTCTTCACCATGAAGGTCCATGAAGGTCCATGAAGGGTTGGTGACGCAGTCAGAAGCGCGGCGTTGGGTGCCGCCTTCAGCGGCACGCACGATCGAAGGGACGTCACGAACGAACACAGCGAGGCGAAAAAAGGACGTCGGGTGTCTTTTTGGCGGCGGCGAGCAAAAAGACACCCGACGTCTTTTTTCAAGCGCTGTGTTCGTTCGTGACGTCCCTTCGATCGTGCGGCCCCGGCGGAGCCGGGCCCCCAACGCCGCGCCTTCATGGATCTTCATGTTCTTCATGGTGATCCTAGGTCTTGGCGTCGGTGACTTTGGACCCCAGGATCATCCGCGTGCCGATTTCCCAGGCGACGTGCCGCTTGGTGAGGGCGAGCTTGACGATGTCGCCGAAGTGGCGGGCGATGTACTTCGGGCGCAGAAAGAACCGGCGCTTTGCGCGGTTGGTGGCCGCCATCACCGTCTGCTCGTCCAGGCCGTTGCCCTTGAGCAGGTAGTACGAGTACTCCATCTTCGTCCAGTCTTCACTGACGAGCAGGCCTTCACGTTTGGCCTTGTTGTAGAGCTCGGTGCCTGGATACGGGACCGCCGGATAAAAATTCGCGAAGTCGGGGTCGAGGTCGATCGCGTAGTTGATCGTGCGCTCCAGTGCGGCCGCATCTTCGCCGGGGTAGCCGAGGATGAAGAACCCAAACGACTTCACGCCCGAGGCGCGCATGTTGATGAGGGCTTTGCGGATCTTCTCGCTCTCGAGGCGCTTCATCATGTCCTTGCGCGTGTCGTCGCTTTCGGTCTCGATCCCGAGCGCCAGCATCCAGCAGCCCGACCGCTTGAGGCGATCCACAAACGCAGGATCCTGCAGGTTGTCGGCGCGCGCGTTGCCGAACCACTGCACGTCGAGCTTGCGCGCGATGATCTCTTCGCAGATCGCGCTGAACGACTTCACGTTGAGCGTGACCGTGTCGCCCCAGAGGTAGAAGAACTTGACGCCGTGGGTGCGCACCACATGCGCCATTTCATCGACGATCGACGAGGCGCTGCGCTCGCGGAACTTGTGGCCCTGGTGAATGGGTGCGACGCAGAAGTCGCAGGTATACGGGCAGCCGCGGGATGACTCGAGGATCACATACGACTGATTGGCCAGGGGCAGGGTGTACTGCGAGAGGTCGAGCAGGTCCCAGGCCGGGATCGGCGCCGTCAGGAAGTCGTTGAAGCTGCCGTGCGCGCGGTGCGGAATGACTTCGGCGCCGCGTCGATACGTCAGGCTGGCGACATTCCCGATCTCGTTCATGTCCGTCAACGCCGCCAGTTCCAGAGCGCCGTCTTCGGGCTCGCCCACGAACATGCCATCCACCTTCGGCGCGCGAGCCATGGACTCGGCCGGCGTCGTGGACGCATGGGGGCCGAAGCAGAACATCGGCGCCTTGTAGTGGGCCTTGAGCTCGGCCATCGCGGCCGCGTCGGCGACCAACGTCGGCGTGGTGCTGGGAAACAGAATCAGCGTGGGCGCGAAGCCTTCCGCGTCCAGGTCCTTGATGAGGTCCGCCACGCTTCGGCGGGACGCGGTCAGGTCCACCAGCCGCACCTGCTGGCCACGCTGGCGCAGGAGCGCCGCCATGAGCGCCAGCGTGTAGGGCGGCTTGGTGGTGCCCAGCACCTCTTCGCGTTCCTGGCAGCGGCCCTGCCGCGTAAACGCGATGCCGCCCACCAGCGGGGGATTCACCAGAAGTGTGCGGTCGCCGATCATTCCGCCACCCCTTCAGCCACCAGTGCCTGCGTGTCCATCATCGGCACGCCATTGAGCATCGGCGCGCCATCGAGTTCCACTTTGCAGCACCGGCGACACACCGGGAACAGTTTTTCTTCCACCAGCTTCTTCCGCAGTTCCATGTATCGCGGGCCCGTCCACACCTCTTCCAGCGACTGCGTCGTCAAATCCCCCACCTCGAGCCGGATGAACGGGCAGAAGTAGGCCTTGCCGCTGAATGATACCCGCGCGTACAGGAATGGGTAGAGGCATCGGCCGCTGAGTGGCGTGCCGGGCGTGTAGTAGTCCTTCAGAATCGGCGTGCGCACCTTGGGCCGCATATCGAAGCGGACGCCGCGGGCACGGCATTTCGCTGCGAGCGCGTCCACCTGTGTCTGCACGCGCGCCGCATCCAGGCCCGGGTTGTCGGTCACGAACGTGGAGATGACCTTGGGGTCGTCCGTGCCGAGCATGCGGATGGTCTGTTGCACTTCGTCAGGCGTGCTGAACATCAGGTGGTTCAACCCGATGGCATCCACGCCGAGCGACTCGGCCACATCCACCATCTGATCGAGCACGTCCAGACTTTCGTGCGTCACTGTGGTGTTGATGCTGACGCGCAGCGGTGCGCCCTTGCGCTTCGCCGCGGCCTGCAGGCGGGTGAGTCCGGCCGACGTCCGTTCAAAGGTGCCCTTCACACCGCGCGCCAGGTCATGCACCTCGCCCGGGCCGTCGATGGACACGCTGATGTGTTTCAGGAATCCCTTCGCTGCCAGCTCCGCCAGCGCCTCGGCACGTTCGTCATTGATGATCGTGCCGTTGGTCGTGAGATAGCCGCACGTGTATCCCTTGTCGCGGAACATCTCCATGACATCCAGGATGTCTTTGCGCATGAAGATCTCGCCGCCCGTCAGGCTCACCTGCAGGCCGTCCTGCGGCGGGAACGCGCGCTGCAGGACATCGATCGGCATCTCCTGCCGCCATTCGCCTTCCAGGTTCAGCAAGTCGCCCACGTAGCAGAACTCACACGTCAGGTTGCACCGCATCGTCGCTTCGTAGACCACGCCGATGGGCAGGCGTCCGGCGTCGCCGGTTTTCTCGCGCTCGAAACGCTCGATGTGGTTCCGGTACTTCTGGCGGCGGTACTTGGCCCAGAGGCTGGTCAGGGCCGGTACGCTGCGCGCACGGCGGGCCACCACTTCGCGAAGACGTGTGCTCAGGCTCATGCGGTCAGTCGATCTTCCAG
Organism: Acidobacteriota bacterium; assembly: GCA_016716905.1. Lineage (NCBI taxonomy): Bacteria > Pseudomonadati > Acidobacteriota > Acidobacteriota bacterium. The sequence continues at coordinate 495,815 of JADJUS010000022.1, read as the reverse complement.
ATCTCGATGACCGGACCTGGCCGCTCGAGTGCGGGATCCAGACGGGCATCAGTGTTGTGCAGGAACGGCGGCACCATCGCCAGCCGTCCCTGATCGACGTCCGATCGGAACGGGGAAAACGTGGCGACGATACGTCCGCCGCTCGCCAGCGCTCGATCAAGCGACGCCAGCGACGCGTCCGGAACATTGTACCGCTTCAGAACAACGTACTGCACCCCGAGCGCCTTGAGCGGCGCCAGTGTGGGGGCGCTGTCGAATTCCCGTGGAGAAATGTAGATCTTGTCCTTGTCCAGGCCGCCGTCACCGAGATAAATCGTCCGGTAGGCCGGCGCCGGGTAGGGCGACAGGGCCAGTTGCTGTTGGAACTTGATCGTGGCGCGGTCTTCCGACCCCACGGTGTGCCGCAGCGCCTCAATCAGACCCTCGCGCGACTGCCGCAGAGCCACGCTGTAGGGCTGAATCAGGACCGAGGCGCCGGCGGGGATGTCGGTCTCAATCCACCGCTGCGCCAGCGTGCGTGTGTCTGTCTGGCTGAAGAACGAGCCCACGGTGATGCTGGGCTCCAGGCCCCGGATGACCTGGCCGAGGCCGATGATCGCGACGAACAGGATGCCCCACGGCCTGGACGGGAACGCCTTCGCAATCGTCGTCAGCGCCGCGCCCGTGCCCACCGCCAGGAAGGGGAGGATGGGATTCAGATAACGGGTCGCCGGCACTGCGTTCGCGATGAAGAGCAGAAAGACGAGTGGAAACAGCGTCACCAGCAAACCGCGCCGCGGCTGCTGCCAGGCAAACACCAACCCTGTGAGCGACACGGCCCACGCCGATGGTTGCGTCCCGTGCTCCTTCAGCAAGGTGAGGTAGCGCCCGAGACCGGCCCACAGGCTGCTGGACTCGGTGACACGGCCCATGACGATGGCCTGGTTCTGGGTGATGTCGATCCAGGCGGTCTGCAGCTCCGGCAGAAGGAACGGCGAGGCGGCGAGGAACACCGCCGTCGCGGCTGCACCGGCTCGAAGGCCGTCGCGCAACCGGTCTGCCCACGTTACGCCGGGCTGGCTCAGCAGCGCCGCAGCCACCGGCAGTGCCACAAACACCGCGTAGTAGTGCGTAGACATCGCGAGCCCGGCCAGTGCGCCTGTGACCAGGACGTCTCTGGAGCGCGCCCGTCCGTCGGTCGTCACGACGCGGGCCAGCCACACGTGCACGAGCACGATCAGCAGCGTCACCGGCACATCGTGTTTCACGTAGTGCGCATCCATCACCGCGATGGGCATGACGGCCATCATGAGCGCCGCGATGACCGCCGCGCTTCTGTCGAACAGCCGGGCCACGAGCGCCGCCACTGCCGCGATCGTGGCGACGCCACAGAGCGCAGACAACAGGCGACCCGACCAATACAAGCGCGAGGGATCCACGAAGAACTCGCGCTGGAAAGCGGCCAGCGAATCCCACCAGCCCATCACCCAGCCGGCCGCAAACGTGAGGCCCTGCCACGCGAACAGCACGTAGAAGTAAAACGTCGGGTAGAGGAAGTTGTGCGGGTTGAGGTTGCCGGTGCCAAACGCCAGTGCGCGATTCATGATCGCCACTTCGTCCATGTTGTAGACCGCCGGCAGGCCGTAGCCCAGTCCCCTCAGGCGCAGCCAGAGTCCCAGGGCGCAAGCGACGGCCACGAGGGCGAGCGCCAGGCTACGACGCACGGGCCTTCCGTCGCGCGAGCGGCCACACCGAGGTCAGCAGCGCGCGCTCACTGGCGCGAAGGAATCCCCCCGACCACAACAACACGCCAAAGACTACTACCGTCGTCGTTCCCCGTGCGAAGAGTCCTGCCAGTGGCGGCATATCGGGCAGCGCCACTCCTGCCGCAGCGGCCACGACGCCAGCAAGCACCACGCGCGCGATGCGGCCGCGTTCGTAGGTCATGGGGTAGTGCCAGCGCGAGAAGAATCCGGCCACGGCGCCCAGTGTGGCGTATGACAGCGCAAACGCCACGGCCGCGCCCACCACGCCGTAACGCGGCATCAAGATCCAGCCACTACCGAGGCCGACCACCGCCGCCGCAAACGTGGAGAGCGGGTAGTACCGCGTCTGGCTGGTGAGGTTGAGCCCGATGGACGTCAGCAGGTAGACGCCTTGAAACGCGATGCCCAGCGCGATCAGCGGCACCACAAGCGCTGCATCGTCGTAGGCCGCGGGCGTGAGGATCTTCACAAGATCGGTGGCAATGGCGGTGGTGCCCGCAACGAGGAGCGACAACATGGCGATGCCGTAGGTGGTGATTTTCCTGAAGACCATCTGCGGATCGGGTTGTTTGGCCGTCTCGTAATAAAACGGCGCCCAGCCCGTTTCGAACGCCGAGAGAAACAGTTTGATGGCGCGACCGATTGTGGTGCCGATTTGGTAGACGCCGAGGCGGTCGAGCGGAATGAACCGGCCCAGCAGGTAGAGGTTGCCCGCATCAAGCGCCTGTTGCGCCAGGCCGTGCGGCAACCGCGGCAGGCCGAAGCGAAGGCAGAGGCGCAGTTCATTGGCAGAAAAGACCGGCCGCCACATCGCGCGGATCCAGGGCCAGAGCAGGGGCAACAGTACGATCGTCACGATGAGGTCGGCCAGCATCATGCCGGTGATGCCCCAGCCGGCGTAGAGCACGAATCCAAAGCGAAGCAGAAGCGTGGCGACAGAGCGACCGAACGTGAAGGCCGAGAAGGTCACGGCCTCCTTCCGCATCCGCATCACGTGAAACGGCACAAACGTGAACGTCAGCAGGAAGGTGTTGACCAGTACCAGTCGCAGCGCCGTGAGGTATTCGTCCGCGGCGTCACCGAAGAGGTGGCCCGCCAGCCCTGGTGCCGTCAGTAAGAGCAGGAGGAGCAGCCCGCCGGAGGCAACGCCCAGAAACGTCAGCAGCGTGCTGGCGAGTTTCTGTCGTGGCGGGCCCTCGTCCCGATCGAGATAGAAGCGCATGAACGCGCCGTCAAGCCCCCAGCGGAATCCGATCTTGACCAGCGTCTCCGTGACGACCAGCAGCCCCAGCGCGCCATTGTCGGCCGGGGAAAGCACCTTGAGGTACAACGGCAGCAGGGCCATGCTGACCACGGTGACGGCGACGTCGCCGGCGCCGTAGATCGCCACGTTGCGGGTGAGCGCGCCAAGGGGTTTTCTCACGTGCTTATCGTCTCGGCGCCGGTGACAACTGGCCGCCGGTCTCGCGCCACTCGTAGTAGAACACCTGCCGGCCGGGGTTCGCCACCGTCACTTCACGGTCCAGCTCCGGGGTCGCCATGCCGAATAACACCGGCGCATCCCGGAAGGTGGGCGGGTTGCGGTTGAGATCCAGCCGCACCATGTCGGCAGAGGCCGTCTTGAGCAGCACGATGGCGCGATCGAGCTTGGCGGCTTCGACGACGCGGTAGACGTCGCGGCGCGCCAGGACCTGGGTGTAAGCGCGCTGGCCCAGCACCGCGCCCGACGCGATGATGGCAATCGTGGTTGCGGTGAGCACGCCCCAGGCGTACCGGGTGCGCGCGAGGTGGCCCAGGCCGGCGCCCACCAGCAGGGTCATGGGTAGCAGGGCTTCGAAGTAAAAGCGCGGGCCGTAGCGGTTGCCGCCGTGCGACCACCAGAAGACGTAACCCACAATGGGCGCGAGGAGCATCAGCCACAGGAGCCGGCGATGCGCGACGGCCTGGCCGCGAGAGGCGAGTAGCAGCGGCACTGCGACGAACGAGGTGTAGACCACGCCCTCGCCGCACAGGACCACGGCCGTCTTCAGTCCGCGGAAGAGCGAATGGCCGTAACTGGTAAAGCCCAGCGCTTCGCTGGAATCAAACTGGTTCCACGCAAGCGTCCAGGGGGAACCCGTCGCGGCCATGTTGACGCCGAGCAGCACTGCCAGCGCCGGCACGCCGCCGAGGGCGAACCACGCGCCCAGCGGTACAGCGCTGCGATCAGCGGCCCACGCATTCCGGATGATGGGACGACCGAGTCCGACGATGAGCGGCAGGCCGATGAGGAGGGCCGTGTACGGACGCACAAGGACGGCCAGGCCGAAGCAGGCGCCCCCAAGGAGCAGCGGCCAGGCGCCCGGACGTTCTGCGGCCCACGCGAGCGACAGCGCGAGTCCTGTGAGCGCAAAGAGGCACGCGGGGTGGCTGTGGTACGACCCGGCGTTGAGGAGGAAGAACGGCGAGAGGCCGATCACGAGCACGCCGAAAGCCGCGGCGCGCGGGCCCACCCAGGAACAGGCCAGTCGATAGATGCCGGCAAGTGCGAGCGCGGCAAGCAACGGATTGACGAGACCCGGCCATCCCGCACGTGCGCCGACGGCCAGGAGCAACGGCCAGCCCGGAGGGTATTTGCTGAAGCGGCGCCCGCCCACATCGCCGAGGTGATTCTGCTTGAAGGCCTCCGCCGGTTGCGGAGACTCGGCGGTGACGCGCCCTTCGGCAAACGCTTCCGCCTGCCACACGTACGCGTATTCGTCACCCGAGTTGGCGAAGCCCTGGAGCACGTAGATGTGCACGAGCAGCGCGGCGGCGAAGGCGACCGGTACGATGAGTGCCGCCCGCCGCCACGCCGGCGCGTCGACGATCGGCGTCCTCATGATGCCGAGGGGCGGCGTGACGCCAGGGCCACGGCCGCCGCCACGATTGCGGCCGGGTCAATGACCGGAATCCTGAATCGCTCCTGCGGGAAAAACACGAGGCATACGATCACCGACGACAGCGCGAGCAGGCCGAGCGCCCACAGTGGCGACACGCCGGGCCGGCGCAGGAGCACCCACAAGCCGACGAGCGCGAATGGCGCGAGCAGTCCGTACGACACGAGGGACGCGATGTAGTAGCGGTTGGAATGCAGCGTGTATGACGGGCCGATCGGCACAAACGTGTAGAAGAACTTCCTCACTTCAAGCAGCAGCCATCTGCCCGGCTGTTCCTTCACGAACTTCATCACTTCGCTGTAATACACGTCGTCCATCGCCTGGTTGCTGAGTCCAGGGTGGCGGTCTTCGAGCGCCTTGCGCGCCAGGCCCATGTCGGGATTCGCGGCCAGGTCGCCCTCGCCGTGTGCGAGTGGGTTGTTGCCCGTCCACAACGTCACGCCGCCGTGGGCCGCAGTGAGGATGAACTGCCCGTGGACCACGTAGTTGCGCCCGATCCACGGCAGCACCAGAAGGGCCACGCCAAGCGTAAACGCCACGCACAGTTGACGACGTTTGTGCAGCAGCAGCCAGAGTGCGGCGAGCGGGAGGAAAAAGAGCATCGCCTCTTTGGTGAGGAGTGCCGCGCCGGCGATGAGGCCCGCGGCGAGGCCCAGTCGGAGTTGCCGTCCGCCGGTGACGTCACCGGCCCGTTGCAGCACCCAGACGGTGGCGAGCGCGAGCGCGGAATACAGCGGCTCGGTGAGCACGTAGCCGCACACCCAGGCGATCGGCGGATAGACGGCGGCCGCGAGTGCGGCCAGTTTCGCGGCGCGCGGACCTCCGGCGCGGCCGGCCAGTGCCGCCACGAGCACGATGACGAGCGTGCCCATCACACACTGGGCCACCTTGACCGCCGTCGGGATGTGCGACGAGGTGGGCGGCAAGTCGGCCAAACTGGCCGGCGGACTTGTGGTGACCAGCGGGTCTTGTGTCGCCACCAGGATGGTGCTCAGGAACACCACGAACCCCGGTGGCCGCTCGAAGAATCCGCTGGAGTGGGTGGATGCCGGGTAGGTGAAGCCGTGGCCGGTGGCTACGCGTGTGGCGAGCAGCAGGTACTCCTGCTCGTCCTTCATCAGCGGCTTGTCCACCCAGTACACCAGGCCAAATCCCAGGCGCAGCACCAGTCCGAGCAGCGCGGCGCCGGTAATGAACCTGGCGGTCATCGTGTGAAGCGCAGCAGGTTCAGGAAGCACCAGCCCGGAATCGGCAGCAGCCGGGTGAGCGCGCGGTGCAACGGCAGCAGCCGGGCGGGTGACTTGCGAATCCAGCGCGTGAGAATCGGGACCGTCGGGAAGATGCCGCGCCGTTCGACGAGGCGGAAGCCCGTGCGCCGCGCCAGGTCGAGGTATTCGCCGATCGGCCGATCGCCGGGATGTTTCTCGAGGCTCGCCGTATGAATCAGCCGGCCCTGGAGCAGGAAGTGAACGCGTGACTGCAGGTGCGCCAGGTTCGGCACCGAGACGAGTAATTCGCCGCCGGGGCGCAGTACCCGAAACAGCTCCGCGAGCGCCTTCGGCTGATCTTCGAAGGTCAGGTGTTCAAGCACGTCCAGGCAGGTGGCGCGGTCAAACGAGGCGTCGGGGTAGGGCAGCGCGAGCAGCGACCCTCGGGTGACGCACTCCGAGCTGTAGTTCGGGTCGATCCCCTCGATAGCGAGGCGGTTCCGGAACTCCTCAACCAGCACGCCTTCGCCACACCCCGCGTCGAGCACCCGAGTTTCGCGTGGCAACGCCGCGAGGTAGCTGCGCACGTAGGTGAGCTTGGCGAGGTAGGTGGGGTAGAACTCCCAGTCGGGTGAAGGCTCGCGATGGTAGTCGCCGCGGACTGCGTACTCTCCCGTGGGGGTGCCGGTCATGCCGTGGGAGATTGTACCGCGCTGACGGGTAGCTTCAGGATTCTTCACCATGAAGTTCCATGAAGATCCATGAAGTTCAGCGTGCCGTCGGAAAGCGCGGGGTTGGGGGCCCAGCTTTGCTGGGCCAGCGCGGCCGGAGGGAAGTCACACACGAACGCAGCCAAGAGCCAAAACGACCTCTGATAACCAAAACGACCTCTGAGGTAATTACCTGCATTGTTCAGGGTAATTACCTCAGAGGTCGTTTTGCACGGTCGCTGCGTTCGTGTGTGACTTCCCTCCGGTCGCGCATGCCGCCTAAGGCGGCACCCAACCCCGCGCCTTCATGGAGCTTCATGCGCTCCATGGTGAAAATTCTTAGCGGCCGCCGCCCCCGCCGCCGCGGCCGGTGGTGGTGGGCGGTTTGGCGCCTGGCGCGGTGGTGCCGGGCTGCACGGGGATGATCACGCCGGGAATCGTGGACGTCACCACGCCGCCTGGGCCCACGCGCAGGTTCGACGAATTGGGTGTGGGCTGACCCGCAGGCGGTGTGTCGGGTGTCACCGGCGGCCTGTCACCGACGAGTGGACGCACCGGTGGAATCTCATCGTCTGGCGACCCCTGAATCATGCGGGGCGCGGCCTGCGGCTGCGGCGGCTCCTGGAAGTTCATCCGGGTGGCCGGCGGCGGCGTGGCATACGAGCCTGACGACCCGCCTGACGTGATCGACCGGGTGGCCTGGATGAACACGGCCTCCACCACCGACACGTTGGGCGAAGGCGCGATACGCATCGACGCACCGTAGCCCGGCAGGTCGCGCAGCAACGTGCGCAATACCGCAGCCTCAGGTTCGTTGCGGAACTCCATCGGGAACACGGCAGGGCCGGTAATCTTGTCCGCGTTCGTGATCCGGCTCCCGCCCTTACGCGCCCATTCGGCCAGGATCTCGCGCAGAGTCACGTTTTCGGCGACGAGCGTTACGCGGCCCTCGTTGAACGAGATCTCCAACTTGCGCGAGGCCACCTGGGCCTGCGAGGCCGCAGCCGCGATGAAGAGCGAGGCGACGCCGACGATTACCTGTCTGACCATTACTGTGGACCTCACTTCCATTCTACGCCTCGTTTGGACGCCGCGGGAGCAGGGAAGGCCGGGCGCCTCGGAGGCCGCGAAGGGCGTCGGCGCAATGGCGAAATGTCACAAATGTCCGAAATGGCGAATTGTCTGCAATGCGGGAGTGGCTAAATGCTCGAATGTCGAAGGCGCGCAATGGGCGAATGACCCTGGAGCAGCAGATTCAACCATTGGAGGGCAAAGACATTCCAGGATTCTGCCCTGCAATTGGTTTGTCCGCAGTTCGCCATTTCGGACATTTGTGGCATTTCGCCATTTTCAGGCGAGGCTCAAATGAGCCGAGACACCCAGAGCGGCGAATCCTTCTTGGGCAGATCGCACGAGCGGCAGATTTCAGGCCCGCCATTTTCGAGGTGCTGCCGTCGCACGCCGAGGTAGGCCGGGCCGTTCCAGACCTCGGCAATTGTGGAGGTCCGTAGGTCGCCGAGGATGTGGCGGCCGTCGAAGTCGGCGCAGCAGAGCGACACGCGGCCGTCCCACAACACCGTGAACGTCTGCCACATGCGGTAGCACGGGTAATTCACGTCCGACGTCGCGTTGAGCGTGCCCGCCCAGTTGTGCAGGTCGGTGATGTGCACCTTGTCGGCAATTTTCCGCCAGTGTTCGATGAACTGCTGCTCGTCCACCGAGTTGTTCTGCCGCACAAACGAGAGAATGAGCTTCGGCCGGACGCGGCCGCTCGCCTTGCGCAGCCGCACCAGCGTTTCGATGTTGTTGATGACGACGTCGTAGTCGAGGTTGAGGCGGGTGCTTTCAAACACCTCTTTGCCCGAGGCGTCCACGCTGATGTTGATCGCATCAAGCCCGGCGTCGATCATGCCCTGCGCGATGTCCTCGGTGATGAGCGATCCGTTGCTGATCATGCCCACTTCGGCGATGCCACGCTCCTTGGCGTAGCGCACCTTTTCGACGAGCTGCTTGTCGAGGAAGGGTTCACCGTAGTTATGGACCCGGACGTGCGTGATGCCCAGCGTGACGCACTCGTCAACGACCTTCTTGAACAGGTCCATGTCCATGACGCCCTGGCGCCGGTGCATCTCGTCGCGCGGGCAGAAGACACACTTCGCGTTGCACAGATTGGTGCTTTCGATCTGGACGATGTCGGGCCAGCGGGGCGTGCGCTCGCGCCCGGCCTTGAGCATGGCCGCCCTGACGGTCTTCGCATTCCGGAGCAGGGCGCGCTCGACAAGCTTCCGCGCGCGGGTGGAAAGTCCTGGCACGTCTCTATTCTCGCCTTGAGGCCGCCGCGGCCCTCTCGTGGTCGATGACCCGCTGCAGAATCTCGTTGAGACCCACTTTTGGCGTGTATCCCACGGCCGCGTTGATTTTCTGCAGGTTGGGCACGCGCCGCGGCATGTCCTCGAACCCGGCCTCATACGCCTGGTCGTAGGGAATGAGCACGATGTCTGAAGCGGATCCCGTCATCGCCTTGACCCGCTCTGCTAGGGCCATCATGGAGATCTCTTCGTGATTGCCGATGTTGAAGACTTCGCCGATCGTGTCGGGCGCCTCAGCCAGCCGCAACAGGCCGCTCACCACGTCGCCCACGTACGTGAACGCGCGCGACTGCGTGCCGTCGCCAAAGACCGTGATCGGCTGCCCGGCGAGCGCCTGGCCCACAAACGTCGGAATCACCATGCCGTAGCGGCCGGTCTGTCGCGGCCCGACGGTGTTGAACAGCCGGACCACCACCACCGGCAACTCGTATTCCTTGAAGTACGCCAGCGCCAGAAATTCGTCGAGCGCCTTGCTGCACGCATACGCCCAGCGATGTTTGCTCGTCGGGCCCATGACGAGGTCTGCCGTTTCGGTAAAGGGCACCGCCGTGCTCTTGCCGTAAACCTCGGATGTTGAGAACACGATCACGCGCTGCTTGCCGCGTTTGGCCTGCTTGAGCACCACCTCGGTGCCATGCACGTTGGTTTCGATGGTCCGGACCGGGGCTTCGACGATCAGCTTCACGCCGACGGCCGCGGCCAGGTGAAAGACCACGTCGGAGCGGTCCACCATCTCGCCCACGAGCGGCTCATTCATCACCGTGTCGACCGTGTAGCGGAAGTGCGGGCGTTCCATCAGGTGCCGGATGTTGTCGAGCGACCCCGTGGAGAGGTCGTCGATGACCTCCACGCTGTGGCCCGCATCGAGGAGCGCCTCAGCCAGGTGCGACCCCACAAATCCCGCTCCGCCCGTCAACAACGCTCTCATCGTCTTGCCATCTCCAGAATGACGTCCGCTGCCCGCGCGGCGGATCCCTGCTTCGGCCGAAGGCCGTACCGGGCGACGAAGGCGTCGGCGGCAGCGGTCACAGTGGCCCGAACCTCCCGATCATACAGGAGGCGCTCGAGCGTCTCCCCGATCCCGATCGCATTGTCGGCCGCATCGACGCCGGCCATCACGCCCTCGTCCACGAAAGGGCTGAGGTTGCTGGGGCGGCCCAGCACCAGCGCCGGCAGGCCGAGCACGAGGGCATCGATGGCCACGGTGGAGTTGCGGGTGAGCACAGCGTCGGCCACCGACAGCACCCTGGACAAATCGGTGTCGGCCGCCAGAATCGTGACGTTGCCCAGGCCTGAGAAGTACGGTGCGTAGACGTCGCCGGTCTCGGCCGGGTGGGCCTTGATGGCCAGCCGCATTTCGGGCTTCTGGCGCATCAGGTCCGCCAGTGCCGGCAGGGCGTCGCGGACCTCTGTGAACTTCGCGACGAGCACGGCCAGCTTCTGACCGGCGCCGGTGCTGCCCGTGAGCGCTCGCATCGCGGCGCGATCCGCGTCGCTGAATGTCGCCATGCGCGTGACCAGCGCGTCGAGTCCCGGGCTGCCGGTCACCTCGAGGCGATCTGCGGGGAACGCGCCGGCCGAGCGCAGGTGCGCCTCGGCGTAGCTGTTGAAGAGCAGTGTCTTGTCGGGCAAGGGGAACCCCCGGTCGGCGCCTGCCGCCAGCATCTCGTCGGGCTCGTGCAGGTAATTGAGCCAGTGGCGATAGATGAAGCCGTGCTGCAGGCCCACCGACGCGACACCGCGCCGGCGCGCTTCAAGCACAAGCGCGCGGCCCCATCCGCCGGCTTCGGCGTAGGTGACCACGGTGTGGCATTCGAGAGCGTCGATGGCCGCGCCGGCTTCATCCATCGCGCGCGCGGACCAGGGCCACTGCACGAGCGCGGCGCCACGCAATTCGTGCTTCAGCACGGGCCAGAGGTCGCAGCCGTAGACGAGGGCGGCGGCTCGGATGCCCTCGCCGCCGACCACCTCGTCGGCGAGCGCGGATCGGTCGCGCCAGAGCGCGAGCGATCCGCTGAGTGCGGACCACGGCGCCAGATCTTCGACCGGAGTGATCGTGTCGGACGTGGGCGCCGTGGTGATGGGGTCCCACCAGCGCCGCGTCGTGAAGTTGCGCTTGGGGCCTACGCCGACCAGACGCAACGCGTCTGGTGCGGCGGCGGTGATCGCGTCGAGGACGGGGCCGATGTAGCCTTCCGTCCCGCCGTCGGCGTCTTCACCGGCGCGCCAGAAGGCGGTGTGGACGAAGGCCGCGATCGCGCCTGGTGTGGGCGGCGCGGGGCGGCTGCCCCGCAGCCGCCCCGCGGTCTGCGACACCGTGCGGCGCGCGCGCGACAGGGCGGCGGTGACGCCGACCTTCGCGCCGGGCCAGTAGAGGCGTGGCGGCGCGGAAGCGCCGCCACGCACGTCGATGGGGACGCCCCGCGCGGCGCCGAAGGCGCGCGCGGCGGCGATGGTGGCGGCGTCGGCCGCCGTCACCACGAGCCGCGCGGGCGCATGCTGCGCCCGCGCGTGGTCGAGCGCCAGCACCGTCAGCACCGCCTGGTCGAGTTGCCGCATCTTCTGCAGATACAACTCGGTGAACCACCACAACGAGTCGTCCCGGTACCGGAAGCGGTCACGCATCGACACGCCGCCGTACGAGACGAGGCGCAGCCGCTTGATCCAGGCGTTGGTCTCTGCGCGTGCACGGTCGGCCAGATCGGGCGTGGCAAGCGCGGTGAACGCCACTTCGTGTGCGGCTCCCTGCGCCGAGATGCACGTGACCCGGGTGTCGGCCATGTCAGCGCGCGCTCTCGGCCATGAGTTCACGCGCGGCACGGACTACGGCGTCCACCGTGATGCCGTCCATGCAGTCGGGCACATGTCCGCGGCAGCGCTCAGGTGGCAAACGCACCTGGCCGCAGGGGCTGCACGGCAGTTGCACGCGCAACACACGCTGCTGCGTGGCGAGCGGGCCGTATCGTCGCGGGTCTGACGGCCCGAACAGCGCCACCACCGGCGTGCCCACGGCGGCCGCCAGGTGCATCGGGCCGGTGTCGCCGGTGACGAGCACATCCAGCCGCGCCAACAGGGCGGCCGTGCCTGGCAAGTCGAGGGCCCCGGCCGTGTCAATAATCGGCCGGTCGCCAATCGCGCGGCGCACCTGATCGACGATGGCCTTGTCGCCGGCGGCGCCGGTGAGCACCACGGTGGCGCCGGGCTCGTTGGTGAGCGCGCGGCCGACGGCCGCGAACCGGGAGAGGTGCCACTGCTTGGACTCGCGGCCGCCACTGACGTGCAGGCCGATGAGTCGCGTGGCGTCGCGGCCGGCCAGCACGCGGTCAGCGGCAGCCGACGCGCTGCGGTTGGGCACCAGCCGCGGCCCCGGCGCCGGGTGTGGCGTCGCGCCGCCGGACGCATGTTGAATCAACGCGAGGGCGTTGGCCGAGACGTGCGAGTTCCGGTCGTACGCGAGCGCGTCGGTGAGGAAGTGTCCACCGCCGCCGGTCCAATAACCCAGGCGATGCGGGGCGCCACTGCGCCACGCCAGCAGGTTCGTGCGGATATCGGGCTCGAAGGCGATCACCATGTCGTAGCGCCGTTCGCGCCACGCACCCGCGCGCGCGAGCAGGCCACTCCACGAGAGGCCGGTGCCCTCGCGTGCCAGCCACGGGACGTCGATGCTGTCCACGCGGCCCACGCCGGGAATCAACTCGGCCAGCGGCACGTTCCAACTGCCGACGGCGAGATCGATCGCGGCGTCAGGCCAGACGGCCCGAGCGGCGGCGACGGCGTCCAGCACCATGAGGAGATCGCCGATGCGTTCAAGACGCAGCAGCAGCACACGTTTGGGTGGCCCGGCGGGGCGCTCGGGGCGGCGCCAGCCGAGCGGGGTCAACGCGATGTCGGCCAGGCCCACCAGCAGCCGTTCGCGAGGCCTGTAGATCTGCAGGTGGTCAAACATCGCGCCTACCGCACCGCCACGCTGTCCACGAGTACGCCGAGGTAGCGCGTGTCGAGGGCGCGCCCGTGCTCGTTCGGCCTCCAGAGTGTGGACTCGAATCGCAGCTCCGCCGGAACCACCGATGCGGCGGCCTTGGCCGCCAGCGCCTCGGAAATGGGAAACACGTAGGTCTGGAATCCCGGCCCCACGGCCGTCTCGCCAATCAACACGTCGTCGAGGAGCACTCGCACGCGCGCCGGTGTGGCGCCGGCGGGCCGGCCACCATCACTCATCACCATCGTCACGGATCGCTCCCCGCCTTCAAGCCCTGAGAGGGCGACAAAGGACCGGTCCTGCGTCCAGCGGACGGTGCGACCGTCGACCTGTTCCTTGGCGTGGAATCGCAGCACATGCAGATCATCGCGCACCCCGAGGTCGAGCGTGAAGGGGCCGCTCGGGCTCTGGCCGATCGTCAGTTGATAGACGCCGTAGTCAAATTCCTTGCGGCGCACCGCCCGCGGCAGGCGATCGGTTGTCACTTCGAACTCGTCGATCTGCACGCGGTCGCTGTCGATCGGCGTGGCGACGAGGCCTTTCGACAAGAGCGTCGTGCCGCCCGTACCGACGAAGAAGACCCGGTCATATTCCCTGAGTGCCATTTCGAGGAACACGCGGAACCTGACGCGATCGGGCCTCGCGGAATTGAGCACCAGCACGGGCTTCGCGTAGATGTAGGACAGGGGCAGTCCCAGGACGTGGATATCGGACTCCGCGTCGCGCGACTCCATGATGATGAGATCACGCTCGGTGAACCGTGCCGCCAGCCGCTCCACGTACGGAATGATGTGGCGATATTCCACATGCGGGATAAGTGGCGCGGCCGCCACCGCGTAGTGTTGTGCCACCACACCCAGAAACAACGCGCCGGCGATGGGCCGCACGAGGGCGATGCCGCGAAGACGACCGCTCAACGGGCCAAGTGCCGCCGAGGCTGCAAGGAGCAGCGCACCCGGAAGGATGATCGCCAGGAACCGTCGTGACAACCAGAAATGTTCGGGCACGATGTGGATCTTGTAGAGCAGGAACGTGGCAAAGGCGGCGAACGACAGCACAAATGCCGGGTCGCGCCAAAAGCCCTTGCGCGCAATGAGCACCAGGCCCGCCATCGCGGCCACCAGCATCGGCCACCACAGGTAAATATCCACAAACGTCCGCACAGCGTCGGCGTCGTGTTGCGCCAGTTTGCCGCCCTGCGCGCGGAACAAATACCCGTACGTCGCAAGCGCCACCACCACGGCTGCAAGTCCGATCGGAATCCACCGTGCGGCCACGCCCGGATGACGCCGACGGGCCCACCACAGGAAGCTCAACAGGGCCAGGCCAGCGACGATGCCGCCGATGACGTTGATTTGGGGCAGGTTGGTCAGGTAGATATTCGGGCGCCAGAAGTAGCCGCGCATCAGACCCGACAGGTAGTAGTAGCCCACCCATGAGGCTGCTGCCATCGGCAGGAGGAATCGCACTTTCAGGCGGTCCTTTGAGGAGACCAGCCACACGAGCACTGCCGTGCCTGTCATGACCACGATCGGCAGTGCCGCTTCCACTCTCGAGAACAGCTGCAGGCCGATCACCCACGCCGCCACAGGTCCGAAGAACGCATCATCGTCCTGGTGCGCCCGCGCGAATGCCAGGAGCGACACGAAGAGGCCGGCTTGCAGCACGATGTCGCTGTTCGGATATCGCGCGAACCAGACCTGTGTAACGTGGAGTCCGAGCAGCGCCGCCGCCGCGAAACCCGTCCACCGGCCGAAGAGGCGCGCGCCCACGAAGTACACGCCCAGAAGTCCGGCGAGGCCCCACCATCCGACGGTCTGGCGCGCGCCGGTGATCCCGCCGAAGCCATAGGCGACGGCGATCGACGCCGGAAACAGGTGCGGGAACTGGCCCACCACACTTCCCTTGGCCGGGTCGTGGATGAAGAACCCCATGAATCCCTGGCTGTAGTACTCAACCATGTGCTGTGAAGGGAAGAACAGATCACGCGCAAAGTCCGGCACCAAGGCAATGGCGTGATCAGTGATCACCAGCGTGCCGCGCTGCGCGATCTGCACGCCCTCGTTGACGTACACGCCCGGATCTTTGCCACCGATGATGTACTCGGATGCGGGCCAGAATCGCCACACGCCAAGCACGATCAGGCAGACCGGCAGCACGATGGTCCATGTCGGGTGTGTGGCGGTGCCGCGATACGCCAGGCGTCCGCGCGCGATCAGGAGCATCACCGCCGCGACGGTCCCGTTGACGGCGAGCAGCCATTCGAATCGATAGACGCCCGCGGCCGCGAGGGCGAGCACCACCGTGAGAGACCAGGCGATGCTGAGGTTCACGTGCCAGAACACGCGTTCCTCGGCGTCGAGCGCGCTGCGACGGTCTCTCTGCCAGAGCGGCAGGCGATACAGAATTGCGCCAGGAAGATAGGCGACCAGCAGCAACGCGACCAGCGTCGCGATCATCACGCGTTACCTGCCGTCGGCGTCCGCGGCGCTGAACCTGTGCACCGCATCGGCCACGCGATCGACCTCGTCGTTGGAGAGGGCAGGGTGCAGGGGCAGCGAGAACACTTCGTCGCACACCCGATCGGCGTTTGGACTTGCCGCCGCCGGTATTCCGGCCAGGGCGGGCTGGCGCGGAATGGGCACCGGATAGTGAATGAGCGTCTCAATCCCGTTGTTTCGCAGGTGCGCCTGCGCCTGTTCACGGTGAGCCGATCGCACGGGGAAGAGATGGTAGACGTGGCCCGGGTCTTTCTCGGGCGGCACAATCACGGGCGCGCCAACCAGGGCCGTGCGATACCGCGCGGCAATTTCGCGGCGGCGGTCCGTCCACGCCGGCAACAACGCCAGGCGCTCGCGCAGGATCGCCGCCTGCATCTCGTCCAGGCGGGTGTTCACGCCGAACTCGAGGTGGTGATACCGATCCTTCTGGCCGCCGTTGCGCAGGCGTCGGAGTTTGTCGGCCAGCGCGGCATCGCTTGTGATGATGGCGCCGGCGTCGCCGAGGGCGCCCAGGTTCTTCGTGGGATAAAAGCTGAACGCGCCGGCTGCGCCGATGGTGCCGACCGGTCGTCCATCAGACTTTGCGAGATGCGCCTGGCAGGCGTCTTCGACGATCACCAGATTGTGGCGCGTCGCGATGGCCGCGATAGCCGTCATGTCGGCCGGTTGCCCGTACAGATGCACCGGCAGAATCGCCGCCGTGCGTGGCGTCACCAGGGCATCCACCTGCGCCGGGTCGAGCGTGAGGCGGTCGATGTCGATGTCGGCGAACACCGGCGTGGCGCCCGCCATCATGATGGCCAACGCCGAGTACGCGGCCGAGAGTGGCGCCGTGATCACTTCGTCGCCGGGGCCGATGCCGAGCGCGCGCAACGCGAGCGCAATCGCGTCCGTTCCTGTGCCTACACCCACCGCATGGGCGGCGCCCGAAGCCTGCGCAAATTCAGTTTCGAAGGCCGTGAGTTCAGGGCCCAGAATGAACCACCCGCGTGCGATCACGCGATCGATGGCCGCGCGAATGGCGCCGGCGTCGGCGCCCGGCGTCAAGTGCATGAACGGGATGGCGGCAGGGGTAGTCACGCGGGCGTCTCCGAGTCGTTCACATAGTGTCGGCGATGGTCGCGATAAAACGCCAGCGTCCGTGACAGGCCCTCGCGCAGGTCGATGGTGGACTGCCAGCCCGTGGCGGTCCTGAAGCGCGCTGAGTCGGTGATGAACGACCCGATATCGATCTTCTTTTTCTCTTCGGGCCAGGGCACGTAGCGCACGCGTCCGGTGCCGGCAATGTCGATCAACGTTTCCACCAGATCACGGTGCGCGATGTGTTCGTGGCCCCCGACGTTGAGTGCCAGGCCGTTCACCTCGTCGGTGGCCCCGGCCAGCAGGAAGGCGCGGGCCGCGTCATCCACGTAGACGAAGTCTCGCACCTGGGAGCCGTCACCGAAGATCTGGATTTCGCCGGCGTCCAGGGCCAGGCGGATGAACCAGCCGATGAATCCCTGGCGGTTGTGCCTGATGAGCTGCCGGGGTCCATACACGTTGGTCAGGCGCAGCGAACACGCGCGCACGCCGAAGACGTTGTTGTAGACCAGGTGATATTGCTCTCCGGCGGCCTTGTTGATGCCGTTGATGTCTGTGGGCCGCACCAGGTGTGACTCGTCCACCGGCAACCGGTCGGGACGCCCGTAGATCTGGCGCGTGCTCGCGTAGACGACCTTGGCGGCGGGGTTGTGCCGCCGGCAGGCTTCGAGCAGGATGAGCTGGCTGCGGCAGTTGATGTCGAGATCGGTTTCCGGATCCCGCATGCTGTCGATGTGGCTGACCTGGCCGGCGAGGTTGAAGATGACCTCGCGATCGCGCACCAGGTAGTTCATTGTGCTGGCCTGGCGCACGTCGGCCACGTTCACGCGCACGCGCCCTTCGAGGCCCGAGATGTTGAACAGGTTGCCGCCGTAGTCGGGAATCAGCGAATCGACCAGGAGGACGTCGGCGCCCAGGTCCGCCAGATGGCGAGCGAGGTTCGACCCGATAAAGCCCAGCCCGCCGGTGATGAGCACCGGCCGGTCGCGGTAGAAGCCACCGTAGTCGCTCATGCCGCGCCCGTCTTCCGGTGGGTGCCGACCACCACCAGTTTCATCCACAGCTTGAACACGTCCTGCGCGGTATGCCAGAGCCGGGGGAAGTTGAAGAACTGCGACTTGCCGTGCGTGCGGTGATAGTGGTGCACGGGCACTTCCTCGATGCGGCAGCCGGCATCGGTCAGCTTTTTCATCAGTTCGAGGCAGATGACGCCGCTGTTGTGTTCAAGCGTGATGCGGTCGAACACCGTGCGTCGAATCAGGCGGAAGTCGCAATCCACGTCGCGCACCTTGAGGCCGAACAGGATTTTGACGGTGTGGTGGTAGACGCGGCCGATGATGATGCGGTGCATCGGGTCGGACCGGCTGATCTTGTAGCCGTTCACCACGTCCACGCCCGGGGTCATCTTCGGCCAGAGCGCTTCCATTTCCGTGGGGTCGTACTGGGCATCGCCGTCGGTATAGAAGATCAGGTCCTTGCGTGATTCGGAGAACCCGGTGCGCAGCGCGCCGCCGTAGCCCCGATTGGCCGGGTGATGGATGACCCGCACTTCCGGGTAGGTCTGCGCCAGTTCTTCAGCAATCTCGGCGGTGTGATCGGCGCTGCCGTCATTGACCACGAGGATCTCAAAGTCGTTCGTCAGTTTCTGCGCGCTGGACCGGGCCGCGATCACCAGGCTGGCAATGGTCCCGCTGTCGTTATACGCCGGAAAAAAGATGCTGAGTCCGGGGGCTGTGGGTGAAGTGGCGCTGACCATCGATCCACTCAAACGCTAACATGCCGTCGCGCCTGCGCATAGGCTGCGGCCATTCGTTCCGCCGTGTGCGCCCACGAATGGTCGCGGGCCACCCGGGCGCGTGCCCGCGCGCCCATCTCGCGCGCGCTCGCCGGTGACGCCAGCAGGCGCGCGATCGCGGCCGCCAGTGCGGCCGGGTCGCGCTCGGGCACCAGCAACCCGTTGTCGCCGTCGGTAATGGCCTGCGGCAGACCACCGGCAACTGTCGCCACCACAGGTGTGCCCGACGCGAGCGCCTCGAGCGCGAAGTTCGGCAACCCGTCCACATTCCCGGCATCGTCGCGCACAGAGGGCACGGCGATGACGTCAGCGGCGGCCGCGAAACGGGCCACCGCGTCCTGCGTCTGGTTGCCGAGGAACTGGACGGGCAGTCCGGCGGCGCGGGCGCGCAGTGATTCGGCCAGGTCACCCTCGCCGGCAATCAGCAACTGAAGGCCAGGGTGGCTGCCTGCGAGCGTGCCAACCGCATCGATCAGGTACTCGAACCCTTTTTTGCTCACCAACCGCCCGCCGGCCAGCACGAGCGGCGCGTTTCCCACGCCCAGTGATTGGCGCACGTCGGCGCGGATACCGTTGTCGGGCGCGAAACGCACCGTGTCCACACCATACGGCACCGTCTCGGTGTGCGCCGGGTCGGCGCCGAGTGCGATGGCGCGTCTGTGCAGGTCGTCGCTGCACGCGGTCACGGCGCCGGCGCGCCCGAAGACGCGACGGGCCGCGGCGCCGATCACCGCATGCCGCTCGGCGACGAAGACATCCGATCCGTGCAGGCTGACCACGAGTGGCAAGGCGCGCGCCGCCGCGGCGGCCATCACACCACCGGGAATCACCCAGTGCGCATGCATGACCGTGGCGTGGCGCTTCTTGGCCACGCGCCACGCCTTGAACCAGCCGGCCGCAAGCGCCATCGGCGCCACCGCCCAGGCCGCCAGCCGCACATCCGTGTCGGCGCGCAGGCCCGAAGCGTAGCCAAACACGTTCAGCGAAGGCACGGGCGCGTATTTGAAGAAATGGAAGAACACGCCGTCCTCTTCCCGACCGCGCGTGATCTCCGGATGCCAGGGCGCCACCAGGTGCACTTCATGGCCAAGCGCGGCCACGCCCTTGGCGATGGGTTCGATGAAACTGCCGATACCGTCTCCAGGAAATCGCGGGTACGACGTGGTGACCATGACCACCACTTCGCGCCCGGCGCTCCCGTGCGCCGCGCCCTTACTTGCGCCCATCGAAACGCTGGGCCGAGATTTGTTCCGACACGAGGCCGACAAGAAACACGACCACGCCGAACAGGATGAGCAGCACGGACCAGTTGGTGATCTGGCGGGGCTCGGTCGCAATCGCCCATGCCGCATACGCAGCCCCGAGCCCAAACGTCAGGCCCGCCACCGGCAGGAAGATGCGCATCGGACTGTAGATCGTGATCACACGGAGGATGATGACGAGAAATTTCACGCCGTCGCTCGACAGCCGGATCTTCGAGTGGCCCGATCGCTGGCGCGCCGCCACCGGTTCGAAGTGCACGCTGTATCCCGCTTTGATAAACGCGAGCGTCGTGGTCGTCGGCGTCGAGAATCCGTTGGGCAGCAGGAAGAGGAACTCGCGCATCTGCTCGAGCCGGGCCGCCCGGAATCCCGACGTGAGGTCCGGGATCTTGCGCTCGGCCAGATACCCCGCCAGCCAGTTCAGGAGCGCGTTGCCCATGCGCCGCACCGGACCGGCCTGCGTCGCCGATGACCGTGCGCCCACCACCAGTTCATGGCGGCCGAGCTGCGTCACGAGCCGCACGGCATCCGACGGTTTGTGCTGCCCGTCACCATCGATGATGAGCATGTACTCACCCGTCGCCGCCCGGATACCAGCCTTCACCGCCGCGCCGTTGCCCTTGTTGTAGGGCTGCCGCACCACGCGGGCGCCGGCTTGCTCCGCCAGCGCCGCCGTCTCATCGGTCGACGCATCGTCAATCACCAGGATCTCGTGCCAGTTGGCCTCGGCGCGCAGTTCCTGCACGACGGCCGCAATCGAGTCGGCCTCGTTATACGCGGGAATGACAACGGAGACTTGCGCGGGTGCCGCCATCAGCGGTCGTCCTTCGGCGTCTTATCGTCGCCCAGTTCCAGCTTGCGCACGCGATAGAGCAGGTCTTCAAGCAGTTTGCGCGTGCCCGAGATCGCGTCAGCCACCAGGCCGATCAGGATCACCTGGAAGCCGACGATCATCAGCACGGCCGAGAGAATCAGCGATTGCAGATGGCGATCACCGAACGTGTCGCCCTTCAGCAGGAAATAGAGATACCGCAGCGAGATCGCCACGCCCACCGCGAAGATGGTGCCGCCGATGTAGCTGAACACCTTCAGCGGCTCATACATCGTGTAGGTGCGCACGATGGTGGCTGCCGACTGCTTGATGTAGCCGTAAACGCTGCTGAAGAGTCTCGAGGGGCGCGTGTTGGGATTGGTGCCAATTTCCACGTGCGCCACAGCCATGCGCTTCTTGCCCGCCTGGATGATCGATTCAAGCGTGTACGAAAATTCCGACACCACCGTCATGCGCAGCGCGGCTTCCCGTGTGTAGGCGCGGAATCCGCTGGTGGTGTCGGGCACCTGCGTATTCGATACCCTGCGCACCACCCAGCTGCCCAGCCGCTGCAGCAATTTCTTCTGCCACGACATGCTCGCGAGAATCCGAATGTTGCGATCGCCGATGACGATGTCGGCTTCGCCTGCGATGAGGGGCGCCACCAGCCGCGCGATGTCCTGCGCGGCGTACTGATTGTCGGCGTCGGTGTTGACGATGTAGTCGGCGCCGGCTTTCAGACACGCGTCGATGCCCGCGGTGAAGGCTGCGGCGAGTCCCTTGTGCCGGCGGAACCGCACCACGTGATGCACGCCGTGCGCGCGCGCCACCGCTGCCGTGCCGTCACGTGAGCCGTCGTCAATGACCAGCCACTCGACCACGTCCACGCCCGGCACGGTGTGTGGCAGGTCGGCGAGCGTGGCCGGCAGGGTGGTGGCCTCGTTGAGGCAGGGAATCTGGATGATGAGTTTGGTCACGTCGCCTCAGGCGCCCACGAGGCGCTCGATCACACCCGTCCACGTTATCTCGCGCGCCCTCGCGTAGCCCGCGTCGCCATACTCAGCGGCCAGGCGCCGATCGGCGTCGAGCGTCGCCATCGCGTGGCCCAGGGCGGCGGCATCCGGAGCACAGGAAAAGCCGTTCACGCCGTCCACCACAAACTCGTTCGGTCCACCGGCGTCCACCGTCGTGATGACGGCTTTGCGCGAGAGGAACGCTTCAAGTGTGACGTATCCGAAGTCTTCGTCGAACGGCGGAAACACGACCGCCAGTGCCCCCGAATACAACGCCAACAGCGCATCGTCGTCCACGCTGCCCAGAAAGTCCACCCTGTCGGCCACGCCCAGTGATTCGGCGAGCGCCTGAAACGTGTGGGCCTGTGTGCCGGTGCCGGCCACCTTGAGGCGAAGCCGGCCCGGAACGTTGGCCAGCGCGCGAATGGCCAGGTCTACGCGCTTGACGGACTCGAGCCGGCCCACCGAGAGAATATAGTCGCCATAGGGCCCCGGCGCGAGGCGATCGGCCAGACGCGGCGGGTGGTACAGCCCCTCGGCAGGGACGCCGTTGAACCGCGATGCCCGATCGGCGGTGTTCTGCGCGTTGGCGTAGAGACGCCGGCACTCTCCGAGCATCTCGGTGTCGAGCGCGATAATTCTGGCGCGCAGCGCGACGTCACTCTCGGTGTGAGAAAAATCACTAAAAATCGTGCCCGCCAGTTCGTATGCGGCGCGGTGCTGGTGAATCAGCCACGCCACCTTGTTCGGGTGCCGCACGAAGTACGTCGGAAACTTCGTCGCAATCACCACGTCGATGGGGCGGCCGTTGCTCTCTGATAAGTCGAGCAGGCGCCAGGCAGCGGCGTGCGCCAGGATTTCTTCCTTCGGATACCACTTGAACGGGACGCTCACGAGCTCGGCCATGTGGCCGTGTGCGCGCAGCTGCGCGACCAGTTCCCGGACGTGATATTCGGCACCCCCGTGAACAAAAGGAACCTGCGCTTCGCAGACCAGAACCGTCTTCATCTTGTGGCCCGGAGGGCTGACAGCCGGATGGGTAGTGGGGAGGGGGCTTCAGGCATGCGAACGGCCGATGGTAACACGGAGCGAAAATTAGACGTAAGCCTAATTCCTGCCACACTTTGCGATTGACAGTGCCCATCCACACTCCTACTATCGCAGTGGACCTATTTGGAGCAAAGTGGAGTAAAAGGTGCTTCGGGGAAATTATTCCGCCAAGATTGACGACAAGGGGCGTCTGAAAATTCCGAATGCCTTCCGGGCACTCGTGGAGGATCAGCACGGCGCCGGCCTCTACCTCACGAGTGTGACGGGGGAGTCAGTGCGGATCTACCCCATGCCGGTCTGGCTTGGCGTTGAAGAGCGCCTCCGTCGCATGCCAAGTACGCATCCGGCGCGCCTGAAGTTTCTCGACCGCGTCAATTACTACGGACAGCTCAGCGAGTTTGACAACCAGGGCCGCGTCTCCCTGCAGCCGCGCTTGCGCGACAGCGCGGGGATGTCGGGCGATGTGGATGTCCTGGGGCAGGTGGATTACCTCGAGGTGTGGAACCACGAGCGCCTGCTGGCGAAGTTCGAGCGTGACCCGTTCACCGATGCCGACGCTTCGGCGCTGGCGGAGTTCGGCATCTGACGATCACGCACGAGCCGGTCCTGGTGGCCGAGGCCGTGACGTACCTGTCTCCGGCGCCTGCCGGGTGTTACGTGGATTGCACGTTGGGGCTGGGGGGGCACACGGCGGCGTTGCTCGAGGCGGGCGCGGGCCGGGTGATCGGGATCGACCGCGATCGCGATGCGTTGGCGATCGCGCGGGAGCGGCTGGCGAAGTACGGGGATCGCGTGGTCTACGTGCATGCCGACTATCGCGAGTTGCCGCGGGTGGCGCGCGAGGCCGGTCGCGACGACGTGGATGGGGTGCTGGTGGATCTGGGGGTGTCGTCGATGCAGCTCGACGAACCGGAGCGCGGGTTCAGTTTTCGACAGGACGGACCGCTGGACATGCGGATGAACCGGTCGGAGGGGCCGACGCTGGCCGACATGCTCGCTGACGTGGATGAAACCACGCTGGCGAACGTGATTTACGAGTTTGGCGAGGAGCGCAAGTCTCGCCGGGTGGCACGGGCGATTGTGGAAGCGCGCGATGCCGGTGCGTTGACGGGAACGGCGGCGCTGGCATCGGTGGTGCGGCGGGCGGCGGGTGGCGGCACGTGGCAGCGGCTGGATCCGGCGACGCGGACATTCCAGGCGCTGCGCATCTGGACCAATCGCGAGCTCGAAGGCCTCGAGGCGTTTCTGGAGTCGGCGGCGCAGTTGGTGGCGCGGGGCGGCCGGGTGGTGGTGATTGCATTTCACTCGCTGGAAGACCGCGTGGTGAAACACACGTTCCGTCGCCTGGGGGCAGAGGGCGACGGCGCGGTGCGCGTGGTGACGCGCCGGCCGGTGATGCCGTCGGACGAGGAAGCGGAACGTAATCCCCGGGCGCGCAGCGCCCGGATGCGGGTGGTGGAGAGGGTCGCATGAGTATCGACGTTGAATACGCCATCAAAAAAGACGTCCGGAACAACCCCGTTGTCCGCAGCGTGGACCCCGAGCAGCGGCGCGAGTTCGCGCGCGGTGTGTTCCTGGCCGCGGCCGTGGTCGGCATGTTGCTGTTCTGGGCCTCACAGCAGTACCTGCTGATTGACCACGGCTACAAGACGCAGGTCCTGCTCGGCAAGCAGGAGGCGGAGGAGCGGCTCAATCGCCGCCTGCGACTGGAACTGGACGCGCTTCGCGCACCGGCACTGGTGGAACGGCGCGCCATGGAAGAACTCGGCATGGTGTACCCGGCGGTTGACCGCGCCGTGGTGATCGAACGGGTCAATGCCGCGACCGCCCCACGGGCAATCGTGGCCCGCGCGCGTTAAGCACGGTCGGTCTTCGGCGGCAAGGGAGGGGCATGATGGGACAGGAACAGGATCAACAGCGCCGGCCGGCCCTGTCACGCGAGGCTCTGGACCCGCTGCTCGTCAACGACCGCCCCGACGAAACATTTGAAGCCACGTGGCGCAGGGCCTACCGGCGTCGCCTCCTGATCGTGGGCACGGTACTCGCGGTGTGGACGGCTGGGATTGAGGCGCGTCTGGCCTACCTCCAGGTCGCCCGTCATGAGGCGTACCTCACCAAGGCCAACAAGCAGCAACTGGACATCGAAGTGCTGGCGCCCAAACGCGCGGAGATTCTGGACCGCAACGGCGAAGTGCTGGCGTATTCCGTGGATGCGGACACCGTAGTGGCGAATCCCCGCGCGGTCAAAGACAAGGCCGCCACCGCCAAGGCGCTATGCGCGGCCCTCGGCGACTGTTCGGCTAAAGAGGTCGCGGACCTCACCGCCCAGTTGAGCAAGCCGAAGTCGTTTCACAACGTCCGGCGCGGCGTGTCGCCAAACGTGGCGCGACGAGTGATGGCGCTCGAACTGGCCGGCGTGCGCCTTGAGAGCGAAACCAAACGCTACTATCCGAAAAAAGAACTGGCAGCGAACGTGCTTGGGTTTGTGGATCGCGACAACGTCGGCCTGGCCGGCATCGAGCTGGCATTCGACAAAGACATTCGCGGCAAGGCCGGCAAGGTGCTGCGCATCAACGACGCGCACCAGCGCTCGGTGGATCGGCAGGTGCAACTCGCGCCCACGGCGGGCGCCGCCATCGAGCTGACGATCGATCAAACCATCCAGCACATCGCCGAACGCGAAATCAAAGCCGGAGTCCTGGCCCAGAACGCCGTGTCCGGCACGGCCATCGTCATGGATCCGATGACGGGCGAGATCCTGGCGTCGGCGACCTACCCGACCTTTAATGCCAACGATCCCGGATCGGTGACCGGCGAGCAACGTCGCAACCGCGCGGTGGAAGACATCTACGAGCCCGGGTCCACGTTCAAGATCGTGACCGCGGCTGCCGCGATTGAAGAAGGCGTCCTTGCCACCACGGATCTCATCGATGTTTCGGCCGGCAGCATTCTGGTGAGCAAGGGCCGCGTCGTGCCCGACACACATCGCTATGGGGTGCTCACGTTTGAGGACGTGATTGTGAAGTCGAGCAACGTCGGCGCGATCAAGGCCGGCTGGATGATTGGCGCCGAACGGCTCAACCGGTATGTGCGGCGTTTCGGGTTTGGCGAAGTGTTGTCGAAGGATTTCCGCGGGGCTACCGCCGGCAAAGTGTGGGCGCCTGAGACGCTGAACGCCGGTGCGCTGGCATCGGTCTCCATGGGATACCAGGTGAGTGTGACGCCCCTGCAGATGGTCAACGCCGTGGCGGCCGTGGCCAACGGCGGCACGTTGTTTCAGCCGCACATGGTCCGCGCGATCATCCGCGACGGCAAACGCGAGGCCATCGCACCAGTGCCCGTTCGCTCGGCCGTCCTACCGGCCACTGCCGCCACGCTCACCACCATCATGGAAGCGGTCGTTGAACGCGGCACCGGCACTGCGGCCTTGATTCCGGGCTACCAGGTTGCCGGCAAGACCGGCACCGCGCAGAAGCTCATCAACAAGGTCTACTCCGACTCCGCGCACTACGGATCGTTTGTCGGCTTCGTCCCGTCGCGCCGGCCGGCGCTTGCCATCATCGTCATGATCGACCAGCCGCGCAATGGCGCGTACTACGGTGGTGCTGTGGCCGCGCCGGTCTTCCAGAAGATCGCCTCGGCTTCTCTGCGTCATCTCGGCGTGCCCGCGACGATTAACCCCGTCGCGCCGGTGATCATCTCGGCCGACGCCACGCTCGCTGCGCGGCCCGTCAACACGAATCCGACGATCGAGCACGTGGCCTACACCAACGGCGGCCAGGTGGTCATGCCCTCACTGCTGAACCTCAGCGCCAGGGAAGCCACGCGCGTCCTGACGAAGGCCGGCTTGACGGTGCAGATCGCCGGCAACGGCATGGTCGCGTCGCAGTATCCCGAGGCCGGGATGCCGGTGGAAGCCGGTGATACGGCCATCCTGCAACTGCGCCTCGCCAGGCCCGTCGTCGCGGTGCCTGCCGGCGGAGGAGGCCAATGACCGCCGGCGCCCTGGTGGCGGCCTCGCGTCTGCTCGCTGCGGACGCGTCGTCGCTCCTCGCGCACGCGGGGATCCTGGGCACCGAGATCACGTCGATTGCGCATGATTCGCGCGCGGTCGTGCCGGGTACCGTGTTTGTGGCCGTGCCGGGCCGCCGGTCGGACGGCGCCCAGTTCGCGGCGCAGGCCATCGCGCAGGGCGCGGTGGCCGTTGTCGCAGAATCGCCGGCACCTGACGGCGTGCGCGTGCCGTGGCTGCGCACCGCCGATGCGCGCCTCGCGCTGGCGGAACTGTCGGCCATCGTCTACGAACATCCCAGTGAACAGCTCACAGTGATCGGCGTCACTGGGACCAACGGCAAGACCACCACCACGTACCTCCTCGCGGCCGTCATGGATGCGGCCGGGTTTCCGTGCGGACGCCTCGGAACGGTGAGCGTGCGCACCGGACCCGTGCCTGGCGACGAGACAGACGCTGCGCACACCACGCCAGAATCGAACGAAGTGCAGCGCCTGTTGCGCGAGATGGTGACGCGTGGCTGCCGTGCCTGCGCGATGGAAGTGTCATCACACGCGCTCGTGCTGCATCGCGTGGCATCGCTGCGTTTCGCGGCAGCCATCTTCACGAATCTCACCCGCGATCATCTCGATTTCCACGGCGACATGGCGCAGTACTTCGAGGCCAAGCGCCGGTTGTTTGATTTGTTGCCCGCCGGCGCGCCGGCGGCCATCAACCTCGACGACCCGCGCGGCGCCGAATTGGCCGCCTCTCTGCCGCGCGCCATCACGTTTGGCGTCAACCGCGCAGCCGACGTGCGTCCTGAGTCTGTGCAGTCCACGCTCGACGGCCTCGTGTTTGATGTGGTGACCGCGAACGAACGCCTCTCGGTGCGCTCGCGTCTGGTGGGCTGGCCCAACGTATCCAATATCCTCGGCGTGGTCGCGTGCGCGCTCGCCCTCGACATCCCGGCGCGCGCCATCGAAGAAGGACTCGCGCAGCTCGACGGCGTGCCTGGCCGCTTTCAGGTCGTGTCGGGCGCCGATGATGATGTGCGCGTCGTTGTGGACTATGCCCACACCGACGACGCGCTGAAGAACCTGCTCGAGACCGCGCGGCCCCTGACCCACGGCCGGCTCATCACTGTCTTTGGCTGCGGCGGCGATCGCGACCGCTCGAAGCGTCCGTTGATGGGTGCCGTGGCTGCCCGCCTCAGCGACGTCGTGGTGCTGACGTCCGACAACCCGCGTTCCGAAGATCCCGAGCGCATCATCGACGAAATCAAACGCGGCATCGTGCCGCCGAGTGACACGGGCGCGCCCAAACGCGCCGGCACCCACCTGCTGGTACATCAGGACCGCCGCATCGCCATCGAGCAGGCCATCCGCGCATCACGTGCGGGCGACGTCGTGCTGATTGCCGGCAAGGGACACGAAAAGTATCAGGTGATTGGCGACCGGACGTTGCCGTTTGACGATGTCGAGGTCGCGCGAGTGGCCCTTTCCCAGCGCCGAGTGGCGTCAGGCGTGTGAGTGACGTTGTGAGCGCGTTCCTGTTGACAGCCGGTCTTGTGGCTGAGGCCACCGGAGGGCAGTTGATTTCCGGTGATCCCGGCCGCGTTTTTGATGCGATCTCCACCGATAGCCGCACGTTGATGCCGGTGCCCGCGTCCGCACGCGGGGCAGGCACGCTCTTCATAGCGCTGAGCGGGCCCACGTTTGACGGTCACACGTTCCTGCCAGATGCCATCGCGAAGGGTGTGGCCGGCGTGCTGGTGGCAGTACCGCCCGTCATCGTCACCCACGCGGCCGTCATCGTCGTCTCCGATCCACTGGTGGCATTGCAGCGCCTTGGGCACGAAGTGCGCCGGCGTTCACACGCGCGCGTGGTGGCCATCACGGGCAGCGCGGGGAAGACGACGACGAAGGAAGCCACCGCGGCATGTCTGGCGCCGCGGTACCGCGTGTTCAGCAGCGTGGGCAATCTCAACAACCACATCGGCTTGCCGCTGTCGCTGTTGGAACTCCGGCATGGCGCCGACGTGGGCGTCGTAGAACTCGGGATGAATCACGCGGGCGAAATCAGCACGCTCGTGGCGCTGGCTGAGCCCGACGTTCGGGTGTGGACCAACGTCGGCGATGCCCACATCGGGCACTTTGGTTCGGCCGATGCGATCGCGGACGCCAAGGCCGAACTTCTGGAGGGCGCAGGCGCGGCCACCATCGTGGTGGCGAATGCCGACGATGCGCGGGTGATGCAGCACGTGTCGCGATGCCCGGCCACCGTGCGGACATTCGGCTTTCAGGCAGATGCAGACGTCCGTGCGGCGCAGTTCGAGGACCGCGGCTTTGACGGGACGCGGACATCCGTGACTACGCCGTGGGGAGCACTTTCGCTTGAGCTTGCCCTGGCCGGACGCGCGAATGTGCTGAATGTGCTGGCGGCGGCCACCGTGGCGTTGGAGTTGGGCGTGCCCCCGGCCGACGTGGCGCGCGCGGCCTCGGGTCTCAAGGCGCTGCGCCAGCGCGGCGCGGTGCGTGACCTCGCGTCTGGTGTGCGTCTGGTGGACGATTCGTATAACGCCAGTCCTGCGGCGGTCACCGCCATGCTGGCGACGCTTGCGGCCACGGCGACGACCGGGCGACGAGTGGCCGTGATTGGCGAGATGCGGGAACTCGGCGACGCGGCATTGGCGCTGCACACGGCGTGCGGCCGCGCGGCCGGCGCTGCCGGCATTGATGTGCTCGTCGCCATCGGCGGGCCAGCCGCTGATGGTTTGATCGACGGCGCTTGTGAGGCCGGCATGACCGCCTCGCAGTTGTTCCGCTTCGCCGACAGCGGGACGGCTGCCGGGGCCGTTTCCGAGATCGTTCGTGCCGGCGACCTGGTGCTCGTCAAGGGTTCGCGCGGCACACACACCGAACTTGTCTCGAACCGACTGGCGGAGGTGGCCTGATGCTGTACCACCTCCTCTATGAATGGCTTGGCCTCAACATCGCGCGCTACATCACGTTCCGCACGGCGGCCGCGAGCCTGACGGCGTTTGCGATCGGCCTGTTCCTTGGGCCGTGGATGATCCGGCGGCTGCGTGCGTTCCAGGTGGGGCAGGTGGTCCGACAAGATGGCCCGGCGAGCCACCAGGCCAAGTCGGGCACACCGACGATGGGCGGCCTGCTCATTCTGACGGCCGTGTTTGTGCCCACGCTGCTCTGGGCGGATCTGACCAACGCCTACGTGTGGATCGCGGTGCTGGCCACGGCGGCCTTTGGCGCGATCGGGTTTCTGGACGACTACCTGAAGGTGGCGCGCCGCAGCCATCACGGATTGTTCGCGCGCTACAAGCTGCTGGCGCAGGTCGTGGTGGGGCTGGCCGTTGGCGGGGCGTTAATTGCCCTGGCCGATGGGAATCCCGCGCAGTACCACACGCGCCTGATGATCCCGTTCTTCAAGGAGTGGGTGCCTGACTTCGGCTGGTGGTATGTGCCGTTTGCCATGCTGGTGCTTGTCAGTTCGTCGAACACGGTGAACCTGACGGACGGGCTCGACGGCCTGGCGATTTCCACGTTTGCCGTGTCGGCGGCCACATTCACCGCGCTGACCTACGTGACCGGCCATCGCGCCATCGCCGACTATCTGCTCATCGCGCCGTCGGCCCCGGCTGCGGAGCTGACGATCTTTTGCGGCACTCTGGTCGGCGCCAGCCTGGGGTTCCTCTGGTGGAACTCGCACCCCGCAGACATTTTCATGGGCGATGTCGGGTCACTCGCCCTGGGTGGGGCCCTGGGCACGGTGGCGTTGCTCATCAAACAGGAACTGCTGCTCCCGATCGTGGGCGGCGTCTTCGTGCTTGAGGGACTGTCGGTCATTCTGCAGGTGGGGTCGTTCAAGCTGCGCGGCAAGCGCATCTTCAAGATGGCACCGCTGCATCATCACTTCGAACTCATCGGCTGGGCGGAACCGAAGGTGATCACGCGATTCCTGATTCTCGCGATCATCTTCGCCCTGCTCAGTCTCACCACGCTGAAGCTCAGGTGATGCCCATGGACTTCAGCGTCAGGAATCTCAACGTCACGGTGGTGGGAGCCGCGCGCAGCGGGCTGGCCGCCGTGGACCTGCTGCAGTCTAAAGGCGCGCGCGTGACCCTGGCTGACTCCGCGCCGCAGCTGGCCGACGAGTCTCGCGCAGAAGATCTGCGTACGCGTGGTGTGCGTCTGGAGCTTGGGCCGCATACACGCGATCAGTTCCTGCAGGCGCAGCTGCTGGTGGTGAGCCCAGGCGTGCCGCTCGAGCAGCCCGCCTTCGAGCAGGCCAGGCAGGCCGGCGTGCCGATCATCGGGGAACTCGAGCTGGCGTCGCGCTGGCTCCTGGGACCGGTGATTGCGATTACCGGCACCAAGGGCAAGTCCACGACCACCACCCTGACCTCGCGCATGTTGACCGAAGGCGGCCTGGACGCGCCGGCCGGTGGCAATATCGGCGACGCGCTGGGCGCACAAGTGGCCGCGTCCACACCGGCCACCCATCATGTGGTGGAAGTCAGCAGCTTTCAGCTGAGCGCGATCGACACGTTCCACCCGTGGATCGCCGTGTTGCTCAACCTCTCGCCTGATCACATCGATCGGCACGGCACCTTCGAAGCGTACGCGGCCGCCAAGGCCCGCATCTTCATGAATCAGACCGGGGCGGATTGGGCGGTGGTCAACGCCGACGACCCGGCGGCGGTGGCGCTCGCGCGCGGCGCCAGGGCGAGGCGCTTCGACTATTCGCTCGACGGCACCCTGGTGGATGGCGTGACGGTGGAGCAGGGCGTGATCGTGCGACGGTCGGGCGGCATCAGCGCGCCCCTGCTGCCGCTTGGCGCCGTCAAGCTGCCCGGGCGACACCTGTTGAGCGACGTGCTGGCCGCAGCCGCGGTGGCGTGCCTGGCCGGTGTGCCGCCCGACGCCATGCATCGGGCCGTGGAGGGCTTCCACGGACTCGCGCATGCACTGGAACGTGTGGCCGTCATCGGCGGCATCACGTTCATCAACGATTCAAAGGCCACCAACATCGTGTCGGCGCGCCAGTCGATCGACAGCTGTGAGCCCGGAGTGGTGGTGATTCTCGGCGGGCGTCACAAGGGCGGCCGCTTCGAGGACCTGCGCGACGTGGTGGCGCAGAAGTGCGCCGGCGTGGTCGCGATTGGCGAAGCGCAACCCCTGGTACGCGCCGCCCTGGCCGGCGTCGTACCTGTGCAGGACGCGGCCACGATGGGTGACGCGGTGCGGCAGGCGCGCACGATGGCGCCCGAGGGCGGCACGGTGCTGCTGGCGCCCGCGTGTTCGAGTTTTGACATGTTCGCGGATTACAGCGCGCGCGGGCGCGCGTTTGTGGAGGAAGTGCAGCGCTTGAACGATGGACAGTCATCAGTTTTGGCACCGCGGTGAAGAGCTGGCCGCTGGGAACACAGGCCATTTCCGGCTTGTGAGGCTGGTGTCGTTACCCGAGGCTCGACTGATGACTGTCGATCGTTCAGCGCTGTGTCCAGTGTCGGCACGATAGGCGCCGGGCTTTAGGGCCGGCGTGGTGGGTGGAAAGGGACTGTTGTGGCAAGAACGCTGAAATCGGACAAGTGGCTCCTCTGGGCCACCGTGCTGTTGCTGGGTGTCAGCCTGGTGATGGTGTACTCCGCCTCGGCGGTCTACGCCCAGGACAAGTTCGACTCGCAGAACAAGTTTCTGATCAAGCAGTCGGCGTACATCGGTCTCGGCCTGTTGCTGCTCGCCGTCGCCATGCGCGTGGACTATCACGTGTATCGTCGGCCTGCGGTCATCTGGACGGCGCTGGCCGTTGTGGTCGTGCTGCTGTTTGCGGTGTTCGGCTTCGACAAGATCAACAACGCGCGCCGGTGGATCTCCTTTCCCGGCTTCACGCTGCAACCGTCGGAGTTCGCGAAGCTCGCTGCCATCTTTTTTACGGCCGCGCTCCTAGAGCGCCGGATGCACCGGATCAATGAACCCATATACGCCCTGCTCCCCATCGGCATTGTCACTGGCGTCCTGACCGGCCTCATCGTGCTGCAGCCCGACTTCGGCACGTCGGCAGCGCTGTCAGGAGTGGTGCTCGTCATGATCTTCGCCGCCGGGCTGTCGTTCAGGCATATGGCCGTGGTCGTTGGCGTGTTGTTGCCGGTGGCCGGCGCAGTGGTGGTGATGGAGCAGTACCGCGTCAGGCGACTGATGTCGTTTCTCGATCCGGAGAGTGACCCCACCGGCGACAGCTTCCAGCTGCTTCAATCGATCATCGCGATCGGGTCGGGAGGCCCGTTCGGACGTGGCTTCATGGACGGCGTGCAGAAGCTGTTCTACATTCCCGAAGCTCACACCGACTTCATTTACGCCATCATCGGCGAGGAACTGGGCCTGGTCGGCACGACAGCCGTCCTCATCTGCTTTTGTGTCATCGCCGTTCGCGGCATCCGCGCCGCGATGTTTGCGCCCGATCGGCTGGGCGCCCTGCTGGCCACCGGGCTGACCGCGATGATCGCTGTGCAGGCCTTCGTCAACATCAGCGTGGTGCTGGGCCTGCTGCCGACCAAGGGCATTCCGCTGCCGTTTGTGAGCAACGGCGGGTCGTCCATGCTCGCGAACATGATCGCGATGGGCATCATCCTCAACATCACCCAGCATGCGACTGCAGTCGACCCGGGCGGACGCGTGACGCGTGCCGCGCACACGGCGAGGCTGGACCAACCCGCAGGAGCAGAAGGTTGACCGGCGGTCCCCTGACGATTGTCATTGCCGGTGGCGGCACCGGAGGACACCTCTATCCGGGCCTCGCCGTCGCGCGCGCGCTGATGGCGCGGGTGCCTGACGCGCAGGTGTCGTTTGCCGGCACGTCGCGCGGCCTTGAGGCGCGCGTGGTGCCCGAGGCGGGGTTCGAGCTGGATGTGATTCGCAGCCGCGGACTGAAGGGCAAGTCGATCGCCAACCGTCTGCGTGGTGCTGCGCTCCTGCCCGCCAGCCTGCTGGACGCCTGGCGCCTGCTCTCGCGCCGCCGCCCACACGTGGTGGTGGGCGTGGGGGGATACAGTTCCGGTCCCGTGGTCCTGCTCGCCTCGCTGCGCGGGATGGCGACGATGGTGCTGGAGCAGAACGCGGTGCCGGGCCTGACCAACCGGTGGCTGGCGCCGTTTGTGCGCGCCGCCGCGGTCAACTACGAGCGGACGCTGGAGCATTTCGGCGGCAAGGGTTTTGTGTCGGGCAATCCCGTGCGCGCCGAGTTCGTGGGCGCCGGGAGTGACGCAGCCAGGGCGCCGCATCCACCGCGGGTGTTGATCGTCGGCGGGTCGCAGGGTGCGCACGCGATCAATGTGGCCATGACGGCGGCGGCGCCTGAACTGATGCGGCAGTGCCCCGGTGTGGAGATCGTGCATCAGACCGGAGCCCGCGATCGCGAATGGGTGCAGGCGCAATATGAGGCCGCCGGCATCGGTGCGCGCGTGGTGGCGTTCCTTGATGCGATGGCCGACGAAATGACGGCCGCCGACGTTGTGGTGTCGCGCGCGGGCGCCACGACCCTGGCGGAACTGGCGGCGCTGGGCCGCCCTGCCATCTTCATCCCGCTGCCGACGGCGACCGACGACCATCAGCGCAAGAACGCGCAGGTGCTGGTGGATCTGGGAGCCGCGAAGCTCGTGGACGAGCGCGTCCTGAATCAACCCGAGGGCCCGGTCACGCTGGCGGGCACCATCGCCGGCCTGGTGGGCGACGAGGCGGGCCGTGCCGCGATGAGCACCGCCATGCGCGCGGCCGCGCGGCCGGGGGCAGCCGACGCCATTGTGTCGCGCATCCTGGAGCTTGCTGCATGACCATGATGGGCCGGACACGGCGCGTGCATTTCGTCGGGATCGGGGGCATCGGCATGAGCGGCATCGCCGAGTTGCTCGCCAACCTCGGCTACGTGGTGTCGGGGTCCGATGCGCGGCGGTCCGAGACCACCGACAGGCTCGCGGAGTTGGGTGTGCGCGTGGCGATTGGCCACGACGCCGTCCACATCGGCGACGCCGACGTGGTGGTGACCTCGTCGGCCGTGGCAGTGGACAACCCCGAAGTGCTGGCGGCGCGGGCGGCGCATGTGCCGGTGATCCCACGCGCCGAAATGCTGGCAGAGCTGATGCGCCTGCGCACCGGAATTGCCATCGCCGGCGCGCACGGCAAGACCACCACCACGTCGATGGTGGCGCTGCTGCTTGAAAAGGGCGGTCTCGATCCCACAGCGGTTATCGGT
This sequence comes from Acidobacteriota bacterium, assembly GCA_016716905.1. Lineage (NCBI taxonomy): Bacteria > Pseudomonadati > Acidobacteriota > Acidobacteriota bacterium. The sequence goes on along the minus strand of JADJUS010000022.1, from coordinate 461,115 downwards.
GGACGCCTGTCGGCATTCGGCAGCAACGCGCGCCTGGGCAGCAGCCAGTACATGGTGGCGGAAGCGGATGAGAGCGATCGATCGTTCCTGCTCTTGTCGCCGACGTTCGCCGTGATCACGAACCTCGACCACGAACACATGGAGAGCTACGGCACGTTCGAAAATTTGAGCGACGCGTTCGTGACGTTCGGCAACAAGGTGCCGTTTTACGGCGCCGTGGTCGCGTGTGTGGACGACCCTGCGGTGGCGGCCCTGCTGCCGCGGCTGACGCGCCGCGTCATCACGTACGGATTCTCGGAGAGCGCCGACGTGCGCGGTGAAGGCGCGGTCAGCGATGGGCGCGTGGGCCGTTGCATGGTGCGCACGGTGGATGGCGGCCAGACCCGGCGCCAGGAGCTGACCATCGGCGTGCCCGGCCGTCACAACCTGCTGAATGCGCTGGCTGCCGTCGCGATTGGCCGGGAGATCGGCGTGCCGTTTGACCGGATGGCCGCCGCACTGCACGAGTTCCACGGCGCCGAGCGCCGGTATCAGGTGCGCGGCGAAGTCTCCGGCGTGACCGTGGTGGACGACTACGGGCATCACCCCACGGAAGTGGCCGCCGTGTTGCGCACCGCGCGTGAGGGATCACCGCAGCGGCTGGTCGCGGTCTTCCAGCCCCATCGCTACACGCGCACACGTGACCTGATGGCGGAGTTTGGACCCGCGCTGGGATTGGCCGACGTGGTGGTGCTGACCGACATCTATGCGGCCGGCGAGGCGCCGATCCCCGGAGTCACGCTTGAGACGCTGGCCGCGCGCGTGCGTGAACAGGTGAAGGAATTAGTGGTGGTGCCGCAGGTGGCTGACGTGCCGGGCCATGTGGCGATGCTGGCGCGCGACGGCGATCTGATTGTCACGCTCGGCGCCGGTTCGATCGGGCTTGTGGCCGACCGTGTGCTCGCCGCGTTGCGGCAAATGGCCGGTCTTGATGGACGCGAGGTGGCGCAATGAGCGAAGCCCCAGGCCGGCGGCGCGGATTGCCCGGCGGCGGTGCGTCGGTGGCCGACAAACGTTTCAAGCGGCCTGACCGGCCCGGAAAGTACCGCCGGATCACGCCGCGGTTGTGGCGCATCGGCGGCGGCGTCCTGTTTGGCGGGGCGCTCGTGGCGGTGGTCGTCCTGGCGTCCACGCGGGTGGTGGATGCAGGAATCCTGGCCGTGGATCGTGTGGTGGTGCGCGGTCAGGTACGTCTGTCGCCCAACGCGGTCAAGACGCTGGAAGACAGCGTGCTTGGGCAGAGCCTGCTGCGCGTGGACCTGAAGCAGTTTCAGGAACTCGTACTCGCTTCGCGATGGGTGGCGTCGGTGACCGTGCGCCGGAGCTTCCCGTCCACCATCGACGTTCGCATCGTCGAACGGGATCCCGTGGCGGTTGCCCGGTTGGGACAGCGGTTGTATCTGGTGGATGGCGGGGGCGTGATCATCGACGATTACGGCCCCGACTACGCAGACTTCGATTTGCCGATTGTGGACGGCATGGCGTCGCCGGCCGCCGACGGAGGATCATCGATCGATCCCGCGCGTGCCCAGCTCGTCACTCGATTCCTGGGCGCCCTGGCCACTCGGCCGGAACTCAAGCGCTCGATTTCGCAGATCGACGTCTCGCGCGAGGCCAACGTCGTGGTACTGCTCAATGACGACACCGCGCTGTTGTATCTGGGTGATGACCAGTTTGTGGAGCGCCTCCGGACGTACCTGGAGATCCGGCCGACGCTCAACGAACGGATGGACGACGTGGAGTCGGTGGATTTGCGGTTCGGCCAACGGGTCGTTGTGAAGAACAAGAAACGACCGGGCGAACCGGCCGCAGGAGAGGTGTGAATGGCACGAAAAGAACGCTATCTGGTGGGGCTCGATGTGGGCACCTCCAAGGTGTCGGCGATTGTCGGCGAGATGATGGACGACGGCACGCTCGACATCATCGGCATCGGCCTGGCCGACTCCAAGGGCATTCGCCGCGGCGTGGTCAACAACGTGGACTCGGCGGCCGAGGCGATCAAGAAGGCGCTTGACGAAGCGGAACTGACCGCGGGCGTCGAGATCGACACGGTGCATCTCGCGCTGTCGGGGGCCCACGTCAAGGCGTTCAACAGCCGCGGCGTGGTGGCGGTGGCGGGTCGCAACCGCGAAATCACGCGAGACGACGTCAAGCGCGCGATTGATGCGGCGCGCGCGGTGGCGCTGCCGGCCGGCCGCGAGATCCTGCACGTGTTGCCCCAGGACTTCGTGGTGGATGACCAGGACGGCATTGCGGTGCCCGTCGGCATGACCGGGTCGCGCCTCGAAGTGAACGTGCACGTGGTCACGGGTAACTCGTCATCGATGCAGAACATGGTGGCGTGTGTGAACCGCGCCGGCGTGGAAGTGGGCGACACGGTGCTGGAGCAGCTGGCGTCGAGCGAGGCCGTGCTGACCGCCGACGAAAAGGAACTGGGTGTGGCCGTGGTGGACATCGGCGGCGGGACGACGGACTTCTCAGTGTTCGAGCGCGGCAGCCTCTGGCATACCGGTGTGGTGCCGGTGGGCGGCGACCACTTCACCAACGACATCGCCGTCGGTCTGCGCATGCCCATCCCGGAAGCCGAAAAGCTCAAGCGCCGGTCGGGTTGTGCACTGACCTCGCTTGTGCCCGAAGACGAAACGATGGAAGTGGCGAGCATTGCCGGCCGTCGCGCGCGTGTCATGTCGCGCCGCGTGGTGTCGGAGATTCTGCAGCCGCGCGCCGAGGAAATCTGCCACCTGCTGTGGGACGAAATCCGCAAAGCCGGCTTCGAGAAGTCGCTCAACTCCGGCATCGTGCTGACCGGCGGGGGCAGCATGCTCGAAGGCATGGTGGAGATCGCCGAGCAGATCTTCGACCTGCCAGTTCGGAGGGGTGAGCCGGAAGGCGTGGGCGGGTTGGCCGATCACGTCAACAGTCCCGCGTTCGCCACGTCGGTGGGACTGGTCATGTATGCGCATCGCAACCTCCAGTTGGAGCCCGTGCGCGTGGGCGGCGGCACGATCGGGAAATTGACCGGACGGTTGCGCACGCTGTTCAAGGAATTCTTTTAGTCGCCAAGGAGAGAGCCGAGATGAACCCACTGAATCTGACGACAGAGAGATCCGACTCGCTTCGCATCCTGCTTGAGGAGGAAGGCAGACGCACCGGCGCACGCATCAAGGTGATTGGCGTTGGCGGCGGCGGCGGCAACGCGGTGAACCGGATGGTCACATCGGGTGTGACCGGCGTCGAGTTCATCGTGGCCAACACCGACCAGCAGGCGCTGGCGCAAAGCGCGGCGCCGGTGAAGATTCAGCTGGGGCGGCTGCTGACCAAGGGCCTGGGCGCCGGCGCGGATCCGAACGTCGGCCGAGAGGCGGCGCTTGAGGACACCGAGCACATTCTTGAGGCACTGGCAGGGGCCGACATGGTCTTTGTGACGACGGGCCTGGGCGGCGGCACGGGCACCGGCGCCGCGCCGGTCATCGCCAGCCTCGCGAACCAGATTGGCGCGCTCACCATCGCGGTGGTCACCAAGCCCTTCAAGTTCGAGGGCCGCAAGCGGGCGACGCAGGCCGACCGCGGCCTCAAGGAACTGCAGGAGTGCGTGGACACGCTCATCACCATTCCCAACGAGCGCCTGCTGACCACCGTGAACCGCGAGACCAGCATGTCGGCCGCCTTTGTGACGGCGGATGATGTGCTGCGCCAGGCGATTCAGGGCATTTCGGATCTCATCCTGGTGCCCGGCATCATTAACCTCGACTTCGCCGACGTGCGCACGATCATGTCGCGGATGGGGCTGGCCATCATGGGCACCGGCATCGCGTCGGGCGCCGATCGCGCGAAGGTGGCCGCCACTGCGGCGGTCTCGAGCCCGCTGCTTGAGGACGCCACCGTCAGCGGCGCCCGCGGCGTCATCATCAACATCACGGGCGGTCCCGATCTCACGCTGGCCGAAGTCAGCGAAGCGTCCGAGATCATCTACAACGCCGCGCACGAAGACGCGAACATCATCTTCGGCGCCGTGGTGGACCAGGCGATGGAAGGCCAGGTCAAGATCACGGTCATCGCCACGGGCTTCGACCACGCCCGCACCCAGACGATGCCGGCTGTGCAATCGTCCATCCCCACACCAATCGACATGACGGCATACAGCGCGCAACGCATCTTCGACGAGGAACGTCTGGTGGTGAACGGGTCTCCGCTCAGCACCACCCGGGTCGCACTCACGCGGCGACCGGGACTCGACCTGCCGCTGATCGAGCGCTCGTTCAGCGGCCCTGATAGTGATGACGACGACGGGCCGTCGCCGCTCGATGTGCCGGCATTTCTCCGCCGCAAGGACGCGTAAGGAACTGGGGAACTGGGGAACTGGGGAACTGAGGAACTGAGGAACTGCGCAGGGGCTCAGGGACCCCGGACCCTGGACCCTGGACCCTGGACCCCCAAATCCTCAATCCTCCATTCGCAGGTACAATCGAAAGAGTCCCGTTCCCTTTCCCCGCCGCCGCGTCAGGCGGGGCTCCAGTAGCCACGGCCCTTCTGAATGCCCAAGAGACTCGTTCCTCGCAAGTACGGCGGTCGCCCCGGCGCAGGCCAGGGGCCGGGGCATCGGCGCGCCGATGCGCTCGCGACGCTGGAGAGGGAAGTCGGGTACGTCCGCAAGCCACATGGAGGACGACTGCGGGTGGCGCTGGCGTTTCCGAATACCTACTTCGTGGGGATGTCGAACCTTGGCCTGCAGACCGTGTACCGGCTGCTCAACGCCGATGACCGCGTGGTGTGTGAGCGCGTGTTCCTGCCCGGCAAACAGGACCTGGGCGATGACCGTGGCCGCCACGACCCTTTCGTCACCATCGAGTCGCAGACGCCGGTGGGCGACTTCGATATTTTCGCCTTCTCCGTCTCGTTTGAATGGGACTACACCAATGTACTGACCATGCTGCGGCTGGCGGGGTTGAAGGCCCGCGCCACTGACCGGCATCATCGCGACCCGCTGATCGTGGTGGGTGGCGCGGTCACGTTCGTCAACCCCGAGCCGCTCGCGCCGTTCGCTGATGTCATCGCCGCCGGTGAGGGCGAAGTACTCGTGCCCGCCCTGGTCGACGCCTGGCATCGCGCCGGGTCCCGGGACGAACTGCTCGGCCTGCTCGCGCGCGAGCGTGGGTTCTACATCCCCTCGTTCTACGACGTGACCTACGATGGTCCCGGGCGTGTGGCCGCCATCACTCCCAGGGCCGGCACCGGCGCGCCGCCGGTGGTGCACAAGGCGGCGGTGCGCGCGACCGATCACGTGGACCCGCCTTCCACCTGCATCTTCACGCCCGACACGGAGTTCGGCGCCAGGTTCCTCATCGAGGTGGTGCGCGGTTGCGCCAACATGTGCCGGTTCTGCTGGGCGGGGTACAACTACCTGCCGGTGCGCCCGTTCGACACCGCCAGGATTCTGGCCCTGGCCGAGGCCGCGCGTCCGCACGCCACCCGCGTGGGTCTGGTCTCAATCGCCCTCTGTGACCACCCCGACATCGTGCCGATCCTCGAGAAACTGCTCGCGATGGGATACGGCATCACCCCGGCGTCGCTGCGCATGGACGACCTGACCGAACCCATCGTGCGCCTCCTGCGCGAGAGCGGGGAAAAGTCCATCACCATCGCGCCCGAAACCGGGTCCGACCGCCTGCGCCGTGTCATCAACAAAACGGTGACCAACGACGAAATCCTCACGCGCACCGAGCTCATTTTTGCGAGCGGCATCCAGAACCTCAAGCTCTACTACATGATCGGCATCCCCACCGAGGAAGACGATGACCTGGTGGCCATTCGGGACCTGACAGTGGCGATGCGGGATCGCATGATGGCGCACGCCAAAGTCCGCGGCACCGTGGGGCGCATCGTGGCGTCGGTCAATCCGCTGGTGCCCAAGCCCGGCACCACGTATCAGTGGATGCCGATGACTGACACGGCGACCATCGAGCAGAAGAGCAAGCGGCTGCGTCACCTGGTGGCGGACATCGACAACGTGTACTTCAACATCAAGTCGGAACGGCATTCCTACTATCAGGGCCTGCTGTCGCTGGGCGACCGCCGGGTGGCCGACGTCATCGAACGCGCCGAGCAGAACGGCGGCCAGTGGCGTGCGGCCGTGGCCGACGCCGGCCTCGACGCCGACGCCTACCTCTATCGCAACCGCGAAGCCGACGCCTTCCTGCCGTGGCAGATCATCGACGGCGGGCTGAAGGAGAGCTTCTTCCGCACGGAGCTCCAGAAAAGCCTGCGCGCCGAGCAGACCATCCAGCCAAGGCGAGTTCAGGGTCCAGGGTCCAGGGTCCAGAGTCCAGAGTCCGAGATCCCGAGTCCGTTCGGCTAGACCGCTTCGGCGAAGGCGACTTCGTGTTCCTTGTACGCCTCGAGGATCAAGTCGCGCAAGGCGTCTTGCGACGTGGCGTCGAGGATGGGGCGCAACAGCGAGTAACTGCGGCGCTCACCGTTGACCGAGTATTGCCGGGCAGGAAAGGTCACGTTGCGGCCGCCCTGTTTGCGCTCCCACACGCTGAACCCCACCAGCCGCAGTCCGTTGAGCGGACCGCCCGAAAAATGCAGTTCTGCGTCTGCCAGCTTGCCAGCCGGATTGCCTTTGTCGTTCGGAACAAACTTCACAGTCATGGTCAACTCCTCGTCACGGTTCGAGAGCAAGTTGGCGGCCAGCGGCAGGCCGGTCGCCGCGTCGGCGTAACCCTCAGATAGAGTGGAGGTTCGGCGCGACGTACCACTGGGGGCCGTGGCGTGACTGATGGAGAGTGACTACCGTGGTTGACACACGCGAAGACGGGTGGCACTGGCGCGATGAGCCCTGGGGCGAGGGGCTGCAGCACGACGCGCTGGGCGCGGTTGCGGCCCACGTGATGACCAGTCGTGCGCTGAACTTCCGCGCGCAGGCCGAAGCCGACTACGCCGCGCTGGCGCGCTCCTTTGACCGCAGCGCCGGGGATGTCGTGCGCGTCACCCAGGTGCACGGCCGCGCCATCGTCCACGTCCGGCCTGGAGAGGATGTCCTGAACAGCATTGAGGCCGACGCCATCATTTCCACAGACCCCTCTCGGGTGATCTCCGTTCGCGTTGCGGATTGTGTGCCGGTGCTCATCGCCGACCGTCACCACCGTGTTGTGGCCGCCGTGCATGCCGGGTGGAAAGGGACCTGCGCGGCGATTGCCGACGCGACGGTTGAGGCGATCGCGGCGCTCGGCGTGGCGCCCGAGGATCTCGTGGCCGCCATTGGTCCAAGCATTGGTCCGTGCTGCTACCAGGTGGATGGCCGTGTCCGCCATTCGTTTCTGGCCATGACGCCGGATGCAGCGGCGTGGATGGTTGAAGACGGGGTGGAGCGCTGGAAACTCGACCTGTGGCAGGCCAACGTCGATCAACTGATCCGCGCGGGGATGCGCCAAGACGCGATTCACGTCGCCCGCGTGTGCACGGCGGATCACCTGGATCGCTGCTTCTCACACCGCGCCGAGGGACCGGCGACCGGCCGGATGGTGGCCGCGATTCGCCTGGCCTAGCGGGGGGGCGCAACAAACAACCCGGTTGCAGGGTCGATCGGCATTCGCATTGCGGTCCAGGCGCCGCGCAGGAACGCGCGCAGCCGCAGCAGGCGCGGCGGCAGGTGATTGAGATCGACGACCGGGTGGCCGGTCAGCCACCGGCGTCCGAGTGCCGCAATCGGGGCGAGTGCCTTCCATCCGCGCAGGCGAAGCAGCTTGGCATTGGCGGCGCCCAGCCCGAACATGTACGACTCAACGAGCGTGGTCCCTTGCTGCCACGTTCGAAACCCCCGATGGATCACGATGGCGTCGGGCGTTTCAGCGACCCAGTAACCAAACGCCAGTGTCCGGATGGCGAAGTCGGTGTCTTCACCCGAACGGAAGAACCCACCGGCGCCGAACGTCTCATCAAAACCGCCGAGTCGTTCCCAGACCGATCGCCGCACCGCCATGCACGCGCCCATGCCCTCGATGCGCGGTTTGTCCCGCACATCGCGCCCGGTGTAGGCACGCGGTGACGGGTACGCGGGAATGAAACCGGCCGAGCGGTCGTACGGCAGCGCCTGAACGGCGCCAAACACCAGGCCAATCCGGGGGTCGCTCTCGAAGGCGCTGGCCGCAGCCACCGCCCATCCCGGATCGGGGTCGCAGTCGTCATCGGTAAAGGCCACAAGGGGAGCGGTGCAGCGGCGCATGCCGCGGTTCCGCGCTGCGCCGAGGCCGTCAGGCGGACAGTGCGTGACGCTCATGCGCGGGTCTGGCGCGATGTCCGCCAGCGACTGCAGGGTCGCGCCATCGTCGCTCTGGTCGATGACACAGACCTCGCTCACGCCTGGTGTCTGGAGCAGACAGCGCACGGCCCGCGCGGCGTCGGCGGGCCGGCCGCGCGTCGCGATGACCACGGCGATTGCCGGTGGGGAATCAGGCACGGGGCGGACGTCAGCCATGGGTGGTGGGGGCCGTGATTACTCGGGGCGCGGTGGCGATTTGCACAACTTCGCCCCGGCTGGCCGACGCGGCGGCGGCCTGGACCACACGAAGCGCGGCTCGCCCATCTTCAAGTGTGGAGGCCAGCGGGGTGTTGTGCCGAATCGCATCCACGAGGTGCTGCCACTCTCTGCGGTAGGAGTCGCCATAGTCGCCGAGGCGGCGCATGGTGGCGAGGCCCCTGGGCAACTCACGCGCGGTACGGAGCAGGCCGCGCAGGCGCGGCCCCATCATGCCGCGGGTTTCCCCGACGCCGTATTGCTCGAATCCATCGAAGCGCTGGCAGGAGACGCGAAGGCGCCCGCGGTCGCCGAAGATCTCAAGCTCGATCTCATGACTCGTGCGCTCGGACATCTGGGCTGTGGCGATGGCGCCGTTGGCCAGGACGCCGGTGACCGTGGCGCTCTCGTCGTGCCGCCGGCCGTGACGGCACCGCGCGGAGACTTCGACCACTTCGGTATCGAACAGAAAGCGCCAGAGGTCAAAAAGGTGGACGCCGAGTTCGACGAGTGCGCCGCCGCCGGTGGCACGTGTGGCTTTCCAGTCGGGGAGGCCGGCATCGCCCCGCGGGCTGTTCCACATTCCCCGAATGGACTCGGGCGTGCCGACGACGCCTTCGCGAATGGCGTGGCGGGCCCGTTCGATGAGCCGGTGCCAACGCATGTGAAATCCCATCAGCACGCGCCCGCGGGTGCCGGCCGCCGCGGCCACCATCGCGTCAGCCTCGTCCATGCTGAGCGCCAGGGGTTTCTCGACGAGCACGTGGCAGCCCGCGCGCAGCGACGCCAGCAAAATGTCGGCGTGGTGGGCGGGCGGCGTCAACACTCCCACGATGTCGGCGACGTTGGCATCGAGGAGCGCATCGGCACCACTGAACCGATGCGGCACGTTGAAGCGATTGGCGACGTGCGACAGGCGCGCGGGATTCGGGTCCACCAGCGCGACGACCCGCGCTCCCTTGACGCGGGCAAGAGCGGGAAGATGTTTGTGCTCGGAGACCTCGCCACAGCCGACAAGGGCGATCCGCAGCGGCAGGTGCACTACCGCGGGATACTATCACTGCTGTGCCGATCGTCAGCAATGCCGCCAGGGTCTTTGACTATGTTGTGGTGGGCGGGGGCACGGCCGGTTGCGTGCTCGCGGCGCGCCTGGCGGAAGATCCGGACGTCTCGGTGGCGCTGCTCGAGGCTGGAGGCCCGCCTCGTCGCGTCCTCGATGTGCCGCTGCTCGGGTTATGGGCGTGGTTGAAATTCCCGCGGCGTTACTGTTTCCAGGATCTGACGGTGCCCCAGCCGGCGCTCGGTGGCAGACGAGTGAACTGGCCGGCGGGACGTTTGATCGGTGGCAGTTCAGCGGTCAACGCGATGATCTACAACCGGGGCCACCGGGCCAGTTACGACCGGTGGTCCAACGTGGCGGGGCCCATGTGGACGTACGAGGCCCTTCTGCCGTACTTCAAACGCGCCGAAGATCGTGAGCGGGGCCTCTCGCAGTGGCACGGCGTGGACGGGCCCGTTGCCGTCTCAGAATCGCGGCACCTGATCGAACTCGCCGGCGCGTTTGTCGCCGGCTGCCACGAGGTGGGCATTCCGGCCACCGACGACTTCAGCGGGGCCCAGCCCGAGGGCGCCGGGTACTGCCAGTTGACGCAGCGCGCGGGCCGGCGATCGAGTGCCGCGGAGTATCTCGAGCGCACGCCGGGCGGCCCCCGGGTGTCGGTGCACCTGCGAACGTCGGTGACGCGCCTGACGTTTGAGCGCGACCGCGCCACCGGCGTCGAGGCCCGCGTCGGCGGTGCGACCGTGTTTATCCGCGCGCGGCAGGAAGTGGTTCTGTGTGCGGGCACGCTGCGTTCGGCGCAGATCCTGCTGCTGTCGGGCATCGGGGCCGCTGACGCGCTTGGGCGGCTCGACATTCCCGTGGTGGCCGATCGGCCCTCGGTGGGCGCCAATCTGCAGGACCATGTGCGCGTGCCGGTGTTACGTGCGTTTGGCGGCGCCAACCCGACCAGTCCCGGTCGGCTTGCGCGCGCCGGTGTGGAGTACGCGCTCGCACGGCGCGGCCTGCTGACCTCGAATGTGTGCGACGCCGCCGCGATCGTACGACTCGACGCCGATGCCGCGGTGCCACAAGTGCGGATCATTCCGCACTGGAGGGCGCCCAGCCAGGGGCATCGGGCTGCGGTGGACTTCGAGGTTGGCCTCATCGATCCGCGAAGTCAGGGGCGATTGACGCTCACGTCGCGCGACCCCGAGAGCCCTGTGGCCGTGGACCCGGGGTATTTGTCGGCGCCCCAGGACGCGGCGATTCTGGCACGCGGCATCGCCCTTGCGCGCGCCATCGGCGACAGCCAGCCATGCCGGCGCGCCGGCGTGGGTGATGAGATGCAGCCCGGCGCGGGCGACGTCGGTGAATACCTGCGCGACCATGCCGACACGGCGTTTCATCCGGTGGGCACGTGCCGGCTTGGGATGGATCCCGATGCGGTGGTGGATACGGAGTTACGTGTGATCGGTGTCAGCGGATTGCGCGTGGCCGATGCGTCGGTGATGCCGACCACCGTGGCTGGACACGCACAGGCGGCCGTGATGGCCATCGCCGAGCGCGCGGCAGATCTGATCGCCGCTCGGCCGGCCCGTCGTCAGATGGTTGCGGGCGGCGCGGGGTCGGCCGGCACGTCGGTTGCCGGCGGGGCCACGTAGTAGAGGATGCGCTGGCAGCTGTCGCACGGCAGGATGCTGTCGTTGCGACGCACCTGCTGCTCAACGTGGGGACGCAACCGCACGTGACACGCGGTGCAGTGCCCGGCCACCATTGCGGCCACGGCCAGGCCTTTGCGGCTCTTGAGGATCTGATCGTACTTCGCCAGCATCGCGGCCGGCACGGCGGGCGTCGCGGCAGCGCGCTGGCTCGCTAGTTGCGCCAGTTCAGCGTCCAGGGCCTTGCGGTCCACGTTCATTGCGGCGCGTTCGGCGTCTGCGGCGCGGCGCCGATCGGCGAGCACGCCCTCGGCATCTTTCAAGGCACTGTTGAACGCATCAGCCTCGTCCATCAACGCGAGAATCTGATCCTCAAGCGTGGACTTGGTGGTCTGGGCCACTTCGATTTCGTGGTTCAGCGCCTGGAATTCCTGGTTGGTTTTGACGGCGGCTTTGTGTTCCTCGAACTTGGCCATGCGCCCGTCGATGGTGGCCACGTCTTTTTCGAGTGTGCGGCGTGCCGCGGCGTTTGCTTCGACCTTTGCCCTGGCCTCGTCCACCAGGGCCTTGGCGGCGGCCACCGCCGTATCAAGAGCCCGTTCCGCGGCGGGCATGTCGTTGATTCGCCTGCGCGCCGCATCGGCGGCCGTATCGAGCGCCTGCAGCGCAATCAGGGAAGTGAGGGCCTCAAGCATGAACGACTATCTTACCTCCCCGACATTTCGCCACTTCCGGCCCATTTCGCCATTTGTGGCATTTCGCCCCTTCCGGCGCATTTCGCCATTTGTGGCATTTCGCCCATTTCGCCATTCCTAAGTGGGCCCTCCAGGACTCGAACCTGGAACCAACCGGTTATGAGCCGGCCGCTCTAACCATTGAGCTAAGGGCCCACATTCAAATGGCGAAATGGCCGAAATGCCACAAATGGCGAAATGTGCCGGAAATGGCTTAGTGTCTCGGACACCGCCGCGCCCGAGGCTAACGACCCTCGAGAAATGGCTTCAGCCTTCGGCTCCGCGAAGGGTGGCGCAGCTTCCGAAGCGCTTTCGCTTCGATCTGCCGAATCCTCTCACGCGTGACTGCGAAGCTCTGGCCGACTTCTTCGAGTGTGTGTTCTGAGCCTTCGCCGACGCCGAAGCGCATCTTGATGACCCGCTCTTCGCGCGGTGTCAGGGTGCGCAGCACGGAGTCGGTCTGCTCCTTCAGGTTGAGGTTGATCACCGACTCGGCCGGAGACAACACGTTGGTGTCGGGGATGAAGTCGCCCAGATGCGAATCTTCCTCTTCACCAATCGGCGTTTCGAGCGAGATGGGTTCCTGCGCAATCTTCAGGACCTTGCGGACCTTCGACACCGGGATGTCCATGCGCTGCGCGATCTCTTCCGAGGTCGGCTCGCGGCCCAACTCCTGCACCAGCGCCCGCGACGTGCGGATGAGCTTGTTGATGGTCTCGATCATGTGCACCGGGATGCGGATGGTGCGCGCCTGGTCGGCAATGGCACGCGTGATCGCCTGCCGGATCCACCACGTGGCGTACGTGGAGAACTTGTAGCCGCGCCGGTACTCGAACTTGTCCACGGCCTTCATCAGGCCGATGTTGCCTTCCTGGATGAGGTCCAGGAACTGCAGGCCGCGGTTGGTGTATTTCTTCGCGATGGACACCACGAGGCGCAGGTTCGCTTCGACGAGTTCCTTCTTCGCCTGCTCAGCCTGCGCTTCGCCCTCGAGGATGGTGCGCAGCATGAGCGTGAGGTCATCGGTGGGCTGTTCAAGCTTCAGCGCCATGACCTTGATTTCCTTGCGCAGCTCTTCCTTGTGCTTGAGCAGGATCTTCTTTTCTTCCTCGCGCAGCTTCTTCTGCTTGCCCTTGGGTTCCAGCTTCTGATCGATCTGCCGGACTTCCTTCTGCTTCCACTGGATGTCTTCGACGGCCGACTTCAGGCCTTCGATCAGCCGGCGTTTGACCAGCTCGGTGAACTCGATCTTGCGGATGGCGCGTGACGTGGCCACCTTGGCGCGCAGAATCTTCCAGCGGGCCTTGCGGTACTTCCGCTTCTCGGCCTTGGGAACGTCGCCGACCTTTTCCTCAACCTTGACCGCGTTCTCCTGCGCCAGGCGCACGGCATCCAGCTGCTTCTCAAGCTGCTTGCGCCGGCGTTCAAGTTTTTCGTCCGTGATTTCTTCTTCGTTGAAGACCACCAGCTCGCGGATGGTGCGTTCGCCTCGCTTGAGCTGCTCGCCCATCTCCACCACTTCCTGCGTCACCTTGGAGGTGCGGGAAATGAGCTTGATGACCGTGAGCTTGCCGCGTTCGATCCGTTTGGCGATCGCCACTTCACCCTCGCGGGTCAGCAGCGGCACCGTGCCCATCTCGCGCAGGTACATGCGCACCGGGTCGTTGGTCTTGTCGAGTGCGCCGGGCGTCAGGTCCAGCTCGCTGCCGCCGCCCTCGGTCTCCTCGCCGCCGACCTTTTCGTCGCGGTACGTCTTTTCAGAATCCACAATCTCGATGCCGGCCGCGCCAAAAGCGCTGAACAGGTCGTCGAGTTCTTCAGCCGACGTCACATCGGCGGGCAACAGCTCGTTGATTTCCTCATAGAGCAGGTAGCCCTTCTCTTTGCCCATGGCAATGAGCGCTTTGATTTCGTCGTACTTTTCCTCAATGGACAAGGTATCTCTCCTGGCGTCGCGTTAACCGTTCAAACTCTCGAGCCGCTGCAGCAGCTCCAACTTCCGTGCCCACAGTTCCGCAAACTGCGGGTTGTTTCCTGTGCCCGATGATGCCTGCAGGCGATCGATCTGTTCCTGCACCTCGGACCGTTCCCGTTCCAATCGCCGCCGCTTCAGGGCGTTCACACACTCGGTCGGCGGCGCCGCCGCTTCGGTGGACGCCGCGCGCGCCAGCAACGCCCGCTCGCCCTCGTTCAGCCGCTCCTGCAGCAGATCAGGCAGCACGTCGGCCGGCATCTCGGCCAAACTCTGCGCCATCAGGAACACCGGCGCCGACATCAGGCCATCCAAATCGCCGGGCTCGAGGTGCGCCAGCGCCGCAAGCCCTTCCACCGGCTGATGCACCAGCGTCCACAACAACCCCTGCTCCGCGGCCAGCAACCGCACCGTGACCGGAACCGCGATGGCCGGCGCTTCGGTCTTCCGCTGCGCCGCGGCTTTCCGGATTTCATCCCGCACCACGGCTTCGGTGATGCGCGCCTTGTGCGCCAGCCGATCCGCGAACTGATCGCGCGCCGCCGCGTCGGGAATGGTCGCGGCCACCGACAACATCTGCCCGATGAACATCCGGCGGCCCTCGGGCCGGTTCAAGTCGAGCCGCTCGGCCGCGCGATCCAGCAGAAACTCCAGATACGGCCGCGACGCCTTCAGGCGCTCGGTATACGCGCGCCCACCGGCCTTCCGGATGTACGTATCGGGGTCGCTGCCTTCCGGCAGCAGGGCCACATTGACCTGGAACCCTTCAGCCACGAGGAGCTCGGAAGACCGCACCGCTGCCCCCTGACCAGCCGCGTCCGGATCAAAACTAAGGACGATTTTCCCGGCAAACCGTTTCAGCAGCTTGGCCTGGGACACCGTCAACGCCGTGCCGCTCGAGGCCACAACCGGAGTCATTCCAGCCTGCCAGACCTGAGCCAAGTCGAAGTAGCCTTCGACGAGCACACAGTAATTGTGCTTCCGAATGGCCCCTTTCGTCACGTCCAACCCGTACAAAGTCCGACCTTTTGTATAAATTGGCGTTTCCGGCGAATTCAGGTACTTGGGCACTTGCCCATCATCCAGGGCCCGCCCGCCAAAACCAATCAGCGCCCCAGTATCCCGGCGAATCGGAATCATCAGCCGGTGCCTGAACCTGTCCGCCACCCGGCCGTCGTCTCGCTCCATGACCAGCCCGGTCTTGATTTGCAGGCCCAGGGGCACTTTTCTGCCCGCAAACAGGCTGTGGAGCGTGTCGCGCCCTGCCGCCGGGGCATATCCATACCCAAACATCCCGATCGTGGCTTCGGTCAGGCCGCGGGTTTCGAGCTCCCGCCGCGCCCGCACGCCGGCCGGTCCGGCCAGCTGTTCCAGGTAAAAAACCTGCGCGTCTTCGTGCAGTTTGACGAGCGCCTCGCGCTCGGCAGACGCCACCCGGTCTTCCTGCCCGTCCACAACCTCAGGGATGGTCATGCTGGCCCGCTGGGCCAGGTACCGGATGGCTTCAGGGAAGGTGATTTTCTGGTGCAGCTCCACGAACTTCACCACGTCGCCCTTGGCGTCGCAGCCAAAACACTTGAAGAAGCCCTTGTCCTGGCTGACGGTGAAGGAGGGCGATTTTTCGGTGTGGAACGGGCACAGGCCCTTCCAGCTGGCGCCGGCCTTCTTGAGCGGCGTCACGTCGCCAATGATGGCAACGATGTCGGTTTGGGCCTTGAGGTCGTCAAGGAAGGTCTGTGGAAACAGGGCCATCAGTCCTTCAACTCCACAATGGTCGCGCCCGCCCCACCTTCGTTATCAGGGGCAGGGCCGACGCTGGCCACCAACGGGTGCTCGCGAAAGAACTTCGCCATCGCCTCGCGCAGCCGCCCGGTACCGTGTCCGTGTACCACGCGAAGCCGCCGGGTATCGCTGAGCAGCGCCGCGTCCAGGAACTTTTCAGCCGCGTCGGTGGCCTGGTCCACGGTCTTGCCGATGATCATGAGCTCGCGCACCGCGCTCACCATATCTGACGGCGCTGGCGTGCGCACACCGCCGGTGGCCGGTGTCTCGGGTGTGGCCGACTTACTTGCCTGGCGCAGGCCGCGCCACGCCACCTTCATTCGCTTGCCGCGAATGTCCACCTCGGCGAGTTTGCCCGACACGCCCGTCACCACGCCATTCGCACCGAAGGCGGGGACGAACACGCGGTCGCCCGCCGCCGGTACGGTGGAGAGCGCAGGACTCGCGTCACTCGCCTCAGACGCGTCGCCGGCCTTGGCGAGCGACTCAAGTGCGGATCGTCCCTGCACGCGCAGTTGGCCGATCTCACCCGTCGATACGGGCGCGGTGCCGGCGGCGCCTCGCTGCTCGGCGGAGTGCACCAGCGTCTGCGCCTTGGTCTTGACCTGCGCCACCACGCGATCGATCTCGGCGCGGGCCTCGCGCAGCTTTTCGTTGACGCGGTCATCCAGGCGCTTGCGCAGCACTGCCTCGCGTTCGGTCACCTGGGATTCGCGCGATGTCAGCGCCTGTCGTTCCTCGGCCACACGCTGACGCTCATGGGCCACCGTCTGGCGTTCCTGGTCCAGCGCCGCCAGTTCCTGATCGACGCGCGCGAGGTGCGCCACCAACTGGCTCTCGCGATTCGAGCGCCTGCTGCGCGCGGCCGCGATCACGGACGCGGGCATCCCGAGGCGTTCAGCAATTTCCAGCGCAAGGCTCCGTCCCGGCGCGCCGTACACGAGCCGGAATGTCGGCGCGTACGTCTCGGGCACAAACCCCATCGCGGCCGCCACAATGCCGTCCGTCGTCGCCGCGTACGACTTCAGCGCATCATCATGCGTCGTCGCCACGAGGGTGGCGCCGCGCTGGCGGAAGTGTTCGATGACCGCGGCGCCCAGGGCGCCACCTTCCACGGGGTCAGTGCCGCCACCGACCTCGTCGAGCAGCACGAGCGCGGGCAGCACCAGGGCGCGTTCCATTTCCACGATGTGTGCGATGCGGGCGGAGAAGGTGGAGAGGCTGGCGGCGATGGATTGGTCGTCGCCGATGTCGGCGAAGATCGATGCGAACGGCGTCAGCGTACTGCCCGGGTCCACCGGGATATGGAGCCCGGCCTGCGCCATCAGCGGCAGGAGCCCCGCGGCCTTGAGGGCCACGGTCTTGCCGCCGGTGTTGGGGCCCGAGATCACGAGCGCCCTGACCGGCGGAGTGATCAGGATGTCGTTGGCGACGACGGAAAACGACCTCTGAGGTCGTTTTTTTTATGAGAGGGGGAAAAAAAACGACCTCTGAGGTCGTTTTAGGTGGGGGGCCCGCCCAAGCAGCGGGTGGCGCGCGCCGCGGAGTTCGAGGCGGCCGTCGGTGGCGAGGGCCGGCGCGATGGCGCGCATGCGCGCGGCGAGGCGCGCCTTGGCCTGCAACAAGTCCAGCTCGCTGGCCACGTGCAACGTGGCGTCGAGTTCATCGGCACGCGATCGATATCCATCCGTGAGTTCGAGCAGGATCCGGTAGACCTCCGCCTTTTCCCGGTCGGCCAGCGCGACAATTTCGTTGTTGGTCTGCACCGTCGCAATCGGTTCCAGGTAGAGGCTCGCGCCACTGGAGGAACTGCCGTGGACGATGCCGGGGATGGCCCCCTGGTGTTCGGTTCGAACCACGAGCACGTAGCGTCCGCCGCGGTCGGCGACGATCTGGTCCTGCAGGTACTTGGCTGTGTCGCGGCCGCGCGTCAGTCGCTCAAGCGTGGTGCGCAACTGCGCGCGTTGCCGGCGCAGCGAGTCGCGAATGGCGCGCAGGGCAGGGCTCGCGTTGTCGGTGACATCGCCGGTTGGCGCGATGGCACGCCGCGTGGCGGTGGCCTCGTCGGCGAACGAGGCGGCTGATGCCGCCACGCCGGCGAGCAGTGGCGCGGTGCTGCGGGCGCGCCGTATGACACCACACACGCGGTCCACCGAATCGACGAAGTCGGCCAGACCGATCAGGCCCAGGGGTTCGAGTGGTTGTCCGCCCACCTGCAGGGCGTCCAGGAGATCGAGCAGGCCCTCGGGCGCGGAGATGTCCATGCCGTTGCCCGTCGTGATGAGCGCCACGGCCTCAGACGTGGCGTCAAGCCGATGCCGCACCTGGCCGGCGTCCGTGGAGGGCTCGAGCGACAGGGCGCGAGCGCGGCCGAGGGGCGTCAGCGTCTCGCGCGCCAGCGCCTCGCGAATACGGTCGAACTCCAGCGCCTTCAGGACAGCGGGTTGCATGGTAGGGGCCCCGGTCACCCGGGGAGCCTTCAATTATCGCACGTCACGCTATATTCTCTTGCCTGCTGGCCGGGGCCAGCTCTAAACGTTTTTTGCGAGGTGTGTATGCGATTTCGGTCCGTGTCTGTTATTTGTCTGTTCCTGTCCACATTGTTGGTGAGTTCCCCGGCGCTGGCGCAGCAGCGTCACGTCGTCACGCCTTCCGACATGCGTCAGGCTGTGGCCCAGAGTGCCGCGGCCCGGCAGCAGACGCGCGAGACCCTTCGCACCGTGCTGAAGGATTCGCAGGTGCGCGCCGTTGCGGCTCGGCTTGGCCTGAGCGTCACGCGCGCGGACAGCGCGATCAGCACGCTGTCGGATACGGAACTTGATCAGTTGGCGGGACCGGCGCGTGAACTCTCCACGCAACTGGCTGGTGGCGCCAGCACCATCGTGATTTCCACCACCACGGCGCTGCTCATCCTCATTATCGTGCTCCTGCTCATTGACTGAAGCCGGCCCCTGGCCGGACAGGACTGAGTCGACCCCGCGACCGGTCAGTCGTGCAGGACGACGCTGATCAGCGAGGGTTTGATCTTGAGCGTGCCGTTGTACTCGATGAGGCCGAGCTTGCGGAACTTGTTCATGAAGAAGTTCACGCGCGATCGGGTGGTGCCGATCATTTCGGCCAGCGTCTCCTGAGACACCCGTGGCACGGTGTGGGTCGGGTGGACCTGCCCATACCGTGCCAGCAGCAGCAGCGTGCGCGCCAGCCGCTTCTCGCTCGAATTAAAGAGCTGGTCCACCAGATCCGCCTCAATGCGGATATTCCTGGACAACATGTGCGCCAGGAATCTCGCGCCAAACGTGGGCTCCTCAAGCAGCAGGCGGTCCATTGTCGCCTTGTCGAGGATCATCACCGAACACGCGGTCGCTGCGGTGGCGGTGGCCATGCGCACCGACTGGCCGGCCATGATGCCTTCACCAAAGAAGTCGCCCTCGGTCAGCATCGCCACAACCGCTTCTTTGCCGATGTGCGAAAGGACCGAGACTTTGACCACCCCTTTTTGGAGGTAGCGGACATCCGCGGCCGAGTCGCCCTGGGAAAAGATGACCTGTCCCTTCTTGACCTGGATGACCTTCCGTATCCCGCCAGCGGCGGCGAGGTACGGTTCAACAGCAAAGCCCGCAAGCGTGGCCGAGCCGACGACGGCCTTCTGTTTGCGCGCCATGTGTCCTCCCGCGCGCATTATGGCACTCGGGGGGTGCTGAGGGGGCAGGCCTTGTGCCGGTCAGCCGCGCAGGGGGTCGCGGCCCTGGATGACGCGGATCAAGATGACGATCACCGCGATCACCAGCAGGAGGTGAATCAGGGAGCCTCCCACGGGTACCACGAACGCGCCGAGGAGCCAGAGGACGAGAAGGACGATGACGATGGTCGAGAGCATAGCGGTCTCCTTTGAGTGACGAGTGAATCGGTTCTACGTCCCCGCGCTGTCGGGGAAGAGTGTGGTCCGGCCGCGGTGCTGGGCGGCGTGTGCGGTCGGGGCATGTTCGGTTTCCCGCTGGTCTTCGCAGTCGTGGCAGCGCACCGCAAACGGCAACGCCCGAAGGCGCCGTTCCGCGATGTCATCCCCGCAGTCAGCGCAGGTGCCGTAGTGGCCCGAGTCGAGCCGTACGAGCGCCTCCTCGATTTTGGCCAGCGTGGCAGCCCGCATCTGGAGCAACGCGAATTCCAGACTGTTCTGGATGTCGGCATCCGACGTGTCGAGTGAGTCGCCCACGTCGCGCGCACGCGGGGCCCGGCCCTCACGGACACGGCCTTCCACTTCCACCTGTCGCTCACGTCTGTGGTCCAGGAGCATCTGTCGCAACGCCGCAGATCGAATCTTCGTCATGGTCATGTCGGAATCTCCCTGCGGTCAGTGGCTGTCGCGTTTGTTCACGGCCTGGATTTCGTGCAGTGTTCGCCGCATTTCCTCGACCACCTTCATGTGCTCAAGCGTGACCTTGAGGGTTTCGGCGGTCGCGCGAACGGCCTCTACCGTGGCGTGGCGCGCCGCCTCAGCAGACACCCGCGCCCCCTCACCGGCCGTGCGCGCGAGTTCCGCCAACTCCCTCAATCGCTCCCGGTCCTGCCGGGTATGTTCGGCGGTCTCCCGGGCGCGTTCCGCGTCATCAAACATCGCGTCCCTACTTTCCACCGGTCGGCAGGTTGATCAGGTAGTGATTGCCGCCGTGCACCAGCCACACGCGCAAGTAGTCGCCGCCCTTGAGCGGCTCCACACGCACCGCGGCGGTCTTGCGTGGCATCTTGGCCATCGTGCGCATGTCCTCGGCGGACACCACGCTTGCCAGCTCACGGCCCGCGACGGTGCCCCCCTTGACGAACTCCACCCAACGTTCGGCCTCGGGCCCCTGGCCCACCACCGGCGTGACGCTCGCTGTGCTGAGCCTGACCTGATAGGTGCCGGCGGGCAGGGCCTGCCCGTCGGCCTTCACCGCATGCGTGAGACGCACGGTGCCCAGCGTCGCCGTGGACGTGGTCTGCGCCCACACGCTCCCTGCGCCAAGCGCAATCACCCCGGCCGCAATCGTGTTAAGTAGACGCATCTGAGTGCTCCTGTAGTGAGACATGGTTAACGCACCACCGACACGACAAGGGCTGCGCGGCGGTTGAGCCGGCGAGTCTCTTCACGTTCGTTGTCGTGCCTGGGACGCTCTTCACCAAAACTGACCACGGTGAGGCGGTCGCCGCTCACGCCGCGCGAGACGAGATAGTCGCGCACCGCTTCAGCGCGACGGTTGGCGAGGGCCATGTTGTATTCCGACGTGCCGATGTTGCACGTGTGGCCTTCCACCTGCAGTTTCAGTTCGGGCGATTCCTTCATCGCGGTGATGGCGCCGTCAAGCACGGCCAGGGCGTCGGGACGCAGCATGTTCTTGTCGTAGTCGAAGTGCACGTCCTCGAAGGTGTATTCCTTGACGGCCGGCCGGACGACCTGCACGGTCACGTCCGCGCTGGCCGTGAGTCCGCCCGGGTCCGTCACGGTGACGGTCATCGGCACGGGCCCGACGACCATCGGTGCCGTCCAAATCGTCTGCGCCGAGGCCGGGTTCGCCAGCGAACCTGCATTGGTGACCCAGCGATAGGTCAGCGCGTCACCATCGGGATCCGCGCCAATGCCGGTGATGGTTGACGTCTTGCCCACTTCCACGGTGCAGGGGTCGCAGGTGGCGCGAACGGTGGGCGGCCGATTCACCGGCGCTGCGGCGGGGGCCATCACGATGGCTGCCGCTTCGACGGGCGGCGGTGGCGCGATCGCCGTGTACTTGCGAACACCAGGGTGGTAGCCAATGCGCGCCTGGATGCCGAGCTTGTCGCGGAAGCCGTTGTTGCCAACGATCCGATCCTCAACCGCGCTGGACCAGTTCAATCCGCCGCCGGCAAAGAACCCGCTGGAAGACTGCCACGTGAGGCCCAGGGCCGCGTACATCGGATTCTTGACCGTCGAACTAATCGGCGCAATCGATCCATCCTCGGCCACGAACCCTGCGGGGGCCGTCAGGACACTGTCGCCATACCGCTCTCCGTGCAGTTCTGCGGTCAGGCGAATGGGCGAGCGGCTGAACACCGCGGCGCCGATGCCCCAGCGGATGCCGTTGCTCAGCTCGAACCCATCGGGATCGCCGCGCATGATCAGGCCGGCCGTGGCCGTCAGTTCCACCAGACGCGCCTCGCCGCTGGCGACGAGGTCCACGGTGTAGTCGGCCTTGCCGCTCGACGCGCCCGTGTCTTCATTGCCCATGGGCAACTTCACGCTGCCCCTGACCGCCAACGCCATTGGCCGGTTGTCGGCCTGCGACATCAGGTTGATTTTGGCGCCCACGCGCAGGTCGCCCCGGCTCGATCCGGTCCACTGCTGTCGCACGAGCGGGTTGTCGTTCGTGATGCCCCCGCCCGATCCGGGATCCGCCGGAGCGAAGAACAGGGGCCGGGCATCGCGGTCGATCCGGGTGAGCGTCGTCCAGCTGCCGAACACTTCCACGCGGTCACGGACGCCAACGGCGAACGAGAGCGGGAAGTTCGACACGTCGGTGAAGCCCTGACCGAAGTCGGCGTTGGCGCGATACAGGCTGAGCGACCACTTGCCGTGAGGCAGGATCTCCGCCGTGGGCAGGAACCAGAGGCCGGTGTCGCCACTCACCGAGACGGTGGCAGGGCGCGTGTCGGAGACGGGTCTGGCGTCCTGCGACTGCGCCGTCGCCGTTTGGGCGGCCGCGCTCGTAATCGAGGCCAGCAGCAAGAGGAGAGCGAACAACATCCGGCGCATGAGCAAATCCTTTCAAGGCGGACGAGACAGTCCGCGCATTCATCCTAGGGGGGCGCGCTATCGCTCGGCTGTACACTTGGGTACAGGTGTTACGAACGTCCGAGGACGACTCGAACGTGGTGCGTGAGGCCATCCTGGAGGATTGGAATCGCGCTCGCGTCCACCGGCTGGTCGTCGAGTGTCGCGTTCAGCACACCTCGACTGTGTTTGTCCGGGTTGAGGACGACGATGACGTAGGTCGCGCCGGGCAGCGTCCACGTGATGGTGTATTCAGGCCACGACGCAGGGATGCACGGGTCCACCATGAAGACGCCGCCTCGCCGCCGCAGCCCCAGCATGCTTTCGATGCCCGCGCGGTACAACCACGCCGCCGACCCGGTATACCAGCTCCAGCCGCCGCGGCCCGCGTGCGGCGCCCGGCCGTAGACGTCACCAGCCACCACATAAGGTTCCGCCTTGTAGCGGGTGACCTCGGCCGCAGTACGGGAGTGGTTGATGGGGTTGAGCATGTGGAACAGCTCCGCTGCTTCGTCTCCACATCCGAGTTTCGCCAGAGCCATCACCACCCAGATAGCGGCGTGCGTATACTGCCCGCCGTTTTCCCGCACACCAGGCGGGTAGCCCTTGATGTAGCCGGGGTCCTGGGCGGAGGTGTCAAAGGGCGGCTCGAAGAGCAAGACCAGCTTGGGGCCGCGTGCGATGAGGTGCGCGCGGACGGCGTCCATCGCGCGCTCGGCATACCGCAGCGGGACGGCGCCCGAGAGCACGGCCCACGACTGCGCGATCGAATCCACGCGGCATTCGTCGTTCTGCGCCGAGCCGAGCGGCGAGCCGTCATCGTAATACCCGCGTCGATACCACTCGCCATCCCAGGTCAGTGCCAGTTGTGAGGACAGCCGTTGGGCGCCGGTCCGGTAGCGGCGCGCCCGATCGGGCTCGTGCCGCGCGTCACACAGGGTCGCAAAGTCCACGAGCACGCCGTGGAGGAAAAATCCCAGCCATGTGCTTTCGCCCTTGCCGCCATGGCCCACCCGGTTCATGCCGTCGTTCCAGTCGCCACTGCCAAACAACGGAAGGCCATGGAGCCCGGCGGTGTGGCCGCGATCAATCGCGCGCACGCAATGTTCGAACAACGTGCCGTGGTGGGACGCCACTGCGGGCGCCGCGTACATGTCCTCCTGGCCGCTCGCCAGAGGCGGGGCCGTCAGGTACGGCACTTGTTCGTCCAGCACGCCCGTGTCGCCCGTGCAGCGGACGTACTCGGCCACCACGTGGGGCAGCCACAACATGTCGTCGGAACACCGCGTGCGGATGCCGCGTCCGGCGGGTTCGTGCCACCAATGCTGGACGTCGCCCTCCACGAACTGTCGCCCGGCCGCGCGCAGCAGATGCGCGCGCGCCAGGTCTGGTCGCGCGAATACCAGCGCCATCACGTCCTGCAGCTGATCGCGAAAGCCGTACGCGCCCCCGGGCTGGTAGTAGCCGCTCCGCGTCCACAGGCGGCAGCTGATGGCCTGATACAGCAACCATCCGTTCAGCATGGCGTCGAGCGAATCGTCCGGCGTACGCACCTGCACCGTCGAAAGCGTCGTGTTCCAGGAGGCCTGCGCCCGGTCGCGAGCCAGGACGGCCGCGGCCACACCGGCGTGCCGCGTAATCAGTGCCCGCGCCTCCGACAGATCGGCGCCTTCGCCAAGCAGGAACACCAGGCGGCATTGCCCCCCGGGCGGCACCTCGCATCGGAGGTGCACGGCGGCGCACGGGTCCAGCCCGGCGCCCAGTCGGCCCGAGAGCGTCGCGTCCTGCAGTGCTGCCGGCCGCGACAAGTGTCCCTGTCTGCCAATGAACGACGTGCGATCTCCGGTCACCGACACCGCCGGCTCGCTCGCGTGCAGGAACGCGACATGATTTGCAAAGTCGGGGTTGTAGGCGTTCCTGGCGACGACCGAACCATTCTTCGAATCGAGTTCGGTCACCACCTGAAGGTGGTGTCCTTCCCTCGGGGGGCCCAGCACCCATTCGTTGTACGCGATGACGCTCAGCGTCCTCACTCGATCCCCGGTGTTGGTCAACGTCAGCAGTGAGAACTTCACCGGGTCGTCGGCGTCGACGAACACATCCAGTTCATGGGTGATGCCGTGCGTCGCTCGGGCGAATCGCGTCAGGCCCGCTGAGTGCGTGATGACACATCGGCCGCTGCGGGCGCTGCGGATCATGGGGCCGGGCGTTGGGGTCCACGCGTCTCCGGTTTCGTCGTCCCTGATGTAAATCGCTTCGCCGGTGGGGTCGCTGACGGGGTCGTTGGCGAATGGTGTCAGGCGGTTCTCGCGGCTGTTCCCCGACCAGGTCTGCGCGGCTCCCGAGGCAGTCACGATCGTGCCGAAACCCGGATTGGCGATCACGTTCGCCCAGGGCATCGGCGTCTCTTCGTCGCCTTCGAGGACGATGGCGTAGGCGCGGTCGTTGTCGGCAAAACCGCCGCGCCCATTGGCATGGTCGAGCACCGGGATCTCGACCGGTGTGTCCGCGAACACCTCCTGTGCCGGTCTCGACGTCACGAGGGCCACCGGCGCCGCCGTGACGGGCGTCGCCTTGTCGAGCTGGGTGCGCAGGTCGCCGTCGTCTCCGCGGAGCACGGCGCTGGCCACCGCTTCGAGCACGCCCCGCTCGGCGTCTGACATGCCGTCAGAGCGGAGCAGGTATGCGCCGCCTGGCTTGGCTTGCCACGTCGTCCACGGGCCTTCGTTGAGGACGGCCGTGAGCGCGGCGTGCAGGTCGTCCTGATAGCCGATCGGATGTTCGTTGATGATCACGACATCAGCCATCAGGCCCTTGAGGCGCCAGTACTCCTGAGCCTGCAGCACCTGACGCACGAGTGTCACGCTCGCGGCGCCGACCATGCGGACGAGCAGGATGGGGTAGTCTCCCGAAATCGCGTGTGGCCAGAGCCCGGGTTGCCCCAGCGTGTTTGTGCTGATCACGTGCGCATCGGCCCGCATGGATCCGTCGGTGCCAAGCACGCGCGACACCAGTCGCTCAAAGAGCAGCGCCTCGTCACCGGAAACTCCCAGGTGCCCGAGGGCGCTTTCCGCGCGTGTTCGGGCCAGCGTGAACGTCCGGGCGGAGGCGGCGAGGTCGTGATACTTGCGGGCCAGTGCCTCGACCGTCGCCCGGTCGGATGCCATGCCCGTGGAGTAACACAGACGCGCCGTGCCGCCGGGTGGCAACCGGATGCGCTGGCGCAGGCTGACAATCGGATCCAGCACAATGCCCGTGGTGCCCGACAACGTGCGTCCGTCGAGCGCCTGCGGATTGTGCGGCGTGCGGCCGCGGCCCAGGAACCGTGCGCGATCGGTTTCCCACTCCAGCGGCCCCTGCGGACGGCCTTCGAGACTCAGGGCGTGAAACGCCCAGGCCTCGGCGTCGCGCGGATCACGGCGGCGCCGGTGGCACACGAGCGCGCTGCTGTTCGCGTGGTACTCGGTCTCGACGAAGAGTTTGCCAAAGGCCGGGTGCGCATGGTCGTTTTGCGCGGAGGTCAGCACGATCTCCGCATAACTGGTGACGTCGATCTCCCGCATGCGATTGCCGTGGTTACGCATGGTGAGGCGCCGCACTTCCACGTCGTCTTCGGTCGAGACCGCGATCTCCAGATGTGTCGACAATCCGTCGTCGCGCCTGCGGATGCCGACACGGTCGGGCGAAAACGTGACGGAGTAGTCCTCTGGTGTGACGCGAGTGGGTTGATAGGCAGCTGACCAGACCTGGTCGCTGCGCACATCGCGAAGGTAGATGAACTGGCCGTCGGCGTCGCACGTGGCGTCCGGGCCCCATCGAGTGACCGGGAGGCCATTCCACGCGCTGCCGCCCCCGCCGGCATTGGTAATCGAGGTGACGTAGTGGCCGTTCGACAGGAACTGTGTATGGGGGACCTCGGTAAACGGCGTTGGGAACCGACGGACCGGGATCGAGACGAGCGGGACGATGGGCCGCACTTCCTCGTTCGGGCGCGGCACTATCGTCGCCGCATCGCGGGGGACGCGCTCCTGCAGCAGCAGTTCGGTCGCCTTCACGCGGGCGTCGGAATGGAAGCGCTCGATCATGCGGTCGCCCCCGAGCGCGTTGGTGATCGCGAGCAGGATCATCCCCTGGTGGTGCGCCATATACGTGTGCACCACCACGCCGACCGTGGATGTCACCGGGTGGCCGGCGTCCGGGCGATCGGCGCCACGCCTGGTGTAGTCGATGGCGTCGACGAATCCGTACTCGCCCTCGAGGCCGTCCCTGCCGAGGCGGCGCAGGTTGTCGGTGCTGGCAATCGGGTCAATCGCGAGGGCCAGCGCCGACGCATACGGGGCCACCACCACTTCGTCGCCGAGCCCGCGTTTCATGCCAAGCCCCGGAATACCGAACGCCTTGTACTGGTACTGGCCGAGTCGATCGACGAGGTTGTAGGCGGATTCCGAAATGCCCCACGGCACGCCGATGGCATCGGCGTAGGCGCGCTGGCGCCGCACGACAAGCCGGCACGAGTCGTCCAGCAGCGTTTCCGGCGAGGACCGCATCAGCAGCAGGGGCATGAGGTACTCGAACAGGGTCGCGCTCCACGAGAGCAGCACCGGTGATCCGCGCAGGCTCGTGGTGGGACGGCCGAGATGGAACCAGTGCTTTTCGGGCACATCGCCCTTGGCGATCGCCATGAAGCTGGCCAGCCGCGCTTCAGACGCCAGCAGGTCATAGGACGCTGTGTCGAGACGTCCCAGGATGGTCCGCATCGGCCAGGCGATACCCGATGGCGAAGAGCCGGCGCTTCGGGTCGTACAGGAACCGGAAATCCATCGCGTCAAACAAGGCCGTCGCGCGGGCCGCAAGGCTGGGCGCGATGTCGCGCAGTCCTGCGGCGATGGTGACGAGCGAACCCGCGAGATTGCCGCTGTCCACTGTGGACACGTACCGGGGCGACAGGGGCTCCAGCGTCTGCGTGTTGTACCAGTTGAGGAGGTGTCCTTCGTACCGCTGAAGGCGCTCGACGGTATCGAGCGTCGCATTGATGCGACGCAGGCACGTGTCCGCATCGATGAACTTCAGGTCGAAGGCGGAGAGCGTGGCGAGGAGCCCGAGCCCGATGTTGGTGGGCGACGTCCGGTGCGCGATTGTGGTTGCCGGTTGCACCTGGACGTTGTCGGGCGGCAGGTGCTGGTCCGTGTCGCCGACGAAGGTCTCGAAGTATCCCCAGGTCTTGCGGGCGATGGCCAGCAGGTACTCGCGGTCCTCGGGCGGCAGCGTGGCGCGACGCCGTGGCGTCGGCTGGCTCAGGCGGAAGGCAATCACCGGCGCGACAAACCAGAGCGCCAGAAAGACGGCGGCTACCGGCAGGGCCTGAGGCCGCAGGCCCATCACGGCGATCAACACACCAAACGCGATCATCGGGCTGGCCCGCATGTCGGTGGTGAACGTGCGCAGGCGCGTGGTGTTGACGCGAGCCGCGCTGTCCGCCGCCGTCTCCCACTCGAGCAGGCGCCGGTGCGTGATCACGATCCGCGCCAGGGTGACGACAATGGCGTGCAGGCGCTCGGCCGCGTCATGGGCCAGGAAGGCGATTTGCAGGCCGACGCGCGCGAGGGCCGTGTCCACGTCGTCAGACCGGGTGCGCATGAAGACGTGCCACGACTGCCCGGCGCGCGGCCCGCGGACCAGTGCCAGGATGCTGGCCACGCATGGAAAGACCAGCGGCAGCAGGGCCATCGCGGTCCAGGCTAGAGGCGAGCCCGGCAGGATGGTCCATCCGGCCACCAGCAGTATCAGCGTGGTGGGAGGGACAACGCTGCGGCGCAGATTGTCGAGAATTTTCCAGCGCGAGATGATCGGCAGGTGATTGCGCGTCCAGCCCTTGCGTGACCGCACCCACGGCAGCAACCATCCCAGGATCTGCCAGTCGCCGCGCACCCAGCGATGCTGCCGACGCGCGTGTGCCAGCACACTCGACGGATACTCATCGACCACTTCGACGTCGGTGACGAGCCCGGTTCGCGCGTAGAGGCCCTCAAACAGATCGTGCGAGAGCAGCGTGTTCTCGGGCACGCGGCCTTCGAGGGCTGCGGCGAAGGCGTCCACGTCATACAGGCCCTTGCCGGTGAAGATGCCCTCGCTGAAGAGGTCCTGGTACACGTCCGACACCGCCGTGGTGTACGGGTCCACGCCCGTGTGACCGGCGTAGGTGCGCGCAAAGAGCGATCCGGCTGCGCTGGCCATGGTCACGCTCACCCTCGGCTGCAGGATGCCGTAGCCACGGGTCACGCGGCCAAGCCGGCGATCGAACCGCGGTTGATTCAGCGGATGGGAAATGATGCCGATGAGTTCCCTGGCGGCATCGCGCGGCAGGCGGGTGTCTGAATCAAGCGTGATGCAGTAGCGGACCCGGGGCAACACGTCCAGCGCGCCCACCTGGGTCGAAAACGTGGTGTCGGTGGCACCGCGCAACAGGCGATTAAATTCTTCGATCTTGCCGCGCTTGCGCTCCCAGCCCATCCACGAGTGCTCGGCGGCATTCCATTGGCGATCGCGATGGAAGAGGAAAAACCGATCGGCATGATCGGGGCCGAGCTTCACGTTCAGGCCTTCCACCCCCAGGCGGGCCCGATCCAGGATGGCCTGGTCCCCCGGTGTCTCCTGTGCGGTGGTGTCGGAGAAGTCACTGAGGATCGCGAAGTGAATGCACCGGTCGAGATTCCCGAGCGCCAGCACTTCCATGTGATCGATGAGCTCATCGACGCGTGCCACCGACGTCAGGAGCGTCGGCACGATGACCATCGTGCAGGCGGACTCGGGCACGCCGTCGGCCAGTTCCAGGCGTGACAGCCGCCTGGGCAGGACCAGGCGCGTGACGAGATGCTGAATCGCGGCCAGCGCGACGTCGCTGGCGGGCACCAGCACCAGCAGCGCGGCGAGCACCCACCACGCAGGGCCACCGGCGCTGGCGGCGTAGGCCACCGCACCTGCCACGAGCAGGCCGGTGCCGACTGTGAGGGAGCCCAGGAACAACAGAGGGGCATGGCGCGCCAACCGCTGACGCACGCGGGTCCGGACCGGAGCCCGGTAGCCCAGATCGGCTTCGAGTGTGGGGCGCCCTCGGTCAACGAGGTAGTACCCGACATGCGCCGCCGCGTCAGCCACGGATCCGCTGGCGGCGGCCTCCCTGGCGAGTGTGATGGCGCGCCATGCGACGCGCCGCTGGTCTTCGCCGCACGGCTTCGCCATGGACTCAATCGCGCGTCGCTGGGCGTCGCGGCTCAGGAAGTCCATCCGGGCGTAGACGTTGGCCGGGTCGCACTGCAGGACTTGTTCCACCAGGCTGACGGCCTCGACATATTCCCGCCAATCCATCGAGGCGCACAGCCGCAGGCTGGTGACGGCATTTGCCACCGAGACCTGCGCCACGCCTTGCCGCTGGTGTTCGACGCGGATGGTTTCTTCCGCCGTTGTATGGAGCAGGGCGAGGTCGTCATCAAGCGTGAGGCGCATCGACGGAATCCGGAGGCCGTACTCACGGAACCGATGCAGCAACTGCACGATGAACGTCGGGGCGAACGCCTCCGGCAGTGCCACGAGATCGTCGATCGGGTCGTCGGCCTCGGTCATTTGCGACACGTAGGTGTCGGCCGCCAGCCTGGCCGTGCGATCCACAATCAGCGCCTCGGCAAGCCGCCGGAGGTTTTCAATCAGGACGAGCTTCAGCATGCTCGGCCAGGCCCAGAGCTCACCGATGGTCAGCGGCGCGATGCGCTGGTAACTGTGCAGGAACTGCAACAGCTGCTGGCGGTCCAGGCGGCTGTCGCTGTGGCGCACCAGTTCAAGCGCCAGCACGTACATGCGGGCCTGGCCGTCGTGTTCGCCGGTCGCGACCGTCGGCAGCGTGCGCGAGTACCGGCGCGGCAGGTTCCGGCGAATCTCCGTGATCTCGGCGATGACCAGCGGAAAGTTGTCGATGAGCCAGTCGGCGGCCGGCGCCACAAATCGTCCGGCCCGCACGTCGTCGGCCAGCGTGCGATAGGTGGCGCGCAGCAGGCGCACGTTGTCTTCGAACCGCGGGAACGTATCGCGCGGCCGGCGTCGTGGATTCGGATCAAGGAGCAGGCCGGCCGCAAGAACCCTGGCGCGGTCCTCAATGCGGTCGATGCTCAGCAGCTCGGCGCGCAGCGGTGGTTCCACCGCCGGCACGCGCCGGAGCCATTTCGTTGGCGGCGTCACGGGCCGCCTATCGCGTCAGCGTTTTTTCGATGGTGAGGGGCACTCGAATGTCGACGGGAGCCTTGAGCGTCATGGTGACCTCCGTGCCGGAGGGCAGGCTGACCTCCTTGCCCGTGGTGGTCAGTACCACGGCAGTGCCTGCGCCGCCTCCGATGACCGTGCCGATGATGGCGCCCTTCTTGCCGCCGAGGATGCCGCCAACGACTGCGCCCACGGCTGCCGGGGCGCCGATCGTGATGATGTCGTCCTTCTTTTCACTGGGTGCCACGCGGCTGATGCCCGCGACGATGGCGTACGGGTCGTCATGGCCGGTGATGGTCAGGGTACGGAAACGGAACGCGAGACTGGCACGGCCCTTTTTGGGGGACGGTTCAACCGCCGTGACGTCACCCTTGACCCGGCTTCCCACCGGCGCCAGGGTCATGCCGTCCACGACCAGCGCCTCCGTCAGGCGGCCTTCGACGGTGTCTTCAACTTTGCTGGTGCCGGAGTCAACACTGGTCTCCAGCCGCACATGCAGTGTGGCGCCTTCGGGCACGGTGTATTCCCGGTACCTGGCGGCCGGCGGCAGCACGACAGGCTTCGCCTCGGTCACCACCTGGACTTCTGCGATCGCCTCACGGGGCACCGACCGCACCGATCGGCCCACGTTGACCCTGACGTTTTGCGGGTCACGCTCGGCCAGTGTGCCCTGCACAACGCCGCCGTCTTCCTTGGTGACCGCCACTTCGGCCCCAATCGGGACCTTCTCTACGTCCACCGCCGAGGGTTGACCGCACGCGGCCGCGAAAGACAACAAGACGATTGATGACGTGAATCGAAGAGGGAAGGACATGTCATCCATGCTAGGCCTTCGGATCTCGCAGGGATGTGCAAGACGAGACACCGACCATTTGCGTCGATCTGCTACGGTCAATGAGTCGTTCTCTCCAACAAGGCAGGTGAATCGTGCGTATTCTTCGTGTTGCCG
The DNA here is from genome assembly GCA_016716905.1 of Acidobacteriota bacterium. Taxonomy (NCBI): domain Bacteria; kingdom Pseudomonadati; phylum Acidobacteriota; species Acidobacteriota bacterium. The sequence goes on along the minus strand of JADJUS010000022.1, from coordinate 429,393 downwards.
CATTAGCGGTGTGTGGTCTGATCCTTCCGGTTGTGGCCGCAGGGCAGGACTTTGGTGTCATGAATTCGGCTGAGACCATCAACAAGGGCAACGTCAAGCTGATGGCGAACCCGATCGTGGTTTTCGGCAAGGGAAACGCCGACAACGAAATCGGTGTGGCGCTGGTCGGCGGGTACGGATTCGGCAGCCGGTTCGATGTCGAGGCCAAAGTGGCCCTCTTCGACACCGATACGTTCTTCGGTGCCGACGCGGAATACTGGTTGGTGAACACCGGGCCGGTGAATGTGTCGCTGATCGGCGGCTTCCATCTGGACCGCGGCGACGGTGCCAATGCGAAGGGCTTTGACCTGACGGGCCTGGCCAGCGGAAAGATCGCCGATCGCCTGGAGTTGTACGGCGGCCTGGACTTTTCCCGGGTGTCCATCGACAACGCTAACTTCAGTTTCAACACGCTGCACCTGGTGCCGGGCATTGAGTACAAGGTCAACTCGAATATCGACTTCGTGTCGGAGTTCGGTCTGGCGCTCAACGACGACTCGCGGCACTATTTCAGCATCGGCATCGCCTACTACGTGCGCCCCCGCTGACCTTGGAGAACCGATACATGTCCCGACTTGCGAAACTTGCCGCACTGACCCTCCTGGCCGCAGGCGCCCTGGCCACCGGCGCCTGCGCTTCGACAAAATCCATCAACGAACTCCTGGCCGACCCGGCCCGTTACCGGAACCGCACGGTTCAGGTCTCTGGCGAAGTGGTTGACAGCTTTTCCGTGGCCAACCGTGGCGCCTACCGGATCGACGACGGCACGGGCGAGTTGTGGATCGTGTCTGAGGTGGGTGTGCCTCGCCGAACGGCGCGAGTCTCGGTCAAGGGTCGGGTCCGCGAGGGCTTCAACTTTGGTTCGCTCAGTGACGCGCTGAAGCTGCCTCCGGGCATCGCGGCCGGTCTCGTGTTGCTCGAATCGTCACACAAGGCGAAGAGGTAAACGTCGCCATGACGATCACACTCCCAGGTCTTCTCATCCTGCTCGTCATCGCCTGGGTGTGCGGTGCCGTCGGCAAGGCGCTGGCCGGCGGCGCCCGCGGCGGTCTCATCACATCCATCGTCGTGGGGTTCATCGGCGCCCTGGTGGGACCGTGGATCGCCGGGCAACTCGGCCTCGCCGAGCCGATGATGCTGCAAGTGGCTGGAGAATCGTTTCCTGTCCTCTGGTCGATCATCGGTGGGGCGCTGTTTGTGGCGCTCCTGCACCTGCTCTCCGGAAGGCGGTAGGGACTGATGGCGTGGCACCTTTCGCGACGGATGTCGGTGGTGGGCCTGACACTGTTGCTCGGCGCTGTGGCGCTCGGTGCGCAGACCGTGATCGTGGCGCCCGACAACAAGTACACGCCAGCCGAGGATGTCCAACTGGGCCGGGAGGCCGCAGTCCAGGTGGAACAGCAACTGCCGATCTTGCGCGAGGCGGACGTGACGTCCTGGCTCGAGTCGGTCGGCGGACGACTGGTCGCGAAGATTCCGGCGAAGTTCCGGCATTCGGAGTTCCGCTATTCCTTCAAGGTGGTGAACGCCGGTGAGATCAACGCGTTTGCGTTGCCCGGCGGTCCCTCGTTCGTCAACCGGGGCATGATTTCGCAGTCGCGCACCCAGGGCGAAGCCGTGAGTGTGCTGGCCCACGAGATCAGTCACGTCGCGCTCAGGCACGGCACGGCGCAGGCCACGAAGGCCACCAAGTACGAGATTGGCACTCTCGCGGGCGCGGTGCTGGGGTCGATCATCGGCGGCAAGTGGGGCGGGGTTGTCGCGCAGGGCTCGGAAATCGCGCTCGGCACCCATTTCCTGAAGTTCAGCCGCGAGTATGAACGACAGGCCGACCTGCTCGGGTCACATCTGATGGCCGCGGCCGGGTATGACCCCCGCGAGATGGCCAGCATGTTCAAGATCATCCAGTCGCAAGGCTCGTCAGGAGGACCGGAATGGCTGAGCAGCCATCCCGATCCAGGTAATCGATCCGACGCGATCGCCAAGGAGGCCGCGTTGCTGCGTATCGAAAACCCGGTGCGCGATACGCGCGCCTATCAGGCGGCGCGCACCCGGCTGAGCGGGCTGGCGCCGGCGCCCGCGCCCAGAACCGACGGCGGAGCATCGGGTGGGGGCACGGGCGGAGGCGGCACGACCGGGGGGACCCTCGATCCGGGCCGCGTGGCCGCGCCCGCCACATCGTCCACCTCGTACACCCAGGGCGACTTGTTCAGTGTGAGCGTGCCGTCGAACTGGCGCGAACTGCCCGGGAATGATTCGGTGACGTTTGCGCCGGACGGTGCGGTCGGCGAGGTGCAGGGCCAGGGTGTGGTGACACACGGCATGATCATCTCGGCGCAGGCGGGCGAGTCGCGTGACATCGCTGCGGCCACTGAGGCGTTCATCGCCTCGTTGGCCTCGAGCAACCCGAGCTTACGTCGAGACACCGGATACACGCGCGCGTCGCTGGGCGGTCGCGAGTGGCTTCGCACTACGCTCTCCAATCGGTCGGCAGGGACCAACCCAAACACAAACAACGACGAACGCATCGCGGTCTTTTCCCTCCTGCTCGAAGACGGGACGCTGTTCTACGCGCTCGGCATCGCGCCGCAGGACCGCTTCTCGTCGTATGACGCCACCTTCCGCAGGGTGGTGGGTTCGATTCGCTTCCTCCGATAAGCGGCTGGCCCCGTGCCGGGCCAAGCGGTGCCACGGTCGAAAAATGGGTTGCCTGTGCGACGCTCATCGCTCACTATCGAGCGGTACTTGAGACTGCGTCCTCCAGGAGTCCCTCCCATGGCCCGTTCGATTGCCCGTGTCGTCATCCTGTTTGTTGTTTTCACGTCCGCGGCCCTGGCGCAGAACCGCCGCGCGTTAACAGCCGCCGACTACGATCGCGCCACGAAGATGCTCGCACCCGCCCTGGCTGGGCTGGTCGTGGGAGGCACCGTGAACGCGACGTGGCTGCCCGACGGCCGGTTCTCCTACCAGCGGACGACCCTGACAGGCACCGAGAACGTGGTGGTCGATCCGGTCAGGCGCACGCGCGAAGTGGTGGCCACCCCGCCGGCCGGAGGCCAGACACCACCGGCCGCGGCCGGGCGCGGCGGTGGTGGCGGCGGTCGAGGTGGCCGCGGCGGCATGCAGATCACCAACAAGACGTGCGGCACCAATGTCACCGGCCTCAGCGGTCCGCCGCCTGCATCCATGTCGCCCGATGGCACGAGGGCGGTGTTCATCTGTGACTGGAACCTCTGGGTTCGTGATGTCAAGACGGGGCAGGATCGCCAACTCACAACCGACGGTGTGAAGGACTTCGGCTACGCCACCAGCAACGCGGGGTGGACCACGAGCGCCGCGCCGTCGCTGTCGTGGTCGCCCGACGGCAAGAAGATCGCGACGCAGCATCAGGACGAACGGAACGTCGGCGACATGTACCTGGTGCAGACGCCGGTCAACGGCGGGCATCCTGTGCTGCGGGCGTGGAAGTATCCGCTCGCGGGTGATCCGGTGGTGGCCATGATCACGCGCGTCATCATCGATGTGGACACGGGCAAGGTCACGCCCCTCCTGATGCCGCAGGACTTCCATCGCGCCATGGACGAGGACGACCTCGACATGTCCGAGTACCTCTGGAGCCCCGACAGTACGAAGGTCGGCCTTGTCTCCACGGATCGGTTCCACAAGAACTCCACGGCCAAGCTCGCGGACGTCACGACCGGGGAAGTCCGGACGCTTTTCACCGAAACGGAAAAGACGCACGTGCAGACACGCGTGCAGTGGCGGATTCTCTGGAAGTCGAGTGAAGTGCTCTGGTACTCCCAGCGCGAAGACACCGCGCAGATGTACCTTTACGACCTGAACACGGGCCAGCTGAAGAATCGCATCACCAGCGGCGTGGGCCCGATCACGAATATTGTGCGCCTCGACGAAGCGACGCGCACGATGTGGTACGAAGCGGTGGGGAAGGAGCCGGGGCAGGACCCGTACTACACGCACCTCTACAAGGTGGGGCTCGACGGCAGGAACAATGTATCGCTGACACCCGACAACGGCACCCACACGACGCAGATTTCGCCCGACGGCAAGTACGTGATTGACACGTTCTCGCAGCCGGACGTGGCGCCCGAGACGACGCTGCGGGATGGGGCGACGGGCGCGCTCATCATGCCGCTCGAGAAGGCCGACATCTCGAAGCTGCTGGCCACCGGCTGGAAGCCGCCGATGCAGATCAAAATGCGTTCGGCCGACGGCAAACACGACATCTACGGCGTGTTGTTCCGGCCGACGAACTTCGACCCGACGAAGAAATACCCGATCATCAATCAGGCCTACCCCGGACCGCAGTCGGGAAGCGTGGGCTCACGCGCGTTCTCGGCCGCGCGCGGCGATCGGCAGGCGCTCGCCGAACTGGGCTTCGTCGTCGTGAGCATCGACGGCACCGGCACGCCGAACCGATCGAAGTCGTTTACCGATGCGTACTACGGCGCGATGGGACGTCACAACACGCTGCCCGATCAGGTGGCCGGCATGAAGGAGCTGGCCACGCGGTATCCGTGGATCGATATCGACAAGGCGGCGATGTGGGGCCACTCGGGCGGCGGGTTCATCACCGCCGGCGCGCTGCTGGTGGCGCCGTATAACGATTTCTTCAAGGTGGGCATCGCCGAGTCGGGCAATCACGATCAGCGCCAGTACGAAGACGATTGGGGCGAGCGGTACCAGGGCGCGCTCGTCAAGAACCCGGACGGCACCGACAATTACACGGTCGAGGCCAACCAGACGCATGCGGCTGGCCTCAAGGGGCGTCTGTTCCTGATCCACGGCACGATGGACAACAACGTGCCACCGTACAACACCTATCTGGTGGCCGACGCGCTGATCAGGGCCAACAAGGAATTCGACCTGTTGATGATCCCGAATGCGGGGCACGGGTTCGCGGCCGCCGGCAACTATGTGATGCGGCGGCGCTGGGACTACTTCGTGAGGCACCTGCTCGACGCTGAGCCCCCCAGAGACTACGTGGTGCCGGCGGCGGCGCCCGGAGGTGGGCGAGGCGGCGGATTCTGACGTTTTTGTCGCGCCGTTTTGTTTGACTCAGTGCCTGACACGTCCGTAAAATGAAGGATCAGACCCCGCGACCAGGTTCCAGTCCATGCAGCCATACGAAACACTCATTCTCGTCGCGTATTTTTTTGTCCTGAGCATCCTGGGCATTTACGGATGGCACCGGTACTACCTGGTGTACGAGTACATGAAGAACAAAGACCGGGTCCCTGGGCCTCCGCCGCCCATGAAGGACCTGCCGGTCGTGACCATCCAGCTCCCGATCTTCAATGAGATGTACGTGGCCGATCGTCTGATCGACTCGGTCTGCGACATCGACTACCCGAAAGACAAGCTCGAGATTCAGGTGCTCGACGATTCCACCGACGAGACCCGCGAAATTGCCGCGATGGCTGTGGAGCGCCAGGCGGCACTTGGATTCGATATCAAGTATCTGCACCGGACGAACCGCGTGGGGTACAAGGCCGGCGCACTCGATGAAGCGTTGAAGGTGGCGCGCGGCGAGTTCGTGGCGATTTTTGACGCGGACTTCGTGCCGACCGCCGACTTCCTGATGAAGACCGTCGGGTATTTCCAGGACCCGAAGGTGGCGCTCGTCCAGGCGCGCTGGGGACACATCAACCAGAACTATTCCCTGCTCACGAAGATCCAGGCCATCCTGCTCGACGGCCACTTCGTGCTGGAACACGGCGGGCGCAATCGCGCCGGGTGCTTCTTCAACTTCAACGGCACGGCGGGCGTGTGGCGCCGGACGGCGATTGGTGATGCCGGCGGCTGGCAGCACGACACGCTCACGGAAGATCTGGACCTCAGTTACCGGGCGCAGTTGCGCGGCTGGCGTTTCCTTTTCCTGCCCCACCTCGTGACGCCGGCCGAAGTGCCGGTGGAAATGAATGCGTTCAAGTCGCAGCAGCACCGCTGGGCGAAGGGGAGCATCCAGACGTGCCGCAAGGTGTTGCCCGCGATTCTGGCCTCCAACCTGCCGCGCAAGGTGAAGATCGAGGCCTTTTTCCATCTCACCGCGAACTTCAACTACCTGCTGATGTGCCTGTTGTCGGTGCTGATGTTCCCGGCCATGGTCGTGCGTTACAACATGGGCTGGACCGAGATGCTGCTCATCGACGTGCCGCTGTTCTTTGTCGCCACGGCTTCGGTATTCAATTTCTATCTGGTGTCACAACGCGAGCTGTATACCGACTGGGTGACGCGCGTGAAGTACCTGCCCGTCGTGATGGCCATCGGTATCGGGCTTGCGGTCAACAACACGAAAGCGGTTTTCGAAGCGTTGTTCGGCGCGCCCGGGGAATTTACCCGGACGGCGAAATACGGCATCTCGACCTCCAAAGATGGATGGCAGAACAAGAAATACCATCAGGCCATGTCGGTGCAGCCCATCATCGAGCTGGCGCTGGGCCTCTACTTTTCGGCGACGGTGGTGTACGCACTGGCCCACGGCATTTACGGCACACTGCCGTTCCTCCTGCTGTTCCAGTTCGGCTTCCTGTATGTGGGGCTCACCTCGATCCTGCAGCAGCTCGGTGATGGTGTGATGGTGAAGGCGCCGAAGATTGCAGACTAAGGCACCTGGGTAACAGTCGGGATGGATCATGAGTACCGTCAGTGAAGTGAAGGCCAAGGCCGGCCTGGAAGATGTGGTCGCCGGCGAGTCGGCTATTTGTTATATCGATGGCGACCGGGGCGTGTTGTCGTACTGTGGCTACGACATCCACGACCTCGCCGATATGGACCACGGCGTGTCGTTTGAGGAAACCTGCTTTCTCCTCTGGCACCGCCGGTTGCCGAACCGGGCCGAACTGGGCGACCTGCAGACACAACTCGACGCAGCGCGACGCCTGCCCGAGCCGATCCTGCGCGCGATGAAGTCGCTGCCGGCCGGAGATGGCATGGACGCGCTTCGCACGCTCACGTCCATGCTGGGGCACTACGACCAGGACGCCGCCGTCCACACACCCCAGGCCAACTACCGCAAGGCCGTGCGCCTGACCGGCCAGATCGGGTCCCTCGTGGCCACCTGGGGCCGAATGGCGGCGGGAGGCGGCGCCATTGACCCCGATCCGGCGCTGGGCCACGCGGCCAACTTCCTGTACATGCTCACGGGCACGCGCCCATCAGCGCTTGCCGCGCGTGCGTTTGACGTGTCACTGGTGCTGCATGCCGACCACGAGCTGAATGCGTCCACGTTTGCGGCCCGCGTCTCGGCCGCCACGCTCACCGACCTGCACTCGGCCATCGTCGGCGCGATTGGTGCGCTCAAGGGACCGCTGCACGGCGGCGCCAACGCCGAAGTCATGAAGATGCTGCTCGACATCGGCCAGGACGCCGGAGTGGAGCGTGCCGGTGAATATGTGCGCGCGAAACTCGCCCGCAAGGAAAAGATTTCCGGCTTCGGGCACCGCGTGTACCACACGGAAGATCCCCGCGCCACGCACCTGCGCCGCTTTTCCAAGTCGATTGGCGAGAAAGCCGGACAGCCGCAGTGGTTCGCGATGTCGGAGCGGATCGAGCAGGTCGTCAAGGGCGACAAGGGCCTGAATCCGAACGTGGATTTTTATTCGGCGTCCATGTTCTACTCGCTCGGCATTCCCATCGCGCTGTATACCCCGATCTTCGCCGTCAGCCGCATCAGCGGCTGGACCGCGCACGTGCTGGAACAATACGCGAACAACAGGCTCATTCGTCCGAGGACCGAGTACATCGGCCCGGCGTATCCGCAACAGGTGTTGCCGCTTGATCAGCGTTAACGCCCGCTGATACGACCGCACCACATGGATCAACGCTTCATTCGCAATTTTTCGATCATCGCGCACATCGATCACGGCAAGTCCACGCTGGCGGACCGCTTTCTCGAGGCCACCGGTGCGCTCCAGGCCCGCGAGATGGAAGCCCAGGTGCTGGACTCGATGGACCTTGAGCGCGAGCGCGGCATCACGATCAAGGCCCACGCCGTCCGCCTGAACTACACCGCCGACAACGGCCAGGCGTACGTGCTGAACCTGATCGACACGCCCGGCCACGTCGACTTTTCGTACGAGGTCACCCGTTCGCTGGCCGCCTGCGAAGGCGCACTGCTGCTGGTGGACGCCTCGCAGGGCGTGGAAGCGCAGACGCTGGCCAACGCGTATCTGGCCATCGAGAACAACCTCGAGATCATCCCGGTCATCAACAAGATCGACCTGCCTGGCGCCCAGCCCGAAGAAGCGAAGCGCCAGATCGAGGAGATCATCGGCCTGGATGCCGACGGCGCAATCCTGGCCAGCGCCAAGCAGGGCCTGGGCGTCCATGAAATCCTCGAAGCCATCGTGCATCGCCTGCCTCCACCGGCGGGCAACCCCGATGCGCCGCTCAAAGCCCTGATTTTTGACTCGTGGTACGACGCCTACCGCGGCGTGGTCATCCTGACGCGCGTCATCGACGGCACGATGAAGCCCGGCCAGAAGATCCGCCTGATGAATGCCGGCATCGACCTGCAGATTGACGAACTGGGCGCGTTCTCACCAAAGCCCGTCCCGGTGTTGTCGCTCGGAGTCGGTGAGGCGGGCTTCGTGGTGGCCAACATCAAGAACGTGGCGGAAGCCAAGGTGGGCGACACCATCACCGACGCTGCCGTTCCGGCGGCCACGCCGTTTCCCGGATTCAAGGAACTCAAACCGATGGTGTTCGCCGGGCTGTACCCGGTGGAGAGTTCGCAATATTCGGAACTGCGCGAGGCGATGGAGAAGCTGCGCCTGAACGACTCGGCGTTTTTCTTCGAGCCCGAAACCTCGGTCGCCCTGGGCTTTGGTTTCCGGTGCGGGTTCCTGGGGTTGCTGCACATGGAGATTGTGCAGGAGCGCCTTGAGCGCGAATACAACATGGACCTGGTCACCACCGCGCCAGGCGTGCTCTATCGCGTGACCACCACCGACGGGGTCGTCCAGGAAATCGACAGTCCTTCGAAGCTGCCGGACCCGGGTCGCATCCAGAAATTCGAAGAGCCGATCATCAAGGCCACGATGCTGACCCCGGCCGCGCATGTGGGCGCGATCCTGGAACTGTGTCAGGAAAAACGCGGCGTCCAGAAGGGGATGGAATACCTCAAGTCGGACCGCGTCGTCATCACCTACGAGTTGCCCTTTAACGAAGTGGTGCTCGATTTTTATGACCGGCTCAAGACGGTGTCGCGCGGGTACGCGTCGCTCGACTATCACGTCATCGGCTACCAGGAAGCGTCGCTCGTCAGGCTCGACATCCTGGTGAATGGCGAGCCCGTGGACGCGTTGTCCACCGTGCTGCACGCCGACTCCGCCTACAGCCGTGGCCGACTGCTGGCCGCGAAGATGCGGGAGCTGATTCCCAGACAGATGTTCGACATTGCGATTCAGGCGGCGATCGGCAGCCGGATCGTGGCACGTGAAAGCGTACGGGCGCTTCGCAAGAACGTGCTGGCCAAGTGTTACGGCGGCGACATTTCGCGCAAGCGCAAGTTGCTCGAGAAGCAGAAGGAAGGCAAGAAGCGCATGAAGCGGGTGGGCCGCGTCGAGATCCCGCAGGAAGCGTTTCTGGCGGTGCTCAAGGTCGGGACCGAGTGATGAAGAAGTCCGTGGCGCGCGAGTACTCGGAGTCCTTGATCATCGCGGTCGTCCTGGCGCTGTTTGTGCGCACCTGGGTCTTCCAGGCGTTCAAGATTCCCACGGGCTCCATGGAGCCGAACCTGCTCATCGGCGACCACCTCATCGTCAACAAGATGATCTTCGCCCCGTCGGCGACCGGCCTCGAGCGACTGGTGGTACCCGGTCGAGAGATTCGTCGCGGCGACATCGTGGTGTTCAAGTACCCGGACGAACCCGAGCGCGACTTCATCAAGCGGGTGATCGGCCTGCCGGGCGACCGCCTGGAACTGCGCCGTAAGACGATGTATATCAACGGGAAGCCGCTGGCCGAGAGCTACGCGCACCTCTCGGAGCCACCGTCGGAGTCTGCCGGAGTGACGCAGGATCTGCGTGAGTTCTACGGCCCGGTGACCGTGCCGCCCTCGCAGTACTTCATGATGGGCGACAACCGCGACAATTCGCAGGACAGCCGGTACTGGGGCTTCCTGCCTGCGCACTACGTCAAAGGCCGCGCGCTGTTCATCTACTTCTCGTTCGAAGAGGGCGGGTCGCTGACGCAGATGCTGCAGGGCACGCGATTCGAGCGCCTGTTCGATTCCGTCAAATAGTCATCCCACGGGAATGACCGTGGTGAGGAGCGTGCGTGCGTCGCGCATGAGCTTCGCCGACTCTTCGCGAATGGCCGTCTGCAGCTCCGTGTCGGTCAGCCCACCCAGATTGATGTCCACGTTGTCGAGCGCGCCCTCGGCGGCGGCCAGCAGCAACCGGTAGCCGACCTTCACGTCGCTGGCTGCCGAGGGGTTGCCGTACGCGGCCGCCGCGCGGCCTTCCTGCATTGCGCGCACGCACGCCCGAATGGTTTCGAGCGGCACTTCGGTGGCGACGCGTGTGGCGTCCTGAATCGCCGCCTTGCGTTCAAGCTTCTCTGTGTCGGTCGCCTTGGGCTTCCGGAAGGCCGCCACTACGAGGTCGTATGCCGACGCGTCGCGATCCACCAGCGATGCCAGCTCATCGCGCAGCGCGAGCAATTCTGTATGCGCGGAGTCGAGGGCTTCGCGTTCCGCGATCGCGTTGGTGCGCGACTTGGGCATGCCGGTGACCATGACGAGCAGCGCCGTGCCGGTGGCGCCGACCAGGGCGGCGGCCGACCCTCCGCCCGGCGTTGGGTCGGCGGCGCTGATGGCTTCAAGCAAACTGGTGATAGTGCGATCGATCAACATAAGACACCCTTCTTGTAGACGCCGGCGATCGGCGCGGCATTCACGCGCAGGAGATTGACGGCGGGGCCGTGGACCAGCACCGCGTCGAATTGTTTGCCCGGTTCGAGGCTGCCCACCACATGGTGGCGATCGAGGGATGCGGCCGCATTGATCGTGGCCGCGACCAGCGCTTCCTCGAATGTCATGTGCATCGCAAAACAGGCGAGCGCGATCGCAAATGGCATGGACGGCGAAAACCCGCCCCCGGGGTTGACGTCGGTCGCGAGGGCCACGGGAACCCCGGCTGCAATCAGATCGCGCGCCGGCGCAAACTGGCCCAGTTTCAGGTGGAAGGCCGCGCACGGCAGCAGGGTGGCGATGACGCCACCGGCGCGCAGAGCCTCGATGCCGTTCGCGTCCACGCGCACCAGATGGTCGGCCGACCGCGCGCCCACGGCGGCGGCCACCTGTGGCCCCCCGCTTGCGGCAAGTTCGTCGGCGTGGATACGTGGCTTCATTCCGGCCCGTACGCCGGCCTCGAGAATGGCCGTGGACTCTTCGGGCGTGAAGAACCCGCGATCGCAGAACACGTCGCACCATTCCGCGTGAGGTGCAGCGGCGGGAATCATCTCGTCGATCACGAGCCGCACATAGTCGGCCTGGCGGCCGCGGAACTCTGGCGGAATTTCGTGCGCGCCGATAAAGGTCGGGACGAGTTCCATGGGCTGCGTGGTGTTGAGGTGTGCGACCACGCGGAGCATACGGACTTCGGTGGCGGTATCGAGGCCATAGCCGCTCTTGGCTTCAGCGGTCGTCGTGCCCTGGCGCAGCATCTCGGCCAATCGCACCGCGGTCTGGGCTGCGAGGTCATCTTCTGATGCCGCGCGTGTGGCTCGCACCGTGGACAGGATGCCGCCGCCGGCCGCCGCAATCTCGGAGTACGTCGCACCGCCGAGCCGCCGGCGGAGTTCGTCACGGCGGTCACCGGCGAACACCACGTGCGTGTGCGGATCCACAAACCCGGGTACGAGTGACTTGCCGCGGCCGTCCACGACCATGGCGTGCGGGTCGAGCGTGATCTGTGCGCGCACCTCGGCAGTGGTGCCGGTCGCCACGATGGTGGCCCCGTCACACGCGACCGCGCCATCGGCCACCGGCGTTATGTCGCCCTGTCGTCCGCCCGCGCGCGGTCCGTCACCGGCCACGGTATAGAGCTGGTCGAGATGTTCAAGAAGGAGAGTGGTCACGCCTGCTGACCGAGTATAACGGAGAGGCGCTGCCGCACCTGATCAGCGGTGAGGCCTGCGATGGCCAGCGACTTCGAACGAGACTGCTCGCCGCCCACAATCGTGACATCGCGCCTGGGCAGGTCGAGCGCCTCACTGACGATCGCGATGACGGCGGCATTGGCGGCGCTGTCCACCGGTGGGGCGGTCACCTTCACGAGGAGGCGTCCTTCTCTGATGCCTTCAATGGCCGTGCGCGAGGCCCGGGGGGTGACGCGCGTTTCCAGGCGGACACCACGCCGATGGATGCCCAGTGCCAGCACGCTCATGCGGGCGTGACAGGCGGCGGCCGACGTCCGAAGATGGCGGTGCCCACGCGTACCAGGGTGGCGCCCTCGTCCACGGCCACTTCGCAGTCGTGGCTCATGCCCATGGAGAGTTCCGCCAGGGCCGCGGCCGGCAGTCCACGCGCGATGAGCGCGTCACGAAGGTCGCGCAATTGCCGGAACCACGTGCGCGCCTCCTCGGGGTCATCCGCGATCGGTGGCACGGTCATGAGGCCGCGCAGTTCAACGGCGCGACACGCGAGTGCGGCCCGCGCCAGATCTTCCACGCCGTTGCGGTCGGCGCCAAACTTGGTGGCTTCCTCGGCGAGATCCACCTGGAGCAGGATCTGCGGACGCGTACCGGCGTCGACGGCCCCGGCATCCACCTTCTTCAGGAGGTCGATCGAATCGATGGAGTGAATCCAGTGAAACGCCGCTGCGGCCTTTTTTGCCTTGTTGGATTGGAGGTGACCGATCAGGTGCCACGTCAGCCCCAGCGCCGCGGTGGCGGCCACTTTATCGAGGCCTTCCTGCACGCGATTCTCGCCGAAGTCGCGCTGACCGGCTCGGGCGGCGGCAAACACGGCTTCAACGGGGAAGGTTTTCGAGACGGCAATCAGCCGAAGGCTATTGGGGGAACGATGGGCGCGGTGCGCCGCGCCTTCAAGGCGGCGGCGCACCGTGTCCAGATTGAGAGCGATCTCGGCGTCCAGCGCAGGGCCGGACATGCTACTTGATCTGTTTGAGAATCGCCTTCGCCATTTCGGCGTTTTCGCCGGCCGGCGCAATCTTCAGGTATTCCTCAAAGGCCTTTGCCGCGTCGGGCAGCTGGCCCAAATTGAGGTTCGCCATGCCGAGACGGAAGTGGGCTTCGGCCATCTTCGGATCGAGCTTGATGACCTTCTCAAACTCCACCTTGGCTTCGGGGAACTTGCCGGCGTTCCACAGGATGATGCCCTGGTTGTAGAGAGCCGCCGGGTCTCCGCCGGTGGCCGAGGCACCCAGCAGTTCGTTGGCCTTGGTGCTCATCGCGCTCGCTTCGTCGAACTTCTTCTGCTGGTTGTAGAGGATGGCCAGGGCGGCGTACGGGTCGGCCAGCTTCGGGTCCAGCTTGATGGCCTCTTTGTAGGAGGCCTCTGCGGCGACCTGGTCGCCTTTTTTGGTGTGCGCGTCGCCAATCTTCGCGTGGCAGATGGCGCAATTCGGAATCTGTCCCGCCACCACGAGGAGCTTGGCGATGGCATCATCGGGCGCCGTGGCAATGGCGGCCACGCCGGCATCAAACTCGGCCTGCATCGTGGCCATCAGCTTGTTGCGGGCCTCGATGTCCTTGTCGGTCATGCCCGTCGTATCCGTGCCCGCACCCTTGGTGGGCACCTTGATGATGAGCGTGGCGACGCGGATCATTTCATTGATCTTGACGTGCACCGTCTGCACGCCCGTCAGTTCACCCTTGGTCGCCGTCATCTTCCATTCGCCGGTGCGCAGACCGGCGCGGGTGAACTCGCCGCGGATGTTGGTCTTGAGGCTGACGGTGATTTCCACGTCGCCGACGTAGTTCATGACGATTTCGGCTTCGGGCACACCTTTGCCCGCCTCGTCTGTGACCAGTCCGCGCAGCGACCCCTGCGCCTGTCCATAGGCAGAAGTAGCTGAAACCAGCAACACAAGAGCGATGGCGCTCACCATCCAACCGCGACGAACTGACTGACGAACCATGGGCGTCCTCCGTGTTCTATTTTATACGTGATTCGATCGGGCCGTCAGGGCAGGAACATCCGGCTCACCGCGTCGAGGTCCCGGGTGACGGGCACTGGCGGAAACGAGGCCAGGAAGCGGCGGCCATAGGCCATGCGGCTGAGCCGCGGGTCGAGAACCGCAAGCACACCACGATCCGATTGGGTGCGGATGAGCCGGCCCATGCCCTGGAGCAGGGCGAGAGTGGCGAGCGGGACCTGATAGTCGTGGAAGGGATGCCCCCCTGCGGCTTCGATGGCAGCGATTCTCGCTGCGACCAGGGGGTCGCCCGGTGAGGCAAATGGCAGGCGATCGATGATCACGCAGCTGAGGGCCTCGCCTGCCACATCCACGCCCTGCCAGAAGCTGGCGGTGGCAAACAGCACGGCATTCGGTGTGTTCCTGAAGTCGCGCAAGAGCGCGGGCCGCGGCGCCGTGCCCTGCAACAGCAGGGGCCATGGCACGTGGGGCGCCACCTGCTCGTAGACATCGCGCATGGCGGCGTAGGACGTGAACAGCACAAACGCCCGCCCACGCGACCGCTCCAGCAGTTCCGCCACCACGCCGGCGGCGGCGCGATTGAAGTCGGGCGACCGCGGATCGGGCATGTCCGGCGGCAGATAGAGCAAGGCTTGCGTCCGGAAGTCGAACTCGGAAGGGAGGCGGACGTTGCGGGCCGTCGTCAGGCCGAGCCGGCCCTGCACGTAGTCGAACGAGCCGGCCACGGTGAGCGTGGCCGAGGTCAGCACCGTCGCGCTTCGCTCGCCGATGACCTTTTCGCGCACCAGCGCAGCCACGTCGATCGGCGCGGCGCGCAGCGCCAGGCCACGCCCTCGCGCTTCGAGGAAGTGGACAAACGCCGGGTCGTCCACCGCCAGCAACACGCGCAGGTCCTCGCGCATGGCGACCGCACGGGCCATGATGGCCTTCAGGTCTTCGGGGACCGGCTCGCAGGCGGCCGCGGCGCCACACAGGCGCTGCAGTTCTTCCCGCATCACCGTGCCTTCGTGATCCAGTCGAGCCGCCGAGTCGGGCGTCAGCGTGGTACGGTCGCCGCCCCGATCACGCGTCGCCTCCAGGCGCGCGCGATCAAAGAGCCGGCGTCCCGCACGCTCCACATCCCCGATGGCGTGGTGGACCCCGACGGCGCTTTTGCCCTGTTCGGCCGGGATGGACGCCACCGCCTGCGTGGCGTCTCGTACGAATTCGTCGAGCCGATGTGTGCTGAACACCAGCCCGAAATATTGCGTCACCACATCTTCGAGCTGGTGGGCTTCGTCGATCACCGCGAGATCGCACGCCGGAATCACCGCGCCGAAGTCGCCTTGCCGCACCGATGCGTCCGCGCACAACAGGTGGTGGTTGACGACGATCACGTTGGCCTCGTCGGCGCGCTCGCGCATGCGCGTAATGAAACAGTCGGCGTATTGCGGACACTCGCGGCCCAGGCACTGGTCACTGGTCGCCGTCAACTCCGTCCAGAACGGAAAACTGTCGGGCATATCCGTCAGCTCCGCGCGATCGCCGGTCTGCGTTTCCGGCAACCACTCGGCCAGCGTATCGAGCCATCGCTGTTCCTCCTCACCCAGCGAGGCGCGCACTTCCTGCAGGCGGTCGTAGCGGTGGCGACACAGGTAGTTGGCCCGGCCTTTCATGTAGGCCGCACGCAGCTCCACGCCAAGCGCCCGCGCCAGCGCGGGAATGTCCTTGTAGAAGATCTGGTCCTGCAGGTTGCGCGTACCGGTGGACACCAGTACGCGGCGGCCAGAGAGTACAGCCGGAACGAGATACGCCAGCGTCTTGCCGGTGCCCGTTCCCGCTTCGGCAATGAGGATGCCGCCGTTTTCGAACGTATCGGCCACGCGCGCGGCCAGTTCGCGCTGTCCCGGACGTGCTTCGAACGCGTCGTCGCTTCGGGCCAGCGGGCCGTTGTCGGCAAAGACGTCGGCGACGCGGGCGGTCAGTGTCCGAGCGTGGGGTACAGCGGGAACTTCCGGCACAGGGCTTCGACTTCCGATCGGACGGCTCGCGAAACCGATTCGTCGTCGGGCGAGGCGAGCACCCGCGCGATGAACTGGGTGACAAGGTCCATCTCGGCTTCGCCGAGTCCGCGAGTGGTGACGGCGGGTGTGCCCAGACGAATGCCGCTGGCGGTCATCGGGGGCTGCTGATCGAAGGGAATGGCGTTCTTGTTGACGGTAATCGCGGCCCGGCCCAATGCGGCTTCAGCCACCTTGCCAGTCAGGCCTTTGGAGAACACATCCACGAGCACGAGATGGTTGTCGGTGCCGCCACTGACGATGCGGAAGCCGGCGGCAGCGAGTCCGTCGGCCAGGCGCGCAGCGTTGGTGATGACCTGTCGCTGGTAGAGACGGAATACGTCGCTTTGCGCTTCCTTGAAGCAGACAGCCTTACCGGCAATGACGTGCATCAACGGACCGCCCTGAACGCCGGGGAACACGGCGCGATCGATGTCCTTTGCGAACTCCGCACGGCACAGGATGAGTCCGCCGCGCGGCCCACGCAGGGTTTTGTGTGTGGTGGTGGTGACGAAGTCGGAATGCGGCACCGGACTCGGATGCAGGCCCGCGGCCACAAGGCCGGCGATGTGCGCCATGTCGGTCATGACGAGTGCGCCGACTTCGGTGGCGACCGCGCGGATACGCGCGTAGTCGAAGGTGCGGGCGTAGGCGCTGGCGCCCACGACGATCATCTTTGGCCCGTGTTCGCGCGCCAACCGTTCCAGCTCGTCGTAGTCGAGCCGCTCGTCGTCTTGCCTGACGCCGTAAGGAATGATCGTGAAGTACTTGCCGGAGAAATTGAGCGGATGGCCGTGGGTGAGGTGGCCGCCATGGGCCAGGTTCATGCCGAGAATGGTGTCGCCAGGTTTCAGCATGGCGAGGTAGACCGCCGTGTTGGCCTGGGCGCCGGAGTGCGGCTGCACGTTGGCGTGGTCGGCGCCGAAGAGGGCCTTGGCTCTGTCGATGGCCAGTGTTTCCGCGACATCGACGAACTCACAGCCGCCGTAGTACCGCTTGCCGGGGTAACCTTCGGCGTACTTGTTGGTCATGATCGACCCGACCGCTTCGAGAACGGCCGGGCTGACGAAGTTTTCGGAAGCGATGAGTTCCAGGCCTTCTCGCTGGCGCCCCAGCTCCTGGTGAATGGCGGCGGCGATGTCGGGGTCGGTCGCGTGCAGGTGTGTCACGGTCAATCCAGGTGGTTTCTTTTTGGCGCGGCGCCATCCAGTTGGGTCAGTTTGTTGACGCGGCGCTCGTGCCGGCCGCCTTCGAATGGAGTCTCGAGAAAGGTTGTCACGATCTGCTGGGCCAGTGCCAACGGCGTCAGCCTGGCGCCGAGCGTGAGCACGTTGGCGTCGTTGTGGCTGCGGCTGAGTCTGGCGGCTTCGAGGTCGGTGACGGATGCGGCGCGGATGCCCGCGATCTTGTTGGCGGCGATCGCCATGCCGATACCCGAGCCGCACACGAGCACGCCGCGGTCGTACGCGCCCGACGCCACGGCACGCGACACGTCGGCGGCAATGTCGGGATAGTCCACTGATTCGGGGCCGTGTGTGCCGAAGTCGGTGTACGCCAGTCCTCGAGCCTCAAGCAGGAGGGCCAGTTCGTCCTTGAGCGTGACTCCCGCATGATCGGCGCCAATCGCGATGCGCATCGCTTCTGAGTATAGTCGGAAGGGTCTACAATCGAGTGTGCTTCCCATTGCAGTGATCTCCGTCCGGGGTGTGGAACGTTGGCGTGCAGGGCATCCCTGGATCTATCGCTCGGACGTGATGACGGCTGAGGCCGAGCCCGGTGATCTCGTGGAGGTCCGCACCGAACGTGGCCGGCCCCTGGGACTCGCGTTTTTCAGCAGCACGTCCCAAATCACGCTGCGGATGCTGGGGGAAGGGCCGCGCGACGAGCGCGTGCTGTTTGGTGACCGGTTGCGGGCGGCGCTGGCGTATCGAGACGCGCTCTCGCCCGACGGGAACGCCTACCGGTTGGTCAGCGCGGAAGCCGATGGCCTGCCCGCGCTCATCGTTGATCGCTATGGCGACTATCTGGTGGTGCAGACGCTTTGCCAGGCCATCGACCGGCGACTGAACCTGATCGTGGAGCTGCTGAGCGAGGCCCTGAAGCCCAAAGGCATCCTGGCCCGCAATGACGCCAAGATCAGGCGCCTCGAGGACTTGCCCGAGGTGGTGGAGGTGGTGGCCGGCGAGGTGCCGGACCTCATCGACATCCGCGAGGGCGACATTACGCATCGAGTGGACGTGCGGCACGGACAGAAGACCGGGCTGTTCCTCGACCAGCGCGAAAACCACCTGGCGGCCGGCCAGTACGCCCGCGGACGCGCGCTCGACGCGTTTTCCTACAACGGCGGATTCGCACTGCAGATGGCGCGCCGGTGCGAGTCGGTGCTGTCGATCGACGGATCGGAGCTGGCCGTGGCGGCGGTGGCCGACAATGCGCGCCGAAACGGCCTGACCAACATCGAGGCCCGGCTCGCCAATGTGTTCGACGAACTCCGGGAACTGGAAATCGCCAAGGAGCGTTTCGACACGATCGTGCTGGATCCGCCGGCGTTTGCCAAGAACAAGGCCACGCTGGCGAAGGCGCTCGGTGGGTATAAAGAGATCAACCTGCGGGCGCTGAAACTGCTCAAGCCCGGTGGAATCCTGATCACCTGCAGCTGTTCCTATCATGTGGGCGAGGCGCTGTTTGAGGACATGCTGCTGCACGCGGCGATCGATGCCCATGCGTCGGTGGCGCTGGTCGAGAAGCGCCTGCAGGCCCGCGATCACCCCGTGTTGCTGGGTGTGCCGGAGACGGCCTATTTGAAGTGTTTCGTCGTCCGGAAGCTCTAGACCCTCCCGAGGTATAGTCCGGACATGAGTCGCACCACGTACGAGCCCCTGACCGAAGAAGATTTCGACCGCGCTTTTCCCGGTTCGCGCAAAGTGTATGTGCCCGGGCCCGGAGGCGTGCGTGTGCCTATGCGCGAGATTGGCCTGGCCGCCGGTGAACCGCCGCTGCGCGTGTACGACTCGAGTGGGCCGAGAGGGTTCGACGCGCATGTCGGGCTCCCGGCGCTGCGCCGCGACTGGATCGTGTCGAGGGGCGACGTGGCCGAGACCGGCCGCGGACGGATTCTGAAGGCGCGCGACGGCAAGGGCGTGTCGCAACTCCACTATGCCCGGCGCGGCGAGGTCACGCCGGAAATGGAGTTCATCGCGCTGCGCGAAGGCCTGCCCGCAGAGTTTGTGCGCGCCGAGGTGGCGCGCGGGCGCGCCATCATTCCGGCAAACATCAACCATCCGGAACTGGAGCCCATGATCATCGGGCGCAACTTCCTGGTGAAGATCAACGCCAACATCGGTAACTCCGCCGTCTCATCGTCCATCGTTGAAGAGGTGGACAAGCTTCGGTGGTCCACGCTCTGGGGCGCCGATACCGTCATGGACTTGTCCACGGGCAAGAACATTCACGAGACGCGCGAGTGGATCATGCGCAACTCGCCCGTGCCGATTGGCACGGTGCCGCTGTATCAGGCGCTCGAGAAGGTCGGCGGCCGCCCCGAAGACCTGAGCTGGGAGGTGTATCGCGACACCCTCATCGAGCAGGCCGAACAGGGCGTGGACTACTTCACGGTCCACGCGGGTGTGTTGCTGCGCTACATCCCGATGACGGCGCGCCGGCTGACCGGTATCGTCTCCCGTGGCGGATCGATCATCGCCAAATGGTGCCTGGCGCACCATCAGGAGAGTTTCCTGTACACGCACTTTCGTGAAATCTGCGAAATCATGCAGGCCTACGACGTGTCGTTTTCCCTCGGTGATGGCCTGCGCCCGGGCTCGATTGCCGACGCCAATGACGAGGCGCAGTTCGCGGAACTCAAAACCCAGGGCGAACTGACGAAGATCGCCTGGGAGTACGACGTGCAGGTGATGAACGAGGGCCCCGGCCACGTGCCGATGCACCTGATCCGCGAAAACATGGAGAAGCAGCTGGAGTGGTGCGACGAGGCGCCGTTCTACACGCTGGGGCCGCTGACCACCGACATCGCGCCCGGCTACGACCACATCACGTCGGCCATTGGCGCCGCGATGATCGGCTGGTACGGCACGGCGATGCTCTGCTACGTGACGCCCAAGGAGCACCTGGGCCTGCCGAATCGCGATGATGTGAAGGCCGGCGTCATCACGTACAAGATTGCCGCCCACGCCGCCGACCTCGCTAAAGGCCACCCCGGCGCGCAGGTGTGGGACGATGCGTTGTCAAAGGCGCGGTTTGAATTCCGGTGGGAAGACCAGTTCAACCTTGCCCTCGATCCGGTGACCGCTCGCGCGTTTCACGACGAAACGCTGCCGTCCGATGGCGCGAAAGTGGCGCACTTCTGTTCGATGTGCGGACCGAAGTTCTGCAGCATGGAGATCACGCAGCAGATTCGCGACTTCGCTGACGCGCAGGCGGTGGACGTGGAAGAGGCGCGGACGCTGGGCCTCGCGGGCAAGGCCGAGGAGTATTTGCGCCAGGTCGCCAAGGCGGATTCGACACGAGGCATGAAGGGCTGAAGGGGCAGTACCCCACCCGCACTCACCTCCGCACGGCAGTCCAGATCTCTGTTTCGGTCTCGGCGAGCGAAAGATAGAGCGCCTTGCCGTCGGGGCTGACGGCGAACTGGTCGGACAGGTCTTCGGGGAGTGTAAGCAGGTCACTGCGCAGGCCCGTCGCAAGGTCCACGCGGGAAAGCCGCCGGGCCTCGCCACAGATGAGCGTGCGGGTATGGGGCACGAACCGCACCCAGTCACAGGGGTGTGAAAGCCGCTGGTAGGTGCCCGACGTCAACGAATACACCGCCGTCCCCACCCGTCCGCCGTCGGAACTGCGCACGAGCCCCACGATCAGATCGCCCGCCCAGTCGGCGGGACGGAATCCCTCGCCCTGCGACGGGGGAGGAATCGCCCGTTGGTTGCCGCCGGTTGAGACGAACGGCGCGAAGCCGCGCGTGAACCACGCCAGGTGTGTGCCGTCGGGAGACCATACCGGCGAGAACGCGCCGGTGGGATGCGAGACAAACAACTGGACGTCCCGGCCATCGGGCCGCACAGTCCACAATTGATAGTCGCCTCCCCGGTTGGAGCCAAACGCAATGCGCTGCCCATCGGGAGACCAACTCGGCCCGCGATCACGCACATCGCCCGTCGTCAGCTTCCGCAGATCCGATCCGTCGGTGCGGAAGACGACGAGGTTTTCGGAGCGCTCCTGCTCGAACGCCACGATCCACAGGCCATCTGGTGACACCGACGGATAGCGCACCCGGAGGGCAGGCGGTGTGATGCGCTGAGGTGCGCCGAGAGGATTGAGACTCACCCGCCAGATCGACGAGGTGGGCTGGCGTGTGGCGTAGGCAATGGCGCCGTCGCGCGAAAACGTGAACGACCCGGCGTAGGTGGCTGGCAGGTCCATCGCTTCGGCTGCGCCAAGAACCCGTCCCGAGTTCGGATCGACGCGCGCGCGCCAGGCGTTCATCACGCCGCTCCGGTCCGACGCCCAGCACAGCCAGCCGTCCGGCGACCACACAGGATTCCACTCCGTCGACGCGCCGTCAGTGACGGCCACAGGGCGTCCACCGTTTGACGCCACCGTCCACACGCGCCGGCGGCCACCGTCGTCCACAGACCAGAACGCGAGGCGTGCGCCATCAGGTGACCATGCGGGCTGGATGGCGTCGAGCATGGGGCCTTCGACGGGCACGGGCTCGTCTGCGCCGGTGACCAGATGCACCACCCGCAGTTGGCTGTTGGTGGTCGGCCGCTCCTCGACCCGGGTGAACTCGCTGGTGGAATACGCGAGTTGCGAGCCATCCGGCGACCACGCCGGCAGGTGGCCGTGACGCGCGACCTGCCGCACGTCGGACGAGCTGAGGTTGATCACGAACAGCCCGCCCCCATCCCGATCCGATCGGAAGGCAATCTCACGGCCGTCTGGTGACCACGTCGGCTGGCGACCCTCCTGACGCAGGTCGAGCGGCGTCATGTCGGTGCGGCCGTGCACGAACAGGCGCGACGTTCCCTGGCTCGTCACCGAATAGGCCAGTCGAGTTCCGTCTGGTGACATGGCGGGGAAGGCGGCCGAGGCGGCGGCGCCGGTCACCCGGTGGGCGACGAAGCCGCCGGAGTCAGGCGTGACGGGTTTGGACCGCAGTGCCATCAGGAGCGCGGCGACCGCCACAATCAAGGCCGCAGCGGCCCACCATGCCGGACGCGCGAACAGGGCCGGCCGGTCGAGCACTGCGCCCACCTGTTCCATCGACTGAAAGCGCGCGGCCGGATCAGCGGCCACGCACCGATCGATGACGCGCCGCCATCGCGCCGGGATGCGCGAAGCGCCCGCCGGATCGCGGCCCGTGAACATCTCACGAAATACCACGCCGAACGCATAGACGTCCGACCGCGCATCAAGCGGACGGCCCGCCGCCTGCTCGGGCGACATGTACGCGGCTGTGCCCGCGGGCCCTTCCGCCATCGCGGCAGCGTCAATCGACTGCGCGATGCCGAAGTCCAGCACCTTGACCGTGCCGTCGGGCCGCACCATCACATTCGACGGCTTCAGGTCGCGATGCAACACACCCGCCGCGTGCGACGCGGCCAGCGCACTCGCAATCTGCCTCGCGTACGAAAGCGCGTCCGTACGTAGGGCGCCCTGGTTTTCAAGGGCGCCGATCAACTCCTGCAGCGTGCGCCCCTCCACGCACTCCATGACCAGCGCCGTCGCGCCGTCATGTTCGATCACGTCATGCAGCGTGACGATGTTGGGGTGGTTGAGCGAGGAGACGGCGCGGGCTTCGGCCAATGCCGCCGTGGTGCGCGCGCCGAAGGGCAGCAGTTTGATGGCCACTGTGCGACCCAGCCGCGAATCGCGGGCGCGATAGACCACGCCCATGCCGCCGGCGCCGATCGCGCTCTCCACCACGTACGGACCAATCGTGGCGCCGGGCGGCAGGATCGCTTCGGCCAGCGGCACAGGGCGATCAATGAACGATGATTCGGTCTGGCCGGCGGCCACGAGCGCCTCCACCTCTGCGCGCAGTTCGGCCTCGCAGTGTGCGTCGAGCCACGCCGACGCTTCCGCAGGGTCGAGTTCGAGCGCGGGTTCCAGCACGTCGCGAATGCGCCGCCAGCGCTCAGGCGTCATGCGCTGGTGGGCTCCGCCGGCGCGTCCCCGGCAGCGTCAGTGCTCACAGGTGGTGCGCCGAGTTCGAGCAGGAGCCAGGCGCGCGCCGACGCCCAGCGCCGCTTGACCGTGGCCGGTGAGAGTTCCAGCACGGTTGCGGTTTCTTCGATGGAGAGTCCAGTGAAAAACCGCAGTTCCACAATGCGGCTTTGCGACTCATCCAGCTTCGCGAGCGCGTCCAGCGCATCGTCGAGATTTGTCAGTTGCACCGATCGCTCGATGGGCCAGTCCACTGTGGCATCAAGAAAGATGCTGATGGTGCCGCCACCGCGTTTCAGCCGAAGGCGGGCGCGGGCGTGTTCCACAAGAATCCGGCGAATCACCAGGCTCGCGACGGAGTAGAATTGCGCCCGGCTCCTCCAGTTTCCGGTCTGGCGATGGACCAGACGCATGTACGCCTCGTGCACCAGCCCTGTGGGTTCCAGGGTGTGGTTCGTGCGTTCGTCTTTCAGTTGCGCCGAGGCGAGCTTGCGCATTTCGTCGTAGACGAGCGGGGTCAGCGAGCGGAAGGCCTCTTCGTCGCCTTCGGCCCAACGCTGTAGCAATTCGGTGACATCGCCGCCCACGGGCTGAAATTCTAACCCGGCCGTGAGCCAATCCCGGCTCGGCTGTCGCCGTGTAGGGTGTGAGCGATTTTCGGCCACTTGCAGAACTGGGGAACTGGGGAACTGGGGAGGTGAGGAAGTGACACTCGTCCCAGGTGCCCGCCTCGGCTCATATGAAATCGTCGGCGCCCTCGGAGCTGGCGGACCCGCCTCCGCTGAACGCGACCTTCGGTCGCAGCTATGGCGAGGCCTCGCCGTAGCCCAGAAGAGGCCACGACCATGATCGGGCGAAGAATTGGATCGTACGAGGTCGTGGCTAAACTGGGCGAAGGCGGGATGGGCGAGGTGTATCGCGCGCGCGATACGAAGCTCAATCGCGACGTCGCGATCAAAGTACTGCCGGAGGCGTTCGCGGCCGACCCGGATCGCCTCGCCCGCTTCACGCGCGAAGCGCAGGTGCTGGCGTCGCTGAACCACCCAAACATTGCTGCGATCTATGGGATAGAGGAAACGACCTCAGAGGTCGGTCGCGGGGTGAGTGGTGCCGGACCGACCTCTGAGGTCGTTTCCCGTGCCCTTGTCATGGAACTGGTCGAGGGGCGGGATCTGTCGGAGATCATTGCGGCCGGAGGAATCCCCCTCACCGACGCGATCGCCATCGCGCGACAAATCGCCGACGCGCTCGAAGCCGCGCATGAGCAGGGCATCGTCCATCGCGATCTCAAGCCGCAGAACATCAAGGTCCGCGAAGACGGCACGGTGAAGGTGCTGGACTTTGGGCTCGCCCGAACCCTGGACCCTGGACCCGGGACCCTGGACCCATCCCACTCGCCCACGATGACCGCACGCGCGACCCAGATGGGCATGATCATCGGCACGGCCGCGTACATGGCGCCGGAGCAGGCGAAGGGCAAACCGGTCGATAAGCGCGCGGACATCTGGGCGTACGGCGTCGTGCTCTACGAGATGCTCACAGGCCGCCGCTGTTTCGACGGCGAGGATATTTCAACGACACTGGCCGCCGTGTTGATGCGGGAGCCGGACTTCACGGCGTTGCCCGCGAATACGCCGCCCGCGGTGGCGAGCCGGGTGCGCCGCTGCCTCGAGCGCGATCCGAAACAACGGCTGCGCGACATCGGCGAGGCGCGACTGCTCCTGAGCAATCCACAGACGATGAGTGGATCGCCGCAGCCTGGAGCAGCAGGCGCAGCCGCAGCGCCGGACCGCTCGCGCATCAGCGCGCGTGTGGCCTGGGCCGTCGCGGCGGTGTCGGTCGTCGCTGCCGGGGCGCTCGGCGTGTCGCTCTACCGATCGGGATCCGGTTCCAACACCGACTCACTGGCGCCGATACGCTTCACGGTCTCGCCTCCCGCAGGCGGCCGGCTCGCGTCGGCCGGCGGCACCGACGCGGCACCCATGCTCTCGCCCGACGGCCGGATGCTGGTCTACGGCGTGGCAACCGGAACAGACGGCCTGGACGTGAATGCCATCGGTGACAATGCGGTACGGACGCTCTGGCTTCGGCGGCTGGACACGCTCGAGTCGAAGCCGCTTGAAGGAACCCTCGGCGCCTCGTGGCCATTCTGGTCGCCGGACAGTCAGTCGATCGCGTTCATCTATCAGGATGAGTTGCGAGCCGTCGCGTCTGATGGCGGAGCCATCAGGACGATCGCCAAGGTCGGCACCGGTGGTCACCGAGGCACCTGGAATCAGCACGGGGACATCGTCATTGGACTCAACGGCCCGAATGGCCGCCGCCTCATGCGCCTGTCCGCGAATGGAGGTGAGCCGACGGTGGTCCGTGAGCCCGATCCGTCGCGGGGTGAGTACAGCCTCGGGCTGCCTGATTTCCTGCCAGACGGCCGGCACTTCCTCTACGGTCTCCGCACGAATGCTTCTCTGGCTACGCGGCTGATGGTGGCATCGCTCGATGGCGGCGAGCCGGTCTACCTGCGCGACGTGGATTCCCACGCGACCTATGCCAACGACTACCTGCTGTTTGCGATTGATGGCCACCTCGAGGCGCAGGCGTTTGACCTCGAGCGCCCCGCAATGATTGGCTCCTCCCGTATCGTTGCCAACGATTTCGCGCGCTCGTCGATACAGCGTCCTCCCAGTCTGTTTTCAGCGTCTCAGACCGGCCTTGTCGAGTATCAGGCGATCAGCATGCAGCCCTCTCAACTCGTCCTTGTGGATCGGCGCGGCGTGGTGACCCGGTCGGTTGTTGACGATGGACAGACGTACGTGAATCCGGTGTTCTCACCGGATGGGCGGTCGATCGCCGTCGATCGGTTCGAGCGCACGAAGGGCGACACGGGGATCTGGGTGTACGACCTCGAACGGCGGGCAGCTGCGCCTCTGGCGCCCAGTGTGCCGACCGACGCGTCTTCGGCGTGGTCAAGAGACAGCCAGTTGATCGTCTTTGGCGCTCCGGCCAAAGACGGGTGGGGACTCTATCGACAGCGCGTCAATGCGACGACGCCCGCCGAACTCCTCACCACGCTGACCCGTTCGGGCTTCCCCTACGACGTGTCACCCGACGGCGCGCAGGTGCTGTTCACGACCTCACGGCCTGGCTTCGGCTCGGAGATCGACGCGTTTGATGTCGTTCGCAAAAGCACCCTATCGGTCGTCTCGACCCCGGCGCCTGACGTCCACGGCCGCTACTCGCCCGATGGCAAGTGGGTGGCCTACATGTCGCAGGACTCGGGTCGGCGCGAGGTGTACGTCCAGTCCACTCTTGACGACAAGATGCGCCGGATGGTGTCGATCGGAGGCGGCGAGATGCCGCGCTGGAGGGCCGACGGGCGCGAGTTGTTCTACGTCGCGGGCCCAACCGTCTACGTGGTGCCGATCACACCAGGCCCGACGCTTCGGATCGGGACGCCGACGGCGTTGTTCACCAATGAACGGCGCGGCAACTGGGCGGGGCCCGGCCCATATTCCGGGCACTTCGACGTGGCACCTGATGGGCAGTCGTTCGCGCTCGTGCTTCTCAAAGACGGCCCCGGGCAGTCACCCATGACGGTGATTGCAAACTGGCCGAGTCTACTGAAGAAGACGGAGAAGGAGCGATGAGCGGGTCAGAAGCGCACGCGTGTGGCCAATTCGTCGCAGAACGTCAGCAGGTCGTCGAGTTCGGCCCGGGCCACCGCATGGACACGTGTAAAGTCCAACACGCCGTACTGGTGCGCGACGAGATTGCGCAGGCCTGCGGCGGCGCGCAACCGATCACCCAGCGCGGTATCGATGACGCCGCGCCCCGCCAGAGTCGAAAAGATGTCGCCGTAGGTGTCAGGCACCGCCACTCCCTCGTCAGCCAGCCAATGCGTCGCCAACGCGATGGTGTCCTGAAGGGCCAAGAACAGGTTGAACGTGACGACTTCGCGTGCGGTGCGGTCGGCAAGAAAGGCCTGCGGCGTCTCGGGCAACACCTCGCGGATGCGGCCGACGGCATCGCGAATGGCCGCCACCTTCCACGCGAGTACGGCTGCGTCAACCACGAGCCTGCAGCACTCCCCGCACAAAGGCGGACTCGAACGGACGATAGTCGAGGTAATCCAGAATTGCCCGGACGCGGCGTTCGACCAGTGCCGGCCGATCGCGGACGCACACCACGACGCCATCCCGGAACACACGGTAGGCGAGCGCCGGCGAGGCCTCGTGCAGCAGCACCAGATCAATCGTCTGGCCTGACGCCCGTTCGAGGTCGCTCACAAGACGGCCAAGGCCGAGCGCGTCGAATTCCGCGTCCGGTGCGAGCCCAATCGCCACATCCAGATCGCTGCCGGTATGCGCATCACCGCGGCCAGTCGACCCAAACACGAGGCCGTACGCAATCCGCGCATCGGCATCCAGCACGCTGGCAATGGCCTTCGTTTGCGAGGGTGTCATGAACTCATTCTACGCCGCCGTCGCCCAGGCAAGGATCTGCCGATGATTGGTCAAACGATAGGTCCATATCAGGTCCTTTCCAAGCTCGGCGCAGGCGGAATGGGCGAGGTGTATCGCGCCCGCGATACCAAGCTCGACCGCGATGTGGCGATCAAAGTGCTGCCAGAGTCCTTCGCGGCCGACGCCGACCGCGTCGCGCGATTCACCCGCGAAGCGAAGACGCTCGCGTCGCTCAATCACCCGAACATCGCGCAGATCTACGGGATAGAGGAAACGACCTCAGAGGTCGGTCGCGGGATGAGTGGTGCCGGACCGACCTCTGAGGTCGTTTCCCGTGCCCTGGTCATGGAACTGGTCGAGGGCGAGGACTTGTCGGCCCCGATGGCTCGCGGCGCGATTCCCCTGTCTGAAGCCCTGCCGATCGCGAAACAGATCGCCTATGCCCTTGAAGCCGCGCACGAACAGGGCATCGTGCATCGTGACCTCAAGCCCCAGAACATCAAGGTGCGCGAGGACGGCACGGTGAAGGTGTTGGACTTCGGCTTGGCGAAAGCGATGGACCCCGGGACCCCAGGACTCCAGGACTCCGATAACTCGCCCACCATGACCGCGCGCGCGACCCAGATGGGCATGATCATCGGCACGGCGGCGTACATGGCCCCCGAGCAGGCGAAGGGCAAGGCCGTGGACAAGCGCGCCGACGTGTGGGCGTTTGGCGTCGTGCTCTACGAAATGCTGACGGGCCGGCGCGCGTTCGCGGGAGACGACGTGTCGGAGACGCTGGCGTCGGTACTGAAAGACACGCCGTCGATGGCGTCGCTGCCAGAGGACGTGCCGTCGTCAATCAGGAGACTGCTGCGGCGCTGCCTGGAGAAAGACCGCGCGAAGCGGCTCGACTCGATGGCGGTCGCGCGGCTGGAGATCGAAGAGGCGATCGCCGGAGAGCCCGCTGCGGCCGCGCCCACCGCCGCGCCGCCGGCGGTGCCCAGTCGTCGCTCGCGACCTGCGGTGACCGCAGGAGCGATCGGCGTGGCGATCGTTGCGGCCGGTCTGACCTGGTGGCTCAAGCCGGGGGCGGTCCCGACGCAGCCGGCCGTCACGCGCTTCGCTGTGACGCTGCCCACTGGCATGCAATGGACACGCGCCGGCCGGCACCTGATCGCGATCTCGCCAGACGGCACGCACGTAGCCTACGTCGCTGACAGCAAGCTCTTCGTTCGCAGGCTCGATCAGTTCGAAGCTGTTGCCGTGGTGAGCGTGGCCGATCCCGCCGAGCCGGTCTTCTCCCCGGACGGCGCCTCGATCGCCTACTTCTCCGCAGGGAGGTTGCTGAAGGTGGCGCTCTCCGGCGGCGCCCCTCAACCGCTCTGTGATTCCGTCCTGCCCAATGGCGCCAGTTGGACCGGGGACACGATCGTGTTCGGCGATACCAAAGGCATCTATCGCGTGCCCGCGACCGGCGGGACGCCGGAGCTCATCGTAACGCGCGAGGGGTCGGAGCAGTTGACCGGTCCCCAGCTCCTGCCGGGTGGGCAGGCCGTGCTCTATACAAAAGCCAACGTCGGGTCTAGCAACGACGGCGAGATCATCGTGGAGCAGATCGGGACGAAGTCGCGCACGGTGTTACTGAGGGGCGGGATGGACGGACGTTATCTGGCTTCGGACGGCGGGTACCTGGTGTACAGCCGCTCGGGAGAGATCCTTGGAGTGCCGATCGACCTCGCGGCCCTCAAAGTCACCGGCACACCGGTGTCCCTCCTGGGCGGGGTGCGAGCGAACGTGGGCGCAGCGATCGCTCACTTCGCCGTCTCTGCCACCGGCGCTCTCGTGTACGTGTCCGGCTCGGCCGACGACAACGCGGAACTGGTGTGGGTGGACATAAAAGGCGCGCAGCAGCCGATCACGTCGGAGAAAGGCGCCTATCAGTACCTGCGCGTCTCACCGGACGGCACGCGCGTCGCGTACACCGCGTCCTCGGGCGCCGACCGGGATATCTTCGTCCTGGACTGGGCGCGGAACTCGAAGATCCGGCTGACCAAGGAAGCCGGCGGCGAAACGTCGCCCATCTGGTCGCCCGACAGCAGGCGCATCGCGTACAACGCGTCCCGGACGGGAGGCCAGTCCAGCATTTACTGGCGGGCGGCCGACGGCTCCGGCGAAGAGGAGCAGCTGACGACTGGCCCGAATCTGCGGGTACCGTTCTCATGGTCCAGGGACGGGCAGACGTTGTTCTTCGTTGAGCAGAACCCACAGAACAGTAACGACATCTGGGCGTTGCCGATGACCGGCGACCGGACAACGCGGGCGCTCGTCACGTCGCGCTTTGACGAACGGCGACCGGCCATTTCACCTGACGGGCGCTGGCTCGCGTACGGAACGAACGAACAGGGGCCTCCCGAGATTCACGTCCGGCCGTATCCGGAGACCGCTCGTGAGAAGTATCAAGCGTCGGCGGGCGGCGGCACATCACCGGTCTGGTCGATCGACGGCCGCGCGATTTTTTATCGCAACGGCGGGAAGTACTTCCGTGTGAACGTCACCACGTCGCCCGACTTCAAGGCCGGGAAACCTGAAGAACTCTTCACCCTCATCGGATCGGATCAAACCATGAACTACGACCTGGCGCCCGACGGTAAGCGTTTCGCGGTGATCAAGTCCGGTAGCGACGGCAGCGGCGTGGAGTACCGCGTGGTCGTCAACTGGATCGAGGAACTGCGGGCGCGCGTCAGGCCGGCGAAGTAGTGGTTACTCCGCAGGGAGCGAGGGTCTTGTCATGATCGGCCAAACGTTGGGTCCGTACCAGATCCTCGCCGAGCTGGGCAGAGGCGGAATGGGCGAGGTGTATCGCGCGCGCGATACGAAACTCGACCGGGACGTCGCGATCAAAGTGCTGCCCGAGTCATTCGCGGCTGACGCCGATCGCGTGGCGCGCTTCACGCGCGAGGCGAAGACGCTGGCGTCGCTCAATCACCCGAACATCGCGGGCATCTATGGGATCGAGGAGTTCCGGGAAAAGACGTCGGGTGTCTTTTCCGGTTCCGCCCTCTCGGAAAAGACACCCGACGTCTTTTCCCGAGCACTCGTGATGGAACTGGTCGAGGGGCAGGACCTCTCGGAGATGATCGGCGGCCTTGAGGTCCAGGCCGCCCTACAAATCGCGCGCCAGATCATCGACGCGCTCGAAGCTGCGCACGAGCAGGGCATCATCCATCGAGATCTGAAGCCGCAGAACATCAAGGTCCGGGACGACGGCACCGTGAAGGTGCTGGACTTCGGGTTGGCGAAGGCCATGGACTCCGGGACCTCGGGACCCGGGACTCAGGACGCTGCGAATTCGCCGACCTTGACGGCCCGTGCCACCCAGATGGGAATGATCCTCGGTACCGCTGCGTACATGTCGCCCGAGCAGGCGCGGGGCCGCCCAGTGGACAAGCGCACGGACGTGTGGGCATTCGGCTGTGTGTTGTTCGAGATGCTCTCAGGCCGCAAAGCGTTCGACGGAGAAGACGTCACCGAAATGATCTCGGCGGTGATGAAGACCGAGCCGGACTGGACGGCGCTGCCAGCGGATCTGCCGGCCAACATCCGCACGATCCTCACGCGCTGCCTCGTCAAGGATCGCAAGGCGCGCATCCCGGACTTCTCCGTCGTCCGCTACATGCTCGACCAACCCGCGTCGGCAGCCATATCGGCAGCGGGAGCCGCGCCGACCGCGACCGCACGGTCGCGCTGGTCGCTCCCACTCCTCGTCGCATGCGGCGCACTGGTGGTGGCAACCGTGGCTCTGGCGGCCATGCACTTCGGCGAAACACCGCCGGCGCCTCCTCCCGAGATGCGCGTGGACATCACCACTCCGTCAACGCCGTGGGTCTCCGACTTCGAACTCTCGCCCGACGGCAGCAGCATTGCCTTCGTGGCGCCGAACGAGAAGGGCGTGCTGCACCTCTGGCTCCGCCGCCTCGACCAGGCCGCGGCACAGATGCTGACCGGCACCGAGGACGCGCGACAGCCCTTCTGGTCTCCGGACTCGAAGACCATCGGCTACTTCGCGGGCGGCAATATCAAGCGGATCGAGGCCGCTGGCGGTACGTCAACCAGAGTGACCGGGTTCGCTGGTTTTTCGCAGGGAGGCGCCTGGGGGCTTGACGATGTGATCCTGTTCAGGACGGCCAGCGGGCTGATGCGTGTGAACGCCGGCGGAGGCGGACTTGAGATGGTCACCAAAGGCGTGCTGGGACTGGCGCCTCAGGCACCGCAGTTCCTTCCTGACGGACGCACCTTCGTCTATTTCCAATACACGGGAAACGGCGAAAGTTCGGGTCTCTATCTCGGATCGCTGGACGGGACATCGACGTTCCTGGCTCCAGCCGACTCGACCGGCCGTTGGCTGCCGCCACGCTCGATCGCCTTCGTGGCACAGGGAGTGCTCGTCGTACGCGAGATCGATCTGGACAAACGAGCGCTCATGGGACCTTCCCGGACCCTCGCGGATGGTCAGGGCAGTACGGTGGGGCACGGGGGGTTCTCGATTTCGAGGAACGGCCTCATCGCGTATCGCCCCCAAACGGAGCGGCCGGGTGCACATCTGGTCTGGTTCGATCGCACAGGTGCGCCAGCGGGCACGCTCCTCGATATGGATGGTCCAGTGAGTAGCGCCGTGTTTTCACCCGATGGCACGCGCCTCGCGGTGGATGCCACCATCAACGGCAATCGCGACATCTGGATCAAAGACCTGGCCGGTGGCGGCCTCACCCGGCTCACGTTCGATGTTGCCGTCGATGGGTTCCCCGCGTGGTCGCCGGATAGCCGCACCATCGTGTTCGAGAGCGGCCGCAAGAACGGGTTCGACATTTACGCGAAGTCGGCCAACGGCGCCGGCGTTGAGGAAGTCTGGCTGGAACGGCAGGGCAATCAGTGGCCGCATGAGATCTCCCCGGACGGCAAGTGGCTCGTCTACTTCGATGCAGAAAACAGTGGAGATCTTTGGGCCATGCCGCTGCCCGTGGGCGGCACCCAGACGCCATCGCCACTTGCGACGACACCGTTTGCCGAAAACCAGCCAGCGATCTCACCCGATGGTGCGTGGGTGGCGTACACCACCTCGGAATCAGGCCGCGACGAAGTGATGGTGCAGGCGTTCCCGAAGGCCAACGGCAAGTGGCAAGTGTCTGCCGGCGGTGGGCACTCGCCTCAATGGGGCCCCGACGGCAAGGAGTTGTATTTCATCTCTGACTCCACGATGATGGCTGCCACCGTTCGCCCGAGCGGCGGTTCGTTCGGCTTTACGCCACCCGTCAAGCTCTTCGACCAGCAGTTCGCGCAGCGGAACTCACGCGCGCAGTACGCGGTCGATCGGCGCGGACGGTTTCTGATCAACACTGCGAGGGCCCAGAACGCGGGCGTCACAGCGCCGATTACGCTGCTGCTCAACTGGCGCGGAGGGGCGAGATGATTGGTCAGTCCATAGGTTCTTATCAGGTCGTCTCAAAGCTTGGCGAGGGCGGAATGGGCGAGGTGTATCGCGCGCGCGATACGAGGCTCAATCGTGACGTCGCGATCAAGGTGCTGCCCGAGGCCTTCGCGCTCGATGCGGATCGCCTCGCGCGCTTCACGCGCGAAGCACAAGTGCTCGCGTCGCTCAACCATCCGAACATCGCGCAGATCTACGGGATAGCGGAAACGACCTCAGAGGTCGGTCGCGGTGTGAGTGGTGCCGGACCGACCTCTGAGGTCGTTTCCCGCGCGCTTGTCATGGAACTGGTCGAAGGGCAGGACCTGTCGGAGTTGATCGGCCGTGGCGCCCTTGGCGAACAGGGCGCCCTACGTACGGAAGACGCCATCGCCATCGGGCGCCAGATCATCGATGCGCTCGAAGCCGCGCACGAGCAGGGCATCGTGCATCGCGACCTCAAGCCGCAGAACATCAAGGTGCGCGAGGACGGCACCGTGAAGGTGCTGGACTTCGGCCTGGCGAAGGCGATGGACTCCGGGACCTCGGGACCCCAGGACTCCAATAATTCGCCCACACTCACCGCGCGGGCGACGCAGATGGGCATGGTCATCGGCACCGCCGCCTACATGGCGCCTGAACAGGCGCGCGGTCGCGCCGTCGATCGGCGCGCGGACATCTGGGCGTTCGGCGTGGTGTTCTACGAGATGCTCACGGGGCGACGCGCCTTTGAAGGCGAGGACATCAGCGTCACGCTCGCGAACGTCATCAAAGAGACGCCGACGTTTGATGCGTTGCCGCCGGACCTGCCCGCGCCCATCCGTCGCCTGCTTCGCCGATGCCTCGAGAAAGATCCCAAGCGCCGGCTTGGCGCGATCAGTGGTGCCCGGCTCGAACTCGACGAAGCCGCATCGCCATCGGAGGCGCCTCCCGTCGCGGCCCTAGTCGCGGCCCCGCGCTCGGGCGTCGGTCGATGGGAGCGCGCGATCTGGGCGACACTCGCGGTCGTCGCCACCGTGGCGGCAGTCGTGTTCGCGATGTCGTCCGGGACGAAGAACGAAGCCGCGCTCCTGATGGCGCGTTTTTCGGTGAGCCCCCCAGGTCAAGGGCAATTCATCGGTGGGACGCCGCGCATGGCGATCTCCCCGGACGGCAAGATGCTGGCCTTTGCGGCCACGTCGAAGGCCGCGGAGCAGGACCAGCTCTGGATTCGGCGGCTCGACGCAATGGAGGCGGTCGCCGTCTCGGGTACGCAGAGCACACCAGACGCCACGGCGCCTCAGTCACCCTTCTGGTCTCCTGACAGCCGGCACCTCGCGTTCTTGATGCAGACCGGTGGGATGACAGGGGGGGGCCTGTCGCGCGGCAGTCGATTGCAGACGGTGGACGTCACGGGTGGCGCCGTGCGGACGATTTGCGAACTGCCCTCAAACAACGCCAGCGGAAGCTGGAATGCCCAAGGCGTGTTGGTGGTCTCTTCGCAGGGCACCAAAGGTGTTCAGCGCGTCTCTGCCACCGGCGGCGTGCCAACGCAGGTGACCACGCTTGACGCATCAACGAGCGAAGTGGCGCATCTGTGGCCGCAGTTCCTGCCCGATGGCCGCCACTTCATCTATCAGGCGCAGACAGCGGCGCGCGGCGACTGGGCCATCTTCGCGGGTTCCATAGATTCGCCGGATCGACACAAAGTAGTGCAATCGGACTACGCGAGATTCGCTGCGCCGAACCTGTTGCTCTATTCCAAGGGCGACAATCTGCTGGCGCAGACGATGGACATGCGGACGCGGCAACTGACTGGCGACCCCGTGGTGGTCGCTCCGGGTCTGGCCAGCTTGATTGGGAATGGCCGTGCGGGATTCACGGTGTCGGACGCAGGTGTCCTGGCCTTCAGCAGCAACCCCGACCAGGGGGCCGTGGGGATGGTGGACCGGCGGCTGACGTGGGTCGATCGCAGCGGCAAGCCCGTGGAGACGGTCGGGCCACCAGTATCCGCGTTCACCCTCCGGCTCTCTCCCGATGGCGCTCGTGTCGCGCTGCTGGAGCTGATGGCCAGCGTGACCGGCCGTCAGTTGTGGGTGGCGGACCTCGGCCGCAACGTCAAAGCACCGCTGACGACGAACCGCCGGGCCGGCAGCCCGACGTGGTCGGATGACAGCACGCGCCTGATATTCGGATCGGAGGCCGACGACGGCCGTTTCGAGATTGCGCAACGACTGGCGAATGGTGCCACGGCGATGACCACGCTGCACCGCGAGGCCGGCCAGGATCTTTCGGCACTCGACGAATCCAGTGACGGCACGCGCGTGGTATTTGCGCGAACGGATTCCGGCATTCGAGGTCTGTACGTGTTGTCGAAAGCTGACAACAAGGTGGTGCCTTACCTCGCAGACGGCTTCGATCATCCTCATGCCTCGCTCTCGCGCGATGGCCGGTGGCTGGCCTACACGACCAACGAGTCCGGCAACTACGAGGTAGTGGTGCAGACGTTCCCGGATCCGTCGGGAGGGAAGTGGCCGATCTCCGCGGGCGGTGGTGCGTACCCGCGGTGGCGCCGGGACGGGCGAGAGCTGTTTTATCTCAACGGCGCGATGTTGGTCGCCGTGCCAGTGACTGTGAATCCGGGCTTGGTGCCCGGCACCGCAAGGCCGTTGTTCGGGTTGAATGGCACTGTGCAGCCCGGGGCCACTGGCGCGTACCAATACGACGTATCTTCAGACGGCCAGCGCATCCTGCTGTCGGTGGCTCCCGGTGGTCTCGGCAATTTCGCGCCGGCCATTCCGCTGACGGTGGTCACGAATTGGACCTCACTCATGAAAATGGTGAAGTGAGGAACTGGGGAGATGGGGAACTTAGGAACTGGGGAACTGGGGAGCTGGGCGCTTGGCTGTGAGCCGATCTGGGCCACAATGTCGCCGTGTCTGACATGAGTGGTTTGTCTCCCGGAACGCGCCTTGGCGCGTACGAAATCCTTGCCGAACTGGGCAGAGGCGGAATGGGCGAGGTGTATCGCGCCCGAGACGGCAAGCTCGATCGCGACGTCGCGCTCAAGATTCTGCCGGACGTGTTTGCCGGCGACCCCGACCGCGTGGCGCGGTTTGAACGCGAAGCCAAAACGCTCGCGTCCCTCAACCACCCGAACATCGCACACATCTACGACGCGGGCTCGTTCGAGCGCGGCGCGTATCTGGCCATGGAACTGGTCGAGGGGCAGGACCTGTCGGAGTTGATTGGGAATGGCGCCCTGCCGCTCGAAGACGCGCTTGCCATCGCGCGCCAGATCGCCACCGCGCTCGAAGCCGCGCACGAACAGGGGATCATCCATCGCGACCTGAAGCCGGCCAACGTGAAGGTGCGCGCGGATGGCATGGTGAAGGTGCTGGACTTCGGGCTGGCGAAGGCGATCGATCGAACCCTGGACTCTGGACCCGGGATCCTGGACCCGATGAACTCGCCGACGCTGACCGCGCGCATGACGCAGATGGGCGTCATCCTCGGCACGGCCGCCTACATGGCCCCCGAGCAGGCCAAAGGCAAGCCGGTCGATAAGCGCGCCGACATCTTTTCGTTCGGCGTCGTGCTCTACGAAATGTTGACAGGGCGCTCGCTGTTTGTCGCCGAGACGATTCCCGAAACGCTGGCGCACGTGATGACGCGTCCGGTGGATCTGACGACGCTGCCGGGGACGACACCGCGGCGGGTGCGGGAACTGCTCGGGCGCTGCCTGGAGAAGGACCCGCGTCGGAGGCTGCGCGACATCGGCGAGGCGCGGCTGGTGCTCGAAGATCCGGCGATCGCGACACCCGACACGGACGCGCAGCCAGGCGCCGGCGCTTTCGACTCCGCTCGGGCCGCATCGGCGCCACCGATCCCGCGATGGCAGCGCCTCCTGCCCTGGGCGCTAACCGCGGCCAGCCTCGGTGCCGCCGTCGTCCTGTGGGCACCCTGGCGAACCGCCACCGTCGTCCCCAACGTCCAGGCGCGCTTTTTCTACACGTTGCCCGAAGGCGTCGAGTTCACGCGGACGGGCCGGCAGAACCTTGCGCTGTCGCCCGATGGAACGATGATCGCGTTCACCGCCAACAGTCAGATCTACATCCGCCGGATGGGCGAACTCGAGGCGCAGCCCCTACGCGGCTCGGACATCGATCCACGGGACCTCGTCTTTTCGCCAGACAGTCAGTCGATCGCGTTCGCGACGACGGAGTCAGGAGGCACCGGTGTGGGGTTGGGCCTCGTCAAGAAGATTGCCGTGACCGGCGGCGCGCCCGTCACGATCTGTGAGACCACCCCGACCTTCGGTCTCCATTGGAGCGGCGGCCGTATCGTCTCCAGTCAGGGCCAACGGATTCTGTCAGTGGCCGATACCGGGGGAACCGTCGAAGCGCTGGTGGAAGCCACAGAGGACAGCAACGAGCAGATGGCTCGGCCCCAAGTGGTGAACGGAGGCAAGGACCTTATCTATTCGGTGCGCCAACCGGGAACCCTTTTCAACGACGGCCAGATCGTGATTCAACCGATCGGCGGCGGCGCGCGGCGTGTGCTGGTGCACGGCGGTGCTGACGGGCGGCTGGTGTCGAGCGGTCACCTGCTCTGGGTGCGGGACAACACGCTCTTTGCACAACCGGCGAGCGCATCGGCGCAACTCTCGGGCGGGCCCGTGCCCGTCGTCGAGGGCGTGGATTCTACAGCTGCTACCGGTGCCGGGAAGTTCGCGGTGTCAGACAACGGCATGATTGCGTTTCTGTCAGGCACGGGCGATCCCGTGAGCGACCTCGTGTGGGTCGATCGAGAAGGTCGCGAGGAAAAGTCGGGCGCTCCGTCGCGCGCATACACATACCCCAGAATCTCACCCGATGGTACCCGTGTGGCCGCGGGTGCCTCGGATGGCGAACAGGACATTTGGATCTGGGATTTCGCACGCAAAACGATGAGCCGGCTGACGTCTGGGCTAGACCAGGACAACTACCCTGTCTGGACGCCAGAGAGTCGCCAGGTGCTCTACAGAATCACCGAGGGTGCTCAGGGCGACATCTTCCGTCGCATGGCCGACGGTACCGGTGCTGCGGAGCAGGTGACGACAACGCCACGGACATTCGACACACCGTTTCAGGTGCTGAAGGACCTCCGGGTGCTCGCACTGTCCGCTGACGGCGGAGCGTCGTTCCTCTACGTGCACACACCCGGTGGTGACGGCATCGCGACACCACTTATTCCCGGGTCTTCCCGGCAAGTGGGTAGCGCCGAGATTTCGCCCGATGGTCGCTGGATCGCGTATCAGTCGCCGGAGGGGAGCACGGTGGACGAGATCCACGTTCGGCCGTTTCCGAATGCCGGCGGCGGACATTGGCAGATCTCGTCCGGGGGCGGCCGAATCCCCATGTGGTCGAGGGACGGCAAGGAACTCTTCTTCCGCACGATCGATCGCAGTCGTTTGATGACCGTGCCGGTGCAGGCCACTCCCGGCCGCCCGGACTTTGTCTACGGCACACCCGCGCAGGCGCTCGACACCAGCAGATGGGGCGGCGCCATCGTCGGGCGCCCCTTCGACATCTCCGCCGACGGCCGTCGCTTCCTGGCGATCATTCCCGTCACCGCCAACAGCACCGAGCGCCCGACGATTACCGTGATTACCCACTGGTTCGACGAACTGCGGGCGCGGGCTGGGGGGAAGTAGATGAGCGACATACCAAACCGGCGGCAGTTTTTTGCAGCGCTGGCGGCGATCGGCATTGGTTCCGAGCCGTTCGCGCGCGCGCTCTTCGCACAGGCGGCTCAGGCGCCGCAATCACGCGTCACCGCGGCCATGGTCCGCGAGGCCGTGCAGCTGGCCGGACTGAAGTACAGCGAAGCCGAGCAGCAAGGCATGGTCGCGTCGCTGAATCGGATTCTGACGCGCGCGGAAGAACTGCATCTGGCGCCGCCCGAGAACGACGTCCCATCACCCATCCTCTTCAATCCTCGCGTGCCGGGTTTTCCCGTGGTCGTACCAGCGCGGGTGCATCGTCCGGCGGCGCCGGGTCGGCAGACAAGGCCATCGAATCTGGATGACCTTGCGTTTCGCTCAATCGCGCAACTGGCGGATTTGGTGCGAAGGCGCGTGGTGTCGTCTGAAGAACTGACCGAGATGTACCTGCGCCGGCTGGAACGGTACAACCCGTCGCTGAACTGCGTGGTGAACCTGACGGCCGAGCGCGCCATGGCGCAGGCGCGTGAACTCGATCGGGAACTGGCGCGGGGGAAGTACCGCGGGCTTCTGCATGGCATCCCCTGGGGCGTCAAAGACATTGTGGCGGCCAAAGGCGCGCCCACCACATGGGGCGCGGCGCCGTTCGAGCGGCGGGTCATCGATGAAGACGCGGAGGTGGTGCAGCGGTTGACCCGCGAGGGCGCAGTGCTCGTGGCGAAGCTGACCACGGGTGAGTTCGCGTTCGGGGATCAGTGGTTCGGCGGACGCACCAACAATCCCTGGGATCCCGCGCAGGGCTCCAGCGGATCGTCGGCCGGATCGGGCGCGGCGGCTGCGGCGGGGCTAGTGGCTTTTGCGATTGGCACCGACACCGGAGGATCGATCCTGTCGCCCGCGGTGCGGTGCGGCGTGGTGGGCCTGCGTCCCACCTTCGGCCGCGTCAGCCGGCGCGGCGTCATGGCCGCCGGGTGGACGCTCGACAAGATTGGCCCCATCTGCCGCACGGTCGAAGACTGCGCGATCGTGCTGCATGCCATCGCCGGTCCCGACGGCTACGACCTCTCCGTGCCCGAAGGCCTGCCGTTTGCCTGGGACAGCCGCGAATCCGCCAAGGGCAGGGTCGTCGGTGTCGTCGAAGGCATGCTCGAACTCGAGAAGGACCCTGCGGTGCGCGCGAACAACACGAGGGCGCTCGATGCGCTCCGCGCGGCCGGGCTCGAGATTCGCACCGTCAAGGTGCCCACGAGCGACCTCACGTACTTCATCGAATACACCGAGCGCGCGGCGGGTTTTGAGACGGTGGTGACCACCGGCGCCGATGCCGGCCTGCGCGCACAGCGCGTGCGCAACGATTTGCGCGCGTATCACCTGGTCACGGCCGTGGACTACCTGCAGGCAAACCGCGTGCGGCTGAGGTTGATGGAAGCCTACGCGCGCGCGACAAAGGACGTGGACGTCATGGTCTCAGGTCCGGTCACGCTTGATCCCACCAGCCTCAACCCCATCACGAGTCTGACGGGCCACCCGGCCATCGCGGTGCCCACGGGGTTCCGCGACAACGGCACGCCGACGGGGTTTACCCTTGCGGGCCGGTTGTACGACGAGGCGGGGCTGCTCGTGGTCGCTCGGGTGATCGAAGCCGCTACCGGCCTCGGCGGTCGACGACCAGTGCTGAAAGGCTGAACTCAGCGCCGCGGAAACTTGTCCGGGTTATCGGTGAACAGCGCGTCCACGCGCAACTCATACAGGAAGTACCGCATCTCGGCCTCAACGTTGGGGAACCGGCCGGTGGCGCCAGATCGAAAGGTGTAGGGCGTGACCGTGAGCCCGGCGGCGTGGGCCCAGTCCACCACTGCGGGCTGTGCTTCCACGATGGCCTTGGTGGGACTGAGGTCGCTCGCGAATTGCGCCACTTCTTTCACCCGCTCGACGGACGACAACCACCGCTCTACGAGCGCACCGCGCCCAAAGAGGAACGTCCTTGGGATGTTCGGAAGCGCAGTGGCCAGTTCCCGCACCGCCTGCTCGTCGAACGACTGCACCCTCAGTCTCGGCATTGACCCTGCAGGCGTCCGGACATCCATATTCCGTCGCCGCACCGCCGAGGCAAACAACGCGACGATGTCGACGCCACGCTCGCGATAAAGCGACGGCGCCTTGAGTTCGGGAAACATTCCGGCCTTGTCCCAGACCAGGTCCACGGCTTCGTCCCACGTGAGCACACGTTCACCGGCGAACTTCGGGTCAAACCAGCTGCCCGCGTCCAACTGCTTGATCTCGGCGAGGGTGAAGTCGGCGACCAGCCATTGGGTCCGGCCTGACCCGTCGGTTGACGAACGATCCGGAAACACTTCTTCAACATTCGTGGTGCGTTCGAGCGTGTCGTCGTGGAGGCACACAAGCACGCCGTCCTTCGTCACCGCCAGATCCTGTTCGACATAGTCGGCTCCTTGCGACATCGCCAACCTGTACGCGGCCGCCGTGTGTTCCGGCGCGTAAGAGGACGCGCCGCGGTGAGCGACGACGCGTTTGGTAATCCACGGCTGGCGGGCCTCGGAGCTCACCGCCAGGAAGGTGGCAGACAAGAGGACTGTGCAAATCACGCGAGTACGAACGTTCATGGCGATCACGCTACCCGCCGGTCATGACAATCGCGTGACACGTGTCGTTACCAGAATGCTGCAACGTCCTCACACGGTCGTCTCGCCCGCCCGTTAGCTTCGTTCGCGGAGGAATGAGCATGTTGAAGCGAGTGGTTCGTCTGAGTGTGTGTGCAGTCTTGATGTGGTGCCTTCCGGTCTCTGCGTACGCGCAGTTCGAGACCGCGGCCGTGGTAGGTATCGTGTCCGACGGGTCCGGCGCGGTGGTGGCGGCTGCGAAAGTGACGTTGACGAATGCAGCAACCGGCGTGAGCGCCACGACCATGACGGATGCGTCAGGCACCTACGAATTTTTCACGGTGCGCATCGGCACCTACGTGGTGACCGCAGAGAAGGCCGGCTTTTCCCTGGCGATGGCCGACAACGTGCAAGTCAGCATCGGCTCGCGGCGGCGCGTGGACCTCTCGCTGGCCATCGGCGCGTTAACTGAAACGGTGACCGTGAGCGCCGGCACCGACGTCCTCGATACCGACACCAGCCAGCGCGGCCAGACGATTCGGGGCGGCGACCTGCAAAAGCTTCCGGTCATCAATCGTGAGTATTCCGCCCTTGCGCTCCTGACGACCGGTGTGCGCCCCTCGGCCCTCTCGTCGTCGCGGGAAGGGTCGTTCAACGTCAACGGGTTGCGCAGCACCTTCAACAACTTCCTGATTGATGGTGTGGACAACAATGCGTACGGCACCAGCAACCAGGGATTCTCGAACCAGGTCATGCAGCCTGCACCTGACGCGGTCGGCGAGTTCCAGGTGGTGACCAACAACATGAGTGCGGAGTACGGCCGCGCGGCCGGCGCCACCGTCAATGTCGCGTATCGCAGCGGCAACAACCAGTTTCACCTGGGCGCCTGGGAATTTTTCCGTGACAGCTCCCTGACGTCCGAAGGCTATTTCAAACCTACAGCCGGACAGGAGCCCACCTTCGACCGCAATCAGTTCGGCGGCGTCATCGGCGGGCCCCTGGCGCGCAACAAGGCATTCTTCTTCGGGGACTTTGAGGGGTTGCGTCAGAACCGCACCACCGTGTCCACCTCGACGATTCCGACCATGGAACAGCGGAATGGTGTGTTCACCGTGGCGGTTCGCCATCCGCAGACGGGCCAGGTGTATCCGGCCGGCACTCCGGTGCCGATGTCGGCATTTGCGGCCAAGGTCCTGCGAGATCTTCCCGAACCCACATCGTCAGGCACGGCCAACAACTACGTGGCGCTGACGACGCAGAAGACGGTGAGCAACAAGGCCGGCGGCAAGATTGATGTGGTGATCAACCCGAACTGGACGTCGTTTGGACGGTTCGGATGGCGATCGGCCGAGATTCTCGATCAGGCCGGAATACCCGGGCCATCCGGAGGCGACGGGAACGGCACCACCTACGCGGACAACCTCCAAATTGCCGTGGGGTCCACCTACGTGGTGGATAGCAGTTCGCTCCTCGAGTTCAGATTCGGGTGGTCGCGGACTGAGGCCGGCAAGAATCCACCGGCCCTGGGATCAGCGTCCGCGCTTGACGCGTACGGCATCAGTGGCCTGCCGACCGACCCCAGGGTCGCCGGCGGCCTGCCTTCACAGCTCATTACCGGCTACACCACGCTTGGCCGTCAGGCGACCAATCCGCAGTGGCAGTGGCCGACCGTCTTTAATCCCAAGATCAACTACACCCGCAGCTGGGGGCGTCACTCCGCGAAGGCCGGATACGAATTCCAGCACATCCAGACGCAGGTCCAGGACGTCAATCCGCTCTACGGCCGCGACCAGTACGCGAGCCAGTTCTCGCGTCCCACCGGCGCGGCGGCCAACAACGTGTTCAACCTGGCCGACTTCATGTTCGGGATGCGGGGTACCTTCGCCCTCAGCAACATCCTGGTGGCGGACATGCGCCAGAACATGCACTTCCTGTACGCCCAGGATGACATCCGCGTCAGCGACCGCCTGACCGTCAACCTGGGGCTCAGGTACGAATACGCCACGCCGATGTGGGAGAAGAACAACGTGCTCTCGAATTTTGATCCCGCCGGGTTGAAGATGGTGATGGCCCGCGACGGCAGCCTGAAGGACCGGTCCACGATCAATCCCGACCGGAACAACTTCGGGCCTCGTCTGGGTCTTGCGTACACCCTCACACCTGAAACGGTGTTCCGCGGCGGGTACGGCATCAGCTACGTGCACTTTCACCGCGCGGGCGGCGCCAACATTCTGCCCATCAACGGCCCGCAGGTGGTCAACGCGGTTGTGGTGCAGGGCAATCCTCTCGACCCGACGTTCCGGACCACCCAGCAGGGTTACCCGGCCGACCTGACCGACCCCAGCAAGTTCAATCCGCTGGCCGCCAACATTACCTACATGCCCGAGGACTACCGGTCCAGTCGCGTGCAGAGCTGGTACGTGTCCGTCCAGCGCGAATTGTTCCGCAACGTGGTGGTGGACCTCGCGTACGTCGGCAACAAGGCTGACGGCCTGCTGCTGTTCGCCAACTACAACCAGGCCACGCCCAACAACGCCGCTGGAACGATTGCGCTGCAGGCGCGCAGGCCGATTCCGCAGTTTGCGGACATCACGTA
This sequence comes from Acidobacteriota bacterium, assembly GCA_016716905.1. Taxonomy (NCBI): domain Bacteria; kingdom Pseudomonadati; phylum Acidobacteriota; species Acidobacteriota bacterium. The sequence goes on along the minus strand of JADJUS010000022.1, from coordinate 385,183 downwards.
CGCGTTCAACGGCGGCAAGTCGGCGTACAAGGCCCTTCAGGCCAAGCTGGAATGGCGTGCTCGCGGTGGCCTGATGTTCCTCAGCTCGCTGACGCTCTCGGAGAGCAAGGACAATGGCGCGGGGTCGCTCGAGAACGCCAATGGCAACGCGCCGGCGCCGCAGGACTTCTACAACATGGACGCCGATTACGGCCTCTCGGGGTATCACCAGCCGTTCAACAGCACGACCAGTCTGGTGTGGGAAGTGCCGGTGGGTCGTGGCCGGCGCTTCCTGGGCGGCATCTCGCCGGCTCTGGATGTGCTGCTCGGTGGATGGCAGCTCGCGGCCATCAACAGCGTGTATGCCGGCGACCCGGTGACGTTCACGTACACGGCCGGCACGGCGTTCGCGGTGTCGGGCATCCAGCAGGATTTCCGCGGGGCGAACATCTATCGGCCGAACCTGGTGGGGGATCCGATGGCGCCTGAAGGCCAGCGGTCCATCACGAACTGGTTCAACAAGGACGCGGTGGTGATTCCCACCGACCCCAGCCAGCCGTTCGGCAATGCTCCACGCAACAACGTGCGAGGACCCGCCGTGTGGCAGATCGACATGGCGCTGTCGAAGAATGTGACGATGCCGTGGCGGGCGAGCCAGATGGAGTTCCGCCTGGAGGTGTTCAACCTGATGAACCGCGCAAACTTCCGCGCGCCCAATGGCAATCGCAGCGCGGCGGGGTTCGGCACCATCACCTCCACATATGACCCCCGGCAGGTGCAGCTGGGTGTGAAGGTGCGATTCTGATTTAACCGGCGTGTTCCTGGTCCGACATCCGGACGTCATGCGGCCAGGAGATGCTTACAGTGTTCGCGGCTGGGTTGTCCGGCCGGCTTCGGGGGCGCAGGCGGATGTCCTGCGCTCCCGGCTCCAAGCCGGTTCCCGGACAGCCCCCCGCGACCTCCAACAAAAACCGCGTCAGCGCTCGGGCGGCTTGACGATCTGGATGATCGTTTTGTAACGGGTGCTGGTCGTGCCTGATACGTGCAGGTAGCCCGCCTGCCCGTTCCAGGTGTAGTCCTTCACCACCACACTCGGCGGATACGCCATCGTGTCTTCCTGGAAGCGGCCCAGGTCGAACTGGTGCATGAGCGGCCCCTGGAAGATCACGCGGCCACTGTTCTTGAGCGTGGTCTTGTAATACGTCACGATCTCCCCGAACGGCGCGTCGGTGCCATACAGGTGGTATTGCTGGCCCTTGCCGGCATCAAACGTCTCAAGGAACTGCGCGGCTGGATAGAGCGGCACCCCCGCAGACAGATCCGGAGCGGTCTGTACCGGCGCGGCGCCACGGCCGGCGCCCGGGAACGGCACCGGCACCTGCGCGCCCATGCGCGCTTCGCCCGCCACGACACACACAGTCGCGCAACCCCAGGCGATGAAACGTGTCATCCGCATTAGTCGTCAGTATAACAAGACGCCATTCGGACCGGTTTGGTCCGCGTGGCATAATTGAGGCTCTACACCAACTTGGAGAGTGGCACACATGAGTGGTTTGAAGACGGTCGTGTTGCTGGGCGCATTGAGTGGCTTGTTCCTGACCGTGGGTACGGTGCTGGGTGGACAGTCCGGCCTGGTGATTGCGTTTGGCATTGCGGTGGTGATGAACATCGGCAGCTACTGGTTTTCCGACAAGATCGTGCTGAAGATGTATCGCGCGCAGGAAGTGCAGGCCGGGCACCGGTTGTACGACATGACCGCCCGTCTGGCCCGCCGCGCGGAACTGCCCATGCCCAAGGTCTACGTGATCCCCGACATGTCTCCGAACGCGTTTGCCACCGGCCGGAATCCGCAGCACGCGGCCGTCGCGGCCACCGAAGGCATCATGCGGCTTCTGTCTGACAGCGAGCTCGAAGGTGTCATGGCCCACGAACTGGCCCACGTGAAGAACCGCGACATCCTGATCAGCAGTGTGGCGGCCACAATCGGCGCTGCGATCACCATGCTGGCGCAGTTTGCGATGTTTTTTGGCGGCGGTGGCCGCGACCGCGAGAACGGGCCGAGCCCGATCGCACTGATCGCCACCATGCTGCTGGCGCCGATTGCCGCGTCACTGATTCAGATGGCTGTCTCCAGGTCGCGGGAGTTTGTGGCCGATCGCACGGGCGCGCAAATCGCCGGGTCGCCCGTCGGCCTCGCCCAGGCCCTCAAGCGCCTCGAAGCCGGGTCGAAGCAGATTCCGATGGACGCCAACCAGGCCACAGCGCACATGTTCATCGTGTCGCCGCTGACGGGCAAGGGGTTCAGTTCGCTGTTCTCCACCCACCCGCCCACCCAGGCGCGCGTCGACGCGCTCATGCGCTTGCAGTTTCAGTGAATTTCGCCGGCGAGTCCGTGGGCGCCGCGCCCACGATGACGTGCAGGCAGGCCGTTCTGCTGGCGGCGGGCGCGGGCAGGCGGCTCGGCCGGCGCATGGATTCCAGACCCAAGTGCCTGGCTGAGGTTGCCGGGACTCCGATCGTGGATAACCTGTGCGAGATCCTGGAGTCGATCGGCGTCGAAGAGCTCGTGGTCGTCACCGGCCATCTTCACGATGTCCTGGTCAATCACCTTCGGCGCATGAACCGGCGCCTGGTGTTTCGCTTCGTCGAAAACCCGGACTACCGGACCACCAACAACATCTACTCGCTCTGGCTCGCCCGTGAGCTGATCGCACCGCCGTTCATGCTGCTGGAGAGCGATCTGTTCGTGGAACGAGCCGTCCTGGAACCACTCGTCGAGCCCGATCGGTTGATTGTGTCCGCCTACACCGGAGAGATGAACGGCACGGGGGTCGAGGTCTCCGCCCACGGCGAGGTCACGCGCCTTGTCCTCGGGGCGCACATGGCGGGCGAGGATCGAACGAGTCTGCGAAAGACGGTGAATCTCTCCTCCTTTTCTCGGTCCACGTGGTGCGAGCACTTCGAGCCGGCCATGCGCGAATACATCGAGGCGGGCGCACTCAATCACTTCTACGAAGACGCGCTCGGCCGCTGCATTCACGCCGGCGCTGTCCGCGTGACGGCTGTTGATGTCACCGGCAGGAAATGGGCTGAGATCGACACCCCGGACGACCTCGCCAGAGCCGAGGCGATGTTCCTGTCCTGAGGGGCTGCGCGGTGCCTACGCGTCGCCGGTGATCAGATCGATGATCGCGGACGCCGCCCGGGCGGCGGCCGTGCCGTCGGTGTGCGCAAAGAGCTGATCCCTCAGGGCGCGCCGGGCGCTGATCTGTGCCGCGCGTGAGCGACCGCCTGCCAATACCGCTCGCGCCACACCAGGCAGCTCCTGCGGGTGCGTCATCATGGGGCCGATCTCCTGTGGGAGCGGGGTCGGCTGGGATCTGAGCAGATCAGAATCCGGACAGAGACAGATCAGGGCGCGTTCCGGATTCGTCAGAATGGCCTCGCCGAGCGCGCCGCTGAGAGCGTCGACTATGGCCAGATCGCAGATGCTGAACAGTTCCGCACTCGGAAAGCCGGCGGGCAGCAGCCGGGCGTTGGCGGCCTGCTGCAGCCGCTCGTAGCGCTCCGGCTCAAAGCGCGGCGTGCAATGGTGGGGCTTGACCAACACCTGGATGCCGTCCGTTCCCGCCAGTGCCTCGATCGACTGAAAGAAGAGGTCTATCGACGATCTCGACTCCCAGGTTGGGACGTAGGCGACGACCTGATCCGTCTGGTTCAACCTCAGGGCGTGCCTGACGGCAGACGCGTCGACACGGTGCGCGAAGAAGTCGTCGTACTTGGGAAAGCCCGTCACGATCACGCGAGACGGATCGAGCCAGCGGGAGAGAAACGGACGGGCATAGGGTCCCTGCAGCAAGACAGCATCGAAGCCCTGCGCCCTCGATGCCTGCAGGTTTTCGCTGTCATAGGGCCCGATCGTATACATCAGCCGCACCTTGCGGCCCCGGTACCCACGAAGATGGACGGACCGCTGGGTGGTGACGGCAGCCTCGGAACCGTAGTCAGGCGCTGTTGAAAACGGCAGACCCTGCCCTGCAAGAAGATCCCGCGCGTTCTGCACGTCGAACCAGCCAGAAGACGCGGTATTGATGTCGGCGTCCGCCGCCACCATCCGCGCATCCACGCCCTTTGCGCGGAGCGCCTGAAGGATGGGAGCGAAATTGGCCACTTCCATCGCGTCCACCAGGTAGAACTCAACTCTCAAACGGTGTGCCTCCGTGGTGCCCCCCGGCAAGCGACCTCGCCATGACGACACTCTCGTAGTTGGTATCTGGCCTCCAGTCGCACTCGCCCACGACCTTGTAGCCCCAGGCTTCGTAGAGCCGAATCAGGCCAGTGGCTGGCTTCGCCGTGTCGAGCGCCATGACCGCCGCACCGGACTGCCGCGCCACCTGAAGCGCGTGGTGGTGAAGCTGCAGGCCGAGGCCCTTGCCCCTGTGCTCAGGCGCGACACAAAACTGTGAGAGCGCACGGACGTTGTACTCGCGGTAGATCGGTACACGGGAGTGCGGCATTGGAGGGCGAACCGTGGCGGTGCCCGCGTAGACGCCATCGACAAGGAGGACCAGGCCTTGCCCCGCGCGAAGGCGTTTTTCCGTGTCAGAGGCCGGCTGGTGTGTCGCCCAGTAGCGGAGGCCTGTAGACAAGTGCGCTGCGTAGGCGCGATGAATGACGCCGGTGAGTTCGTCGATATCGTCGTCGGAACGGTAGGGACGAATCTCGATGTGCATGGCTGGGATGATGTGCACCCTGTCAGAGCACATAGGCCAGCGCAAAGCCGATCTGGAGCGCGAACATCATCCGATACATGTGCGCCCACGAGACGTGGTTTTCGTCGGTGGCGAGCTCTTCGGGCCGTCGCAGCATGAGGTACAAGACGTACGCGCCGTAGAGCGTCATTCCGGCCCCCAGGGCGTGCAACAACACGGCCTCGCCGGTCAGGATGCCCATCCATGTGCCAAGGTTGATCATCAGAAACGGCAGCACGAAGGATGGTGAGATCAGCCATGCGGCCTTTTTGGCGCCGTGGATGATGGGCAACGTGCGGCAGCCGCCCCGTGCGTCGCCGGCCATGTCGGCAAAGTCCTTGGTCGTGGATGCGCCGAGCAGGAACAGTCCAAAAATGCCGCCGATAAACCACGGCTCCAGGCCCATGGCCGACTTCACGGCGGTCCAGCCGGCCACTTTGAGCAGGACGCCGCGCGGAATGGCGATCGTCACGTTGGCCCACATGCCGCGCTGCTTGGTGCGGAGGGGCGGCACCGAGTAAATGATCGTCGCCACCACGGCGACCGCCACGATCCAGAAACATTCGTGGCGTCCACCAGGCGCCACAAGCCAGGCCAGCAGCAGCGTCAGGGCGTAGGCGATTCCCGTAAACCACCACGCCTGTCGCATGGTCATGCGACCCGAGGTCAGTGGGCGCCGGGGCTTGTTGACGCGATCGATCTCCAGGTCGTAGATCTGGTTCAGCGCGTTGCTGCCCGCGTTGAAGACCGCGGCCATGACGGCACCGGTGATCGCCGGCACCAGTATTTCAAGGCTCCACGCGTCCTGGGGCGCGGCGCCGATTGCCGTGACCGCGCCAGAAAAAAAACCCAGCGCGGGCGCCACCAGCGTGAAGGGCCGGGCCAGATCCGAATAGGTGCGCCAATCCGCCATCGCAGGTTAGAGACTTGACCAGATCAGCATCGCCACGCCCGCGCCCATCGCGGAGTTCACGAAGTTGACGACGTCGTTGGTGAGCATACCCCGAGCCTCCATCGTGGCGCCGATCACGCCTTCCACGATCGACGCCGCGTTGGCCGCCACAATCACGGGCAGCACGGCGCTGGCGGAGATGAGGCCGGCCCAGGCGCCAATCCCCGCAAGCAGCGCCGAAGACAAGATGCCGGCGACGGTGCCTTCCAGGGAAATGGCGCCGGTGGTGCCCGGGGCCACGCGTTTCAGTGAGGTCAGCAGCCACGTGGTGCGTCCCCACGCTTTGCCCACCTCGCTCGCCACGGTGTCACTGCCGGCCGTCGCCAGAGCGGCGACCAGTGCCAGGTGCGCGAGTGCGGGATTGGCCGACCCGGCGGCGATAAAGGCGGCCCATGCCGCCACGCCGGTGTTGGCGATGGCATTGCCTGGACCGCGGCGTCCCCCGCGATCTTCGGCGATGCCCGCTCGGACCTTTCGCCCATGCCCCACGCGCGTGGCGAACGATGCCGCCACGAACGTCGCGATGAGCATGGTCCATCCCGCAACGCCGCTGCCCAGGATCATGACTGCGCCGATGCAGGCGCCGGTGACTGCGCCCGTGACCGTGACGGTGCGCGCGGCCCAGCCTGCGGCGGCGACCGCTACGTTTAACGTCACCAGGGCCACCGTCGCAGGTCCGTGCGCCGCCATGTGATCGCGCAGCGCCTCGGGCGTCATGTCACTCATGCTCCAGAGCACCACGGATGCCACGGCCGGCACCGTGATGTTGTCATCAAGCGTGATGGGCGTGGTCTCGGCGAAACCGGCGAGGACTGCCGCGGCAATTGGCGCCACGAAGAGCCAGCCGTCAGGGGCCGACGACGCCGACCACCACGTGATGCCCGCGGCGGCCGCGCTGCCAAAGACAATGAACGCCACCAGTCCGCCCACCGACTTCTCGCGATTCCACGGCAGCGCGCGGGTGCGTACGTGCGCGCCGACAAGCGTCGCCATGCCGTCTCCCGCCGCCAGAATCGCCCATGTGGTGGCCACCAGATCAAGGCGGGCCGGAAACGCCAGCAGCAATGTCAGCACGGCCACTGGGTACAAAACGATGCCCGAGGTCCAGCGACGGCCGCGGTCGGTGTCGCGAAAGACGCCCGGCGCCAGGCTGGGGAGCACGAAGGCGTTGAACAGGATGGCGATCGAGGCCAGTGCCACGGCCTGGGGCCATGTGAGGTCGCGCAACAGCAGCGCGAACGCTCCGACGCCGATGTGCACCAGCTGGCGGCTGACTTCCATGCGGTGGCTGTGTCAGGCCGTGGCGCGGCCGGCCGCCACTTCGCCGCGCCACCACTGCAGGAGATCGGTCAGCGTGTCGTCGATCGACCATTGTGGCCGCCAGCCCAGTTCGGTGCGAATCCGCGCGCTGTTGCCCACCATGCGCGGCTGGTCACTCGGGCGCAGCCGCGCGGGGTCGGTCGCCAGGGTGACCGGCACGTGGGCGATGGCAATCAGCCGGTTGAGCAAATCCGCAATGCGATGGGGCGTGTCCGAGCAGATGTTGTAGACGCGTCCGGGCTGGCCGGCATCAAGGAGCCGCGCATACGCATCCGCCACGTCGCGCACATCGGTGAAGTCGCGCTCGGCGTCGAGATTGCCCACATGAATCTCCGGCGGTACCAGGCCGGCTTCGATGAGTGCGATCTGACGGGCAAAGCTCGAGAGCGCGAAGCTGGAATTCTGGTACGGCCCGATGTGATTAAACGGCCGCGCCACCACCACATTCAGGCCGTCATTCCGGGCCGCGATGAGCGCGAGCTGGTCCTGTGCCAGCTTCGACAGCCCGTACGGGCTCGACGGCTCGAGCGGGGCGTCTTCGTCAATCGCCGCATCTGAGGTGCGGTAGATCATGGCTGATGTGACAACAACGATTCGGCAATCGGGGCAGTGCTGGCGCACCGCCTCCAGGAGGTAGTGGGTGCCAAGCACGTTGGTCTGCAGAGGCAGCAGGGAACTGCGCCACGAGTCGCCCACGTGCGGCGCGCCGGCCAGGTGCACGATGCGGTCTGGCCGCGCGTCGGCCACGGCGTTCCGCACCGCATCTCTGTCGGTGATGTCCACCTGGCGACGGCCCCACGCGAGCAGCGGCCGTTCGGGGGTGGATACGTTGAGGTGGGCGATCAGATGCCGCCCGGCAAATCCCGCGGCACCGGTCACCAGTGTCGGCCGGCCCGTCATCGCCAATCAGGCGCCTGCGCGGTTGCCGTACTGGGTCTTGTAGTAGTCGCGGAAGGCCTGGTCCTTCTCTTTGATTGGCCGCCACCACGATTCGTTCCGGCGGTACCAATCCACGGTGGCGGCCAGGCCTTCTTCGAACTCCACCGCCGGAGCCCATCCGAGGCGGCGCAGTTTTGTGGTGTCGAGCGCATAGCGGCGGTCGTGACCCGGACGATCGGCCACCGGCCGAATCAGCGAGCCGGGTCGGCCCGTCAGGTCGAGGATGCGTTTGGTCAGATCCACATTCCTGACCTCATTGCCGCCACCGATGTTGTAGACCTCGCCGTTGGTGCCTTGTGCCATCACCAGGTCGATGGCGCGGCAATGGTCGTCGACGTGGAGCCAGTCGCGCACGTTCAGGCCATCGCCGTACAGGGGCAGGGCGATGTTGTCGATGGCGTTGGTCACAAAGAGCGGGATGACCTTTTCGGGAAACTGGTTGGGACCGTAGTTGTTCGACGCGCGCGTCACAATGACCGGCACGTCGTACGTGGCCCAGTAGCTGTACGCCAGCCGATCGGCACCGGCCTTGCTGGCCGAATACGGATTGCGCGGCCGGAGCTCGTCGGTTTCCGTGCTGGCGCCTTCCGGCACGCTGCCATACACCTCATCGGTGGAGATTTGGATGAATCGGCGCAGCCCCGACGCCTGCCGCGCGGCTTCGAGAAGCACGAACGTGCCGATGACATCGGTCGTAATGAAGTCGGCCGCCGACTGGATGGAGCGGTCCACGTGCGTTTCCGCGGCGAAGTGCACCACAAGTTCCGACTCGCGGACCAGAGGAGCGGCCACAGCGGCGTCGGCAATGTCGCCGTGCACGAACTGATGCCGGGGACTATCGATGACGTCCGCGAGGTTCTCGAGCCGGCCGGCATACGTCAGTTTGTCGAGCGTCGTGATGTGCCAGTCGGGGTGGGCGTTGTGAGCCCATCGCACAAAGTTGGAACCGATAAAACCGGCGCCGCCGGTGACAAGCACTCGAATCATCGCTCCATCTCATTATTCCCGAACGCGCCCAGCAGGTTCGAAAACGACCCGACACCGGCCAGCGTCAGCGACAAGCTGAACTTCCGATCATTCCGCAGACCCAGGTGCTTCAGGTTCGTCACGGCATAATCCACCGCCACGCCGCAGCATTGCGCGTTGTAGACCACGCCGATGCGCTGCTGCAGCATGCGTTCGCGCAGGACATCGTAGGTCATGCTGTAGCCGAACGACGCGCCGCCACTGGGCTTCCTCGCGCGCGTGGAGACCGAGATGAAGTGGTCGGCGTTCAGCGGGTTGCTGTATCCCGCCAGCCCGGGGATGACCTGCCGCTTCGTCCAGTTGGCGTTCAGATCAAGGGCCGAACCTGACGTATTCACCGACGCACTGTAATTGCGGACCGCGCGATACTGCGTGTCGTACTCCACAGTGAATTTTCCGCCCATGGCGGCGGTCGGCATGACGTTGATGGTGCCTCTCAGGGGAGACAACTTGCTGGGCGGCGGCTGGTAGGAATACAGATTCCCGAAGCTCGACTGGTAGTTCTGATCGTACGACGCCGCGAGCGAGTTGCTGTAGTACGTCTGGCTGACTTCGACGTTCATCATCTCGTGTGCCGCGCGCGGTCCTTCACCCTGTCGCACACGGGCATACAGGCGGTTGACGATGCCGTAGGTCACCTTGGTGTCGCCACCCAGGATCGTGTCCACGTGGTCGAACTGCACCACCTGGCTGAATTGATCGAAGGCCGACGTCCGCGTGACGGTCACCGACGGTTCAATGACGTGTTTGAAACGATCGGAGTATCCGTTCCCAGGCGTGTTGAACACCCGCGTGAACTTCGGTCCCGTCATCCGGGCCCGCATCTCGACGAGGTTGCGCCGCAATGGGATGTCCACGAACTTGCCCGTCACCGGGTCGCGCGAGGTGTTCCATTCCGTGCGGCGCACCATGACGCTGCCGTTGAACGACAGCGCCGATCCGATCGCCAGCGGGATGCGCAGCGTCATCTGCCCGTCATGGCGTTTGACCGCCACCCGGGTCTCGGGCCGGTCCAGGTCGTCGAACCGCTCGGCGTTGATGGTGTCGAGCGAACCGCCCAACGTGATCCGCGTGCCCGCAATGGGCGCCTCGGACAGGCTCAGGCTGGCCCGCGGCTTGAAGCGGTTACTGGCCGCTGAGGAGCCGTAGAACACATCGCTGCGTTCCGCCTGGGCATAAAACCTGATGCGGCCCCAGTTGCCGCTGGCGTCAGCACCGAAGTACCGCGACCGCCTCGAGAACGCGGCCAGGTCCACCTGGTACAACTGCTGCGCGGTCACGTCGGTGAAGTAGTCGGCGCGTGCCTGGAACCGGATGCGGCCTGGCAGTGTCTGCGAAATGTTGCCGCGCACCGCAAACGACTGCCGCGCGGCAGACGTCACCGTGCCGTTGACCCCCACCTGCTCTTTCTCGCGAATCGTGGACACGCTCGCATCGCCCCGCGAGTTGGCGCCGGCCACGTACCGGTAGTCCGCGCCGAACTGCTGTCCGCTGCTGGCAAACCAGTCGTGGTAAATCGTCGCGTCGTGGCTGCGGTTGATCGCCCAGAAAAACGCGTTGCTCAACGTGAAGCCCCGGAACGACGACGAACCGTACGAAGGCATCAGGAACCCCGTGGCGCGATTGTCTTCCTGGATCGGGTAATAAAAAATCGGCAGGTACAGGATCGGCACTTCCTTGACCTTCAGCACCGCGCCGCGCAGGATCGCGTACTTGTCCACGGTGAAAGTCAGGTGGCTCGCCGTCAGTTCCCAGCGGCGGTTGGGCTGCACACACGCAGAAAACACGGCGCCGGTCAGTTTGTACGTCCGGGGGCCGGTCTTTTCGATGCGGTTGGCCGAAAAAATTGCCTCGGGTTCCTGCGTCCCGAAGAGTGTCTTGTCGATCTTCCGGTCGGTCAGTTGCAGGGTGCCGTTGGCATTCTCGAAGAAGCCCGTTCGCGTCTTGAGGTTCATTTCACCGCGGTCAGCGGCAATCCGTGTGCCTTCCTGTTGAAAGACGACGTTGCCCCGGGCGATGAGGCGGTCTTCAGCAACGACATGGTCAACTTCGGCGGCAATCAGCAGGAGGTCGCCACAGGTAATTTCCACCGGATTGCCCGGCCGGCCGCGCAGTTCCCGGCGGCCTTGCACCTCATCAGCACTCGTGAACACCAGCACGCACCCACCGATCGTGACCTGCGCGGCCGCGGGCGCTGACCACGCCAACGCCGCACCCAACAGACACGAAACAGTGAGGGATCGAAACATGCGGTGGGCCAGAATATCACGCGAGCAACGGCAGTACCTCTCCTGCCAGAAACAGTGATCCGGCCACCACGATCGGCTCTGTGTGCCGGGCGGCTTCGGCAAGCGCTTCCAGTGGCCTGGCGGCCACCACTCGTGGCACACCCGGCGCCACCCGAGCCGCTTCGTCGGCGAGTTGTTCGGGCGTTGCCGCGCGCGGAGCCGCACAGGTCGTGCACACAAACACCGACGCCGACGGCGCCAGCGCGCCGATGACGTCCGCGATCGCTTTGTCCCGCATGATGCCAATGACGATGGGGACGGGCCTTTGGACGGTTTCGCGTAGGAACGCGGCCAGTGCGCGCGCACCGTCCGCATTGTGTGCGCCATCCACCAGCACGTCGTGGCCCCGCCACGTGCGCCAGTCGAGCCGTCCCGGCCAGCGCGCATCCGACAGCGCCGCGCGCACCGCGTCAACGCCCACAGGCGCAATACCAAGCGCCTGCGCCGCCTCCAGCGTGCGGACCGCCGTCACGGCGTTGTCCACCTGATGCCGGCCCAGCAGTGAGAGCCGTAGCGGTCCGTATGCGCGTGCCGGAGTGGTGAGGTCCAATGTGGTTTCGCGCAGACCGATGACTGCGTGCGCCACGACCCCGTCCGGCGCCAACGTCACGGAGGCATGAACCCGTTCGGCAGCGCGCGACAGCACGTCGATCGCCGCCTGGCCGGTGCGGCCCAGGATGGCCGACGCGCCGGGCTTGATCACCCCCGCCTTTTCTGCGGCAATGGCTTCGATGGTGTGCCCCAGATACTCCTGATGATCAAGGCCGATGTTGGTGATGGCCACAAGGGGCGCGTCAACGGCGTTTGTGGCGTCAAGGCGGCCCCCCAGACCCACCTCGAGCACCGCCACATCAACGCCGGCATCACGGAACGCGACAAACGCGATGGCGGTGGTGGCTTCGAAGAAGGTTGGCGGCGTGCGCTCTAAAGCCGCGGCCGCGCGCACCATCGCCGTGGCATGGTCGAACGCCTGGTCGGAGACGGGCCGCCCGTCCACGACCACCCGCTCGGTCACATCCACGAGATGCGGCGATGTGTAGCGCCCGGTTCGGCAGCCCGCGGCGCGAAGCCCACGTTCGACCATGGCCGACACGGAACCTTTGCCGTTTGTGCCGGCGATGGTGATGGCCGTGAACGACTGTTCGGGATGTCCCAGGCTGGCAAGGAGCGATCGAATCGGCGCCAACCCCAGGGTGATGGTGCCAGCGGCCTCGAGGCCGAACAGCCAGTGGCGGACGGTACCAGCCAAATCAGGCGTCGAGTTGCGCCGGTGCGGGCTCGGCGCCCGGTGCCATGCCCGACATGATGCGGAGGGCATTCCCGAGCACCGCTTTCAAGTCGCGCCGATCGACGATGACGTCGATCATGCCTTTTTCGAGGAGGAACTCGCTGCGCTGGAAGCCTTCCGGCAGTTTCTGGCGAATGGTCTGCTCGATCACTCGCGGGCCGGCAAAACCGATCAGCGCCTTTGGCTCCGCGATGTTGAGGTCGCCGAGCATGGCGAAGCTGGCGGTCACGCCACCGGTGGTGGGATCGGTCATCACCGAGATGAACGGCAGACTGGCGCGGTCGAGCCGGCCCAGCGCCGCGCTGATCTTTGCCATCTGCATCAGCGACAGCGTGCCTTCCATCATGCGCGCGCCGCCCGAGCAGCAGATGACGATGACCGGGACGCGGCGGGTGATGGCGAGTTCGATGGCGCGCGTGATCTTCTCGCCCACCACCACGCCCATGCTGCCGCCGATGAAGCTGTATTCCATGGCGGCCACCATCGCAGGCAGGCCGTCGATGTTGCCGCTGGCCGTCACCACCGCGTCCTTGCGTCCGGTGGCGCGGATGCTGGCAGCCAGTCGATCGCGGTAGGGCTTGGTATCGGTGAACTTCAGGGGATCTGTCGATTTCAGGTCCGAGTCGTATTCGGTCCACCGCGCATCGTCAAACAGCAGCGCGAGGCGGTCGGCGGCGTTCATGCGGAAGTGGTGCGCGCACTTGGGGCAGACCTGTTGATTGGCGAGCAGTTCCTTGTTGTAGATCACCTGACTGCAGGACGGACACTTGACCCAGAGCCCTTCGGGCACGCGGCTGGACTTGTCGCCCTGCGGCTCGATGGGTTTCCGGGTTTTCTTGAACCACGCCATAGGATCACTCTAGCATCAGCCGCCGGGCGTCAGCCGCGGGGCACGTAGTACCGCGTGCCGCCGGACATCGACTTGATCTGACGCAACAGGTCGTCAATCGCGTCGTCACCCCACGACAGGTCAAACTGGGATGTTTCCACCACGAGGAGCGGAGTGGCCGTGTAGTGGAAGAAGAAGTGGTTGTAGGCCTCGTTCAGCTCCGACAGATAACGTTCGGACGGAGGCGCCGGGTCGTCTTCGGCATGGCGCGCGCGCCCGCGCACACGCCGGCGCAGCACGTCGGTCGGGCTTTGCAGAAAGACAACCAGGTCGGGCTGCGGCAGGTCCCGCGCCAGGAGTTCGTAGAGGCGCTGGTAAATAAAGAGCTCGTTGTCGTCGAGGTTCAGGTGGGCGTAGATGCGATCGCGGTCAAAAATGTAGTCGGAGACCGTGACCTGACTGAAGAGATCGCCCTGCCGCAGATCCATTTGCTGGCGGTGGCGGGCCAGCGAATAAAAGAGCTGTGTCTGGAAGGCGGCCCCGGCGCGGCCGGCATAAAAGTCTGCCAGGAAGGGGTTCTCGACCTCGTCGAGCACGACGGTGGCGTCGAGCCTCGCGCCCAGCCGATCGGCGAGGCTCGTTTTGCCCAGCCCGACCGGTCCTTCAATCGCGAGGTAGCGAAACTCCACGGTGTGCGGGAGTATACCAGCCGGGTTTACGGCGAGCGGCTACGATAGGGTGGTGAAGATCGCCAACTTCCTTCTGTTGTCGTTGTTCGCCGCGTCGTGTGCCACAGCGCCTGTCGTGGCTCCGCCCGAGCGAGTCGTGCCTCCGGTGCCCCTCGATCAACGGGTTTCGTGGCTGCTTCGACTTGAGGCGCAGCGTGTGCTTCGTGATCCGGGTGTGACGGCCGAAGCCGTGGTGACTCCGGTGGTGCCGCGGCCGGCGCGGCAGGCGGATCTGGTGTCGCTGCTGTTTGATCTTGATCCGGTGGTGCGCGGTCGCGCGGCACTGGCCATAGGCCGCGTGGGGATCGCCGAAGGTGGACCGGCGCTTGCGGCCGCGTTGCTGGATGCCGAGCCCGCGGTGCGCGGGCAGGCGGCGTTTGCGCTGGGCCTCATTGGTCGTGCCGAAGCGTCCGAGCCGTTGCAACGGCTTCTGGCTGATGCCGACCCGACGGTGCGTGGTCGAGCCGCCGAGGGCCTGGGCCTCATCGGCGCACAACTGACTGACCCGGCGGCGAGCGCGTTCCGCGCACCCGCGGCGGCCGCCATCGCCGCCGCGTTCGCTCCGTGCATTCCGCAGATGGCCGCACTCGCACCCGATGACGAGGCGTATACCAGAACGCCCGAACTGGAAGCGTGCCGTCTGGCCATCTTCGCGCTGGCGCGTCTGCGCGACTTCGACGCGCTGGCGCGCGTCGCCTTGACGGCCGACGGCCGGCCGGCCACGGCCTGGTGGCCGGTGGCGTATGCGTTGCAGCGGGTGGGTGACCCGCGCGCGGCGCCCGCGCTCGAGGTGCTGGCCCACAGCGCCGGTGTGTATACGCCGGTCTTCGCGCTGCGCGGTGTGGCGGCGACGCCGGACGGACTGGCGCTCGCACAGAAACTCGCGCTGGATCCTGCGGTGGACGTGCGTGTGCGAACGGCAGCGATTCGTGCGCTTGGCCGCCGCGGGTCGGCACCGGCGGCCGCGGCGTTGCTGCGCCTGCTCGCCACGCCGAAATTCCCATTGATGATGACCCTGGAAGTGTTGACGGCGCTCGCCGCCACTGAAGACCCGAGCGGCTTCGACGCCATGATCGATCGGTTGGCCGATGCCCGCCCTCTCGTGCGCGCCGCCGCGATCGCAGGCGCCGCGCGCATCGACCCTGATCGCTTCCTCCTCGTGGGATCGAGCCTCGGCGCCGATCGCGAGTGGAGGGTGAGGGCGGCGCTGGCCACCGCGCTTGGCACGCTTGAACCGGACCGCGTGCGGTCGGGTCTCATCGAACTGACTGAGGACCAGGACCAGCGCGTGCGCGGACCGGCGCTGACGGCGCTGGCGCGGGCCGGCGCGCCTGATCTTGATGCGCGGCTGGTTGCCGCGCTTGAGAGCCCCGACTACGTGGTGCGTGCCACCGCGGCGCGCCTGATCGGCGAACGCAAGACCGCGGCGTCGGCTGCCGCACTCGCGAAGGCCTATGACCGGAGCCTGAGCGACGCGGCCACGGATGCGCGCGTGGCCACGCTGGGCGCGCTTGGCGCGATCGGCGGGGAGCCGGCGCTGGCCGTGCTCACGCGGGCGTTGGCGGATCGCGACTGGCCGGTGCGCCTGCGCGCGGCGGAACTGCTGCAGGGGTTGGGGGACGCGACGGCTGCGCCCAGCCGGCCCGCACCCCTGCGCCACGCGCCGGAGTTTTTTGAGTCGGCCGCGCTGCTGCACCCGACGGTCACGCCCGTCGCGATGATCGAGACGCGGCTCGGCACCATTGAAATCGCCCTCAACGTGGTTGAAGCGCCGCTTACCACTCTGAACTTCGTCGCGCTCGCGCAGGCAGGGTTTTTCAACGGATTGCAGATTCACCGGCTGGTGCCGAACTTTGTGGTGCAGACCGGCGACCCACGGGGTGATGGCGCAGGCGGCCCGGGGTTTTCGATTCCTGACGAGTTGAGTTCGCTGCCATTTCTGCGGGGCACGGTGGGCATGGCGCTGTCCGGGCGCGACACCGGGGGCAGTCAGTTCTTCATCACGCATTCACCACAACCGCATCTGGACGGTCGCTACACGGTGTTTGGCCAGGTGGTGAAGGGGATGGAGCTGGTGGATCAACTCTCGCTGCACGACGTCATCGACCGCGTGCGCATCTGGGACGGGAAAGAGCTCAGATAAAAAAAAAGGGGGCGACAGTCGCCCCCTTTTTCCTTTGTGGTGCAAAAAGCGACTAGCGCTTCTTGCCGCCCTTCTTCGCTGCCTTCTTGGCTGCTTTCTTGGCCATGTGGTTTTCCCCCCCTTCATTAGGGATCGCGTGGGCTCGTCCTCACCGCAGCCGTCGCGGTCTTTCGACTCGCATGACCCGCTGTGGGGTGCCCCTCGCTCCGTGGCAGGCGCGGTTAACGTCACGCACCTGGCATCTCGTCTCTCAAGTCGCTCAACTCGGACCCTCCGTACCCAATAGATGGGCTGAGCCGTCCGTCGTCACGCAAGATGTAGATTATGGATGAGATGAAAACTCTGTCAAGCACAAAATGCGATTTGTTGTCAAAACTTGACAGGGTGTGCCGCTTCGCGATTGGCCGGCGGACGTGCGCGGCGAGGGTCAGAACGCGCTGATGCGGCGTTGTTGCTGACGTGCGTGGCGCTCAAGCGCGAGCGCCACGAGGCGATCGATGAGTGCGGGATAGGTCACGCCGCTTGCGGCCCACAGCTTGGCGTACATGCTGATGGTGGTGAAGCCCGGCATCGTGTTGATCTCGTTGAGAAACAATTCGCCGGATGAGGCGAGCAGGAAGTCCACGCGCGCCAGACCCGTGCCTTCGATGGCGTCAAAGGCCACAAGTGACTGGCGGCGCACTTCGTCGGCGATCGCGCGCGGCAACTCGGCCGGGATCACTTCACGGGAGGCGCCGCTCAAGTACTTCGCGTCGAAGTCGTAGAACTCACCCGAGGGCACGATCTCGCCCGGCACCGATGCCTCGGGTGCGTCGTTGCCGAGCACGCCGCATTCAATTTCGCGCGCGCCGGTGACGCCGGTCTCCACCACGACTTTGGGATCAAACCCTGCCGCGAGATCGATCGCGGCGCCAAGGCCGTCCGGCGTCTGCACCTTCGAGATCCCGAGGCTCGAGCCCAGGTTCGCGGGCTTGACGAAGACGGGGTAGGTGAGTGTGTCGTTGACGCGGCGCGCCACGGCGTCGCGGTCGGCGTTCCACTGCGCCGCACGCACCACCACCCACGGCGCCACGCGCAGGCCGCGCGCCTGAACCAATGTTTTCGCCACGTCCTTGTCCATGCCGGTGGCTGAGGCCAGCACGCCGCAGCCCACGTACGCGACATTGGCGAGATCGAGCAGGCCCTGCACGGTGCCGTCTTCGCCGTAGGGGCCGTGCAACACCGGGAAGATGACGTCCAGTCCGAGGCCGGTCACGGCGGACCGATCCTGGTTCACGAGCAGCAGCGTGTCGTCGCCCGGGCGCGCCGGCATCAACACTTCGCGTCCGCCCGAAGGGCCGTCGGCCTCGCGCATCTGGCTGATGACGTCGGCGGCCGACGCTGCCGTGGGCGGCCGATCGGCGAGCACCCAGCGGCCGTCTTTCTCGATCCGAATGGCGACGGGTTCATACCGCGTGCGATCCAGGTTCGCGAACACTGCGGCGGCAGAGGCGATCGACACTTCATGTTCGCCCGATCGTCCACCATGTAATACGCCGATTCGAAGACGTTTCACGGAAGGGCCATTATAGGCTATCGGTGTGCCAGCCGATTTCGGGTTCCACGTAATCGCCACCGATGGCCGCGCCCGCCGCGGCCGCGTGCGCCTTGCGCACGGCGAGATCGAGACGCCGGTGTTCATGCCGGTCGGTACGCGCGCGGCGGTCAAGGGCCTCACGCACGATCAAATCATCGCGCTTGACCCGGAGATCATCCTCGCCAACACCTACCACCTGCACCTGCGTCCCGGCGACGAGTTGATCAGCCGCGCCGGCGGGTTGCACGCGTTCATGGGATGGGAGCGGCCCATCCTGACCGACTCAGGCGGCTACCAGGTCTTCAGCCTCACCGGCCAGCGCACGATCACCGAGGAAGGCGCGGCGTTTCGTTCACACATTGACGGCAGCGCGCACCTGCTCACGCCGGAGTCCGTGGTCGACATCCAGGCGCGGCTCGGGTCCGACGTGGCCATGATCTTCGATGAGTGCGCGCCATGGCCCGCCGATCGCGGCGTGGTGGAAGCGGCGATGGAGCGCACCTTGCGGTGGGCCCGTCGCGGCCGCGATCGGTTTCTGGCGGTGCAGACGGGCGAGGCCCCCGACGTGACACGCGCCACACCAGGGCAGGCGCAGTTTGGCATCATCCAGGGCGGCACACACCTGGACCTGCGCGACCGCAGCGTTGCCGGCACCGTGGCGATGGACTTCGAGGCCTACGCGATTGGTGGACTCTCGGTCGGCGAACCCGTCGATCTGATGTACGAGGTGGTCGGCCACACCGCGGCGCAGTTGCCCGAAGACCGGCCGAGGTACCTGATGGGCACCGGCATGCCCGATGACCTGGTCGAATGTGTGGCGCGCGGCATCGACATGTTCGACTGCGTGTTGCCCACGCGCAACGCGCGCAACGGCCAGCTCCTGACCCGCCACGGCCTGATCTCGATCAAAAACGCCCGATACGCCGAGGACCTGAACCCGCCCGATCCCGAGTGCGAATGTCCGACCTGCCGCCGCCACTCACGGGCCTATCTGCGTCATCTATATATGGTGGGCGAGATGACGGCGGCCACCCTGAATACGGTCCACAATCTCCACTTTTACCTTGACACCATGAGGGCGATTAGGAAGGCTATTGAGTTCGGAACCTTTGACAAATTCAGACAAGAGTTCCATCGGACGTTTTCCCGCCGACAAGTGATGTAAATGACTGACTTTTTATCCCTCCCGACCGTCGTTGCCCTGGCCTCTCCGCCCCAGGCGGGGCAGCCGAGCATCTGGGTCCAGCTTTTCCCATTTGCCCTCATGCTGGGCGTGTTTTACCTGCTCGTCCTGTTGCCAATGCGGCGCAGGCAGAAGAAGATTCAGGAGTTCCAGAACGCGCTTCAGGTGGGGGACAAGGTCATTACCACCAGCGGCATCTATGGGCAGGTGACCAAGCTTTCGGACGCCTCTGTGCAGATCCAGATCGCCGACAAGGTCAAGATCGAGGTGGCCAAAGCGTCGGTGGGCGGGTATCAGGGGCAGGATCCGGTGGTCAAGGACTCTGGCGGACTTTAGAACATGTATAAGAACCTTCGTTGGAAAGTGATCGCAATCGTCGCCGTGGCCATCTTGGCTGCGGTGTCGTTTTATCCACCCAAGGACAAGATCAAGCTCGGGTTGGACCTTCAGGGCGGCGTGTATCTCGTGCTGCGCGTCAACACGCAGGACGCGTTGGAACTTGAGACCGAAACCAGCTCGGAGCAGTTGAGCGTCGCGCTCAAGGACGCCGGCGTGACGGTCGGTAGTGTGCGGGCGACGAGCAATACGACATTCCAGGTTGATGGTGTGCCGCCCGATCGCGACCAGCAGTTCCGGCAGCTGGCGCAGGATCAGGTGGGCCTCAGTTTTGACCGCGAGACCGGCGTGGGCGGGTCGTACATCTACCGCATGAAGCCGAACATCGATGTCGATCGGCGGCGGGAGGCGGTCACGCAGGCCATCCAGACCATCGAGCGCCGCGTCAATGAATATGGCGTCTCGGAGCCCGAAGTGGCCGAGTACGGCAGCGCCGGCAACCAGATCGTGGTGCTGTTGCCGGGTGTGACCGACATCCCCCGCGCGAAGGAACTCATCAGCAGCACGGCGGTGCTGGAACTCAAGCTCGTGGAATCCGGACCGGCGCCCGACGAAGCGACCTTGCTTGCGCCGTTCGGGGGCAAGGCGCCCGAGGGCCAGGAAGTGGTGCAGGGCGCGGCGGTGGCGGGGCAGGCCGGCGCTTCGTTTTACCTCGTGGGCCGCGTGCCGGTCATCACCGGCAACGACCTGCGCAATGCCAAGTCCACGATCGACCTGATTGGGCAGCCGGCCGTCGGATTCTCGCTCAAGAGTGATGGCGTGACGAAGTTCAGCCGCGTCACCACCGCGAACGTGGGCCGCTACCTGGCGATCATCCTCGACAACCGGGTGGTGTCGGCTCCCGTCATTGAAGGACCCATCACCCAGGCGGATGCGCAAATCACCGGCACGTTCTCCCAGCAGGAAGTGGCGGACCTGTCGCTCGTGCTCCGGTCCGGCGCGCTGCCGGCGTCGCTGACCTACATGGAAGAACGTTCGGTCGGCGCCACGCTGGGCGAAGCGTCGGTGCGCTCAGGCGTACGGGCCTCGATTGCCGGCCTCATCCTGGTCGGCCTGTTCATGCTCGCGTACTACAAACTGGCCGGCATCAACGCCGTGCTCTCCATCGCGCTCAACCTCATGATCCTGATGGGTTTCATGGCGTACATGGGCGCGGTCATGACGTTGCCTGGCATCGCCGGCTTCATCCTGACCATCGGCATGGGCGTGGATTCCAACGTGCTCATTTACGAGCGCATCCGTGAAGAAATCGCCAACGGGAAGGGCGCGCGACAGGCCGTGGCCGCCGGGTTCGACCGCGTCTTTGTCACCATTCTTGACACACACGTGGCGTCACTCATCGCCGCCGGGTTCCTGTTCCAGTTCGGCACCGGGCCCATCCGCGGATTTGCCACGACGTTGTTCTTTGGTTTGATTTCCAACGTGTTCACGGCCGTGTTCGTGTCGCGCACGTTGTTTGAAATTTCGCTCTCACGGCGGCCCGGCACGGCCCGCCTGAGCATCTGATTCGCCGGACGGAGCACCATGCAGATTCTTGGATCGACCAACTTCAACTTCATTAAATGGCGGTGGCACGCGATTGCCGTCTCAGCCGTCATCATCGTCGCCGGCCTGGGCCAGATTATCGCGCAGGGGGGGCCCAAGCTGGGCGTCGACTTCTCTGGCGGCACGGCCCTGGTCCTCAAGTTCGACCAACCGGTCACCGAAGACGCAGTACGGGACGCGCTGGCGAGCATGCCGGGTGCCAAAACCGTTCAGCGTTTTGGTCAGCCTTCCGAAAACCAGGTCCTCGTCCGGTTGCCGCAGTTGGTTGCGGTTGAGGAAGGCACCACGCTTGATGACGCGGCTGAACAGGTCGATGCGCTGATTCGCAAAGCCGGAATCGGCGCGTTCAGCAGGCAGAGCACGGAAATCGTCGGCCCGGTCGTCGGCCAGGATTTGCAGCGCAAAGGGATCTATTCGACGTTGACGGCCATCGCCGGAATCATGATCTACATCGGATTCCGGTTCCGATTTACGTTCGCGTTTGGCGCCATTGTCGCGACCTTGCACGACGTCGTCGTGACCCTGGTCTTTCTCAACTGGTTCGGCTACGAGCTTTCGCTCAATATCGTGGCGGCGTTGCTGACCATGACCGGCTACTCGGTGAATGACACCATCGTGGTCTTCGACCGCGTGCGTGAAAACGCCCGCATGCTGCGCAAGGACAACCTGGAAGTGCAGGTGAACACCAGCGTCAACCAGACCCTGTCGCGCACGGTCATCACCGCCGGCACGACGTTCCTGGCCGTCTTCGGCCTCTACATGTTTGGCGGCGAGGTCCTCGAAGGGTTTGCCTTCACCCTTCTGGTGGGCATCATCAGCGGCACCTACTCGACGGTTTTCATCGCGGCCGCGATTGCGATCCTGTTGACGAAGAAGACCCCCGCGCCAGCGACGACCGGGGCGAGCCGGGCGCGCGCCAAGGCGTAGGCCCTGGCGACCCCGGAGACAATGACGCTCTTCGAGGGGGCGGTGCTCGGCGTGGTGCAGGGACTGACCGAGTTCCTGCCCATCTCGAGTTCCGCCCACCTCATCCTCGCGCGCGCCGTCTTTGGATGGGACGCCGGCGAACTCAATCTCGCATTCGACGTGGCGTGCCATCTGGGCACTCTGGTGGCGGTCATCGCGTTTTTCACCCGTGATATTTCCGCCATGTTCGCGTCCATCCCCAGGGCTTTCACCCGGCACCCTGACGCCGCCGCACGCCGCATCTGGCTGCTGGCGGCCGCGATGCTCCCCATCATCATCGTGGGATTGACGATGAGTGACTATGTAGAGATGGCGCGCGACCAGCCGCGGTTGACGGCCATCGCCCTGATGGCTGGGGCTGGCCTGCTCTTTCTGGTGGAGCGGCTCTCAGCGCGCACGGGGACAGAAGCCAACCTGACCCTTGTTGGCGCTGTGCTCATCGGTGTGGCGCAGGTGATGGCTCTGGTGCCCGGGGTGTCACGGTCCGGGGCCACGATCACGGCCGGCATGTTGCTGGGCCTCAGCCGGCTGGCCTCGGCGCGATTCACGTTCCTGCTGAGCGTGCCCGCGATTGGTGCGGCCGCGGCCCATGAGGGGCTCAAATTGCGGGATGTGGTGTTGACCGGGCACGATTGGGCGCTGTTCGGCGTCGGGTTCGTCGCGTCCGGCGTGGTGGGCTATCTGGCGGTGAGCTACCTGCTGAAGTTCCTGGTCAGTCACCGGCTTGATGTCTTCGCCTGGTACCGCATTGCGGTGGCCGTGGCCATTCTCATCTGGCTCTGAGCGGAAGGGTGTTGCCGATGCAGTGGCTGCGACGGTCGTTCATCACCGGTTTTTTTGTGACGGTCCCGCTCGTGGTGTCGGTGGCCGCCATCGTCTGGATGTTCCGTGTGGTGGATGGCCTGACCCATGGCATGTACGCGCGGTGGCTCGGGACCCAGGCGCATCCCCCCGGTCTGGGGTTGGTGACGACGGCGATTGTGGTGTTGGGGATTGGCGCGTTGGCCACAAACGTGATCGGGCGGCGCGTGCTGGGCCGGGGCGAGGCGTTTCTGATGCAGGTGCCGGTGTTTCGCACCGTGTACGCGCCGGTGAAGCAATTGATTGTGGCGTTTTCGCCCGACAACGAGTCGGGCTTCAAACGCGTGGTGCTGGTGGAGCAGGAGGCGCGCGGCTTTGCGCTGGGATTTCTGACGAAAGAGTTCACCCTGGACCGCGGCAAAGGGCCCGAGCCCGTGTATGCGGTGTATGTGCCCACCAACCATTTGTATCTGGGCGACGTCATTGTCTGCCGACCGGCCCAGGTGTTGTTCCCCGATATGACCGTGGAGCAGGGTGTGCGGGTTTTTCTGACCGGAGGGATGGGGTTACCCGCAAAGATCAGGGCCCATGCGCATTCGGTACTCGACACCGGGGGCGAGTCCGGGAGATGATGGCGCCTCGGGGGCGAGGCGGGGCCGTTTTCCCGGAAACGGTGTCAAACACTGCAGGTGTCCGTTTTGTTGACACTATTTTTTGGCCCTGACTATAATCTCGGTCCCGAGGATGCTCAGGGCAGGAGGATCAAAACGTGCCGCGTGAAATGTTCAGCGACGTGACCGACCCGTCAGTGAAATTAGGAACGAAGCAGTGGTACACCGTGCCGCTCTCGATCCTGGTTCACACGATCCTGCTCGGCGCCATGGTGATTGTGCCGCTGCTGGCGTCTGACCTTTTGCCCACGCCGCAGTCGGTGATGGCGTTTGTGGCGGTGCCCCCGCCGCCGCCCCCGCCGCCTCCGCCGCCCCCGCCACCTTCTGCCCCGGCGCCACCGACCCCACAGGTTGATGTGAATCCCGCGGCTGCGCCCCTGGAAGCCCCGCCTGAAGTGAAGCCCGAGCCGCCACCTCGCCCGTCTACGGGCTCGTTCGGTGTCGTGGGTGGTGTGGCGGGCGGTATTCCCGGCGGCACCATGGGCGGCGTCGTGGGCGGCATTCCCGCCCCCCCTCCTCCGCCTCAGGCGCCCGTACGCGTGGGCGGCAACATCAAGCCGCCGACCAAGATCAAGGACGTGCTGCCGATTTATCCGCCAATTGCGCAGTCCGCGCGAGTGTCGGGTGTGGTCATCATCGAAGCCACGATTGGTGTTGACGGCAGCGTGACGGATGCGCGCGTCATTCGTCCGGTGGCGCTGCTCGATCAGGCGGCGCTTGATGCCGTGAGGCAGTGGAAGTTCTCGCCGACCACGCTCAATGGCGTGGCGGTGCCGGTCATCATGACGGTCACGGTGAACTTCACTCTGCGGTAGTCCCTGGTAAGGTCGGCTGGTTTTCCTAAAACGTAGTGGTCACTTTTTCGCTGGTCAAGTGTTTCGGAGGCTGTAATGGGTGAGATGGATCTGGTGCGCATGTGGGAACAGATGGGCTTCGTTGCGAAGGCCGTCGCGTTCATTCTGGTCTTTATGTCGATGTGGTCGTTTGGTGTGGCCATCGAGCGGTACTACACCTTCTCGCAGGCGAAAAAGCAGTCCAAGCTCTACGCGCCGCAGGTGGCCAAGCACCTCAAGGACAATCGGCTGAAGGACGCACTGGCCGTCTCGCAGTCGAAGCCGTATCAGTACAGCCATCTGGCGAAGGTGGTGCTCGCCGGCCTGCAGGAATACCAGTTCCAGCTGGACTCGGGCGCCAACCTGACCCGCGATGACATGGTCGACACCGTGCGCCGCGCCATTCAGCGCGCCACCGCGCTGACCGCCAACGACCTCAAGAAGGGCATCCCGGCCCTGGCCACCATCGGCGCC
Organism: Acidobacteriota bacterium; assembly: GCA_016716905.1. NCBI lineage: Bacteria > Pseudomonadati > Acidobacteriota > Acidobacteriota bacterium. The sequence goes on along the minus strand of JADJUS010000022.1, from coordinate 360,495 downwards.
ACGGCACCGTTCGTGGGTCTACTTGGCACGGTCGTCGGCGTCATCAACGCGTTCGCCGGCATCGGCAGCACCGGTTCAGCCGGCCTCGGCGCCGTCTCGGCCGGTATTTCGGAAGCGCTCATCGAAACGGCTCTCGGGCTGGTCGTGGCCATTCCCGCCGTCTGGCTCTACAACTACTTCTCGGGAAGCCTCGAGTACTTCAACGTCGAGATGGATAACTCGTCGTCGGAACTCGTGGACTTCTTCATCAAGAAGACCGCGTAACACGGCCACGCCGGTTGTAACCAAAAAGGACTAGTCCTATGTCAATGGACGTCGGGGGCGCCAAAGGCGGCCTCAAAGCAGACATCAACGTGACGCCGCTCGTCGACGTCATGCTCGTGCTGCTGATCATCGTCATGCTGATTGCGCCGATGCTGCAGAAGGGCGTCGACATTGCCCTGCCTGAGGCGGAGTTCACGGGTGACAAGCCCGACACCGCCGACCAGACGGTGGTGCATATCGGCCCCGACAGCCGGTTGTACGTCAACTCGCTGCCGGTGACCGAAGCCGATGTCATCACCAAGCTCCAGGGGATCCTGGAGAACTCGGCGGACAAGACGGTCTACCTGAAGGGCGACAAGGACGCACCCTACCGCGCCATCATGCAGATGATGGACGCGCTCCGCGGCGCCGGCATTGAGACCGTGGGTCTCATTACGGAGAAAAAGGGCGGTAACGTGGGAGGGAATCAATAATGTCTCACGCACACATGCACCACGGTGCAGACAAGATCGTCAAGGTCTCCAAGGCTGAAGCGTCGTCGGACATGAACGTGACGCCGCTCATCGACGTCCTGCTCGTGCTCCTGGTCATCTTCATCGCTGCGCTGCCGTTGACGCAGAAGGGTGTGGATATCAACCTGCCGCTGGAGGTCAACAAGGCCGCGTCGGCTGCCATTGACCTGAGCCAGATTGTGGTGGACTACTCAGCTGACCGCCGGTTGACCGTTAACAAGCAGGAAGTGTCGATTCAGGGGCTGCTCGAGCACCTGCGCGGCATCTACGAGACCCGCAAGGACAAGACGATCTTCGTCATCGGCGACGGGTCGGTCCGGTACGGCGAGATCGTGGAAATCATTGACGCCGCTCAGGGCGCCGGGGTGACCAAGGTCGGGATTGTCACCGACGGCATGCGCAAGGCCGCACTCGGCGGCATGTAACACCCGCCCGTCGACACGACAGGTTCTACGGAAAACGCGACCGGGGTCACCCGGTCGCGTTTTTCTTTGTACGCAGGGTAGGGCAGAACGACCTCTGAGGTCATTACCGTTCGGCAATTGCCGGCAATTACCTCAGAGGTCGTTTTGGTCTCAGAGGTCGTTTTGGTTTGGGGTGCAGGCCGCACGTGGCGGCCCGTCAGCGGGCGACGTCGCGGAGGAAGACCATCGCCCCTGGCGCTCAGTGGCGACCCCGTGTGGGCGGGTTCAGGACGCTCCTGAGGGGCACCCGTACAAAGACAACGGGCGCGGCCAGTGTGTTGCTGGCCGCGCCCGAAGGAAAACGATTGGTTGGCCCCGGCTGGGGCTGACCGGAACTACTTGGCCGGCTTCTTCGCGTCGCCCGAGGCCTGGTTCTTCTGGACCTCCATCGCGCGCTTGTAGATGACGTCGGCCTCGTCAATCAGCGCCTTGCGCTTCTTGAGGTCGGGCTCCATGGTGGCCTTCAGGCGCAGGATGATGTTTTTGTAGGTCAGGGCCTCGAAGTAGTCGGCGTGCAGCGCGAGGGCGCTGTTCTCCGCTTCAAGGGCGCGTTCGACGAATGAGCGCTTGGTGGCCGCCGAGAGGCGGAAGTCCTTGAGCGCCCTCTCGTAGAGATAAGTCGCGATGGTGTGGTGCGCCTCGGGGTTGTTCGGCTCGATCTTGGCCCGCTTTTCCCAGGCCTCCAACGCCTTGTCGGCGTCGCCCTGGCGGTTGTGGAAACCGGCGAGCAGCATGTAGCCCAGGGGCTCGGTCGGACGAACTTCGATTCCCTTGTTGGCCATGGCCTCGGCCTCTTCGTATCGCCCCTGGTCCTCGTAGAGCTTGCTGAGCGAGTGGTAGTTGCCGGGTTCGTTGGGCTCGAGCGAAATCAGCTTGAGGGCGATGGGTTCAGCCTTGGCGAAATCGCCGATCTTGTCGTCGCCATACGCCGCAATCAGGTATTCGTAGGACAGCTTGCGAATTTCGGCGCCCTGGGGGTCGGTGTCCTTGATGACCTCGGTCGCCTTCGTGTAGTTCTCGACGGCCTTCAGCAGGTACCCGTCGTTCTCGGGCTCACCCTTTCGCGACGGCTTGTACATGTTGTCGTACGAATTGCCGAGGAAGAAATAGGAGATGCCGAAATCCGGGTTGTGGCCGATGGACCGCTGGTAGGCCTCGATCGCCTTGGGGAATTCCTGCCGTTTGTACGCCTCGTTGGCTTCCTTGAACGCCATGAGGGATCGGAGATTGCCGATCTCGTATTTACCGCAGGCCGTGGTGGACAACCCGACCGCCAGCACCAGGGCGGCGACACGAATCAGCTTAAAGGGAGCGTGCATGTAGATCCTCATGTGGCGCCAGTATAGTGAACCCAAAAAAGGCCCGTCAAGGAGGCGCGGGGCCGTTTCCGGTATCCTTCCTCTCAGGTTAGACACCGGCACCATGATTCGGTTCGAAGATCTCATCGACAAGATCCGGAGCGCCACCCCGGACGCAGATACCGAGCTGCTGCGGCGGGCCTATGTCTTTTCGGCCTACGAACATAAGGGCCAGGTGCGCCGGTCCGGGGAGCCCTATCTGGTGCACCCCCTGGAAGTGGCCGACCTGCTGGCCGACATGCGCCTGGACGTGGTGGCGGTGGCCGCCGGCCTGCTCCACGACATCGTGGAGGACACCCCGAACACGATTGAGAAGATTCGGGAGCTTTTTGGCGAGGAAGTGGCCCACGTCGTGGAGGGGGTGACCAAACTGTCTGCCCTCCAGTTTGCGTCCAGCGAGGAGCGGCAGGCTGAAACCTTCCGGAAGATGCTGCTGGCGATGGTGGACGACATCAGGGTCATCCTGGTGAAACTGGCCGACCGGCTCCACAACATGCGCACCCTGCAGCACCTGCCCGAGGACCGGCGCCAGCGGATTGCCCAGGAAACCCGCGACATCTATGCCCCGATCGCGAACCGGCTGGGCATGAGCAAGATCAAGAACGAGCTCGAGGAACTGGCGTTCCGTCACCTGGACCCGCAGGCCTATCAGGCGCTACGGACCGAAGTGGAGGCCAAACGCAAGGCGACCGAAGGGCTGATGGAGGAACTGCGACAGAAACTGGCCCTGAAACTCGCGGAAGGGCAGATTCCCGTGGTCGCCATCGATGGCCGCATCAAGCGCCTGTGGTCGATTCACCAGAAACTCGAACGGCGCAAGGTCAGCCTGGACCAGGTGTATGACTTCATCGCCCTGCGCGTGGTGACCCAGTCGGTCAAGGACTGCTACAGCGTGCTGGGAATTCTGCACCAGACGTGGTCGCCGGTGCCGGGCCGGTTCAAAGACTTCATCGCCATGCCCAGACCGAACGGCTACCAGTCGCTGCACACGTCGGTCGTGAGCGAGCGCGGCACCCCCTTCGAAATCCAGATTCGCACCGTAGACATGCACCGCGTGGCGGACGAGGGGATTGCCGCGCACTGGAAGTACAAGGAAGGTCGCGTCGGCGCTGCCCGCGACGAGCAGTATTTCCACTGGCTGCGCCAGTTGCTCGATACACAACAGGACGTGCGCGACCCGGCCGAGTTCCTGCGGAACCTGCGCATCGAACTTTACCCGGATGAGGTGTATCTCTTCACGCCGAAGGGCGAAGTGAAATCGCTGCCGCAGGGGTCGACCGCTGTGGACTTCGCCTATGACGTGCACACCGATGTGGGCCATCAGTGCGTGGGCGCGCGCGTGAACGGCCGCATGGTGCCGTTGCGGACGCGTTTGGCCAATGGCGATATCGTCGAGATCCTCAGGCAGCCGGGGCATACGCCGAGCCGCGATTGGCTCACGTTTGTGGCCACCACGCGGGCGCGCAACAAGATCAAACACTTCATCCAGAGCGAAGAGAAGCTGCGCAGCATCGAACTGGGCAAACGCCTGTTTGACAAAGACGTGCGCCGTTTCAACATCGACAAGGCGCTGGTCACACCCGAGGCACTGGCGAAGGTGGCGCCCGACTACGGCGCGCAGAAGACCGATGACCTCTACGCCGCGATTGGTTACGGCAAGGCCACCGCGCGTGCGGTGTTGACGCGCCTGGCGGGCCAGGATGCGCTGCGCGAACGTGCGCCCGATGGCGCAATCGCCAGTGTGGTCAAGCGCGTGCTCGGGTCAGGCGAGGCGAAGATCAAAGTGCGCGGCGTGGACGACCTGATGGTCTTCCGCGCGCGGTGCTGCAATCCGATTCGCGGCGAAAAAATTGTCGGCTACATCACCCGCGGCAAGGGTGTGTCTGTCCACGCCGCGACGTGCCCGAATGTCGTGAACCTGCTCTACGATCCGGAACGGCGGATGGAGGTGGAGTGGGACAAAGGCGCGGATTCGAGTCCGTACGTCGTCCGCCTGAAGATTCATGTGGCGGATCGCAAAGGCATTCTCGCCGACGTCAGCACACGGATCGCCGGGATCAATACGAACATCCGAGATGTGGAAGCCACGACCGACGAAGACCACCGCGGGTCCATCCGGATCACGGTGGAAATTGTCGATCTGAAACACCTCGATCGGGTGATCAAGGCCTTGAAGTCGATTGATGGCGTGCTGGCCGTCGAGCGCGGAAACCGCTAGGACGTCCTAGTCGAGGTAGGCGACGAGGTCGATTTCCACCAGGACGTTGCGGGGCAGGCCGGCGGCCTGAATGGTGGCTCTGGCCGGCGACGGGGCCGGAAAATACGTGGCGTAAACCTCGTTGACCGCTGGAAAATCGGCCATGTCCGCCAGATACACCGTGGTTTTTACCACACGGTCGTACGAAATCCCCGCACCCCTCAGCACCGCTCCAAGATTCTGGAGTACCTGGTGGGCCTGGGCCGTGATGCCGCCCTCCGTAATGGTGCCGGTGGTCGGATCGAGCGGAATCTGGCCGGAGGCGAACAGAAACCCGCCCGCCTTGATGGCCTGACTGTAGGGCCCGATCGCCCCTGGCGCGTCCGGGGTCGAAACAGGCGTCAGCGGGGCGCCCACGTCAGGCGGCCTTGGTGACCTTGTTGGAGCGGATGCAGCGGGTGCACACGCGCACGCGTCGGGTGGCGCCATCAACCACCGCGTGGATCTTCTGGAGATTCGGTTCAAACCGGCGCGCGGTCACGTTATTGGCGTGGCTGGCCTGCCGACCGACGACGGGCTTCTTGCCGCACACTTCACACTGCTTTGCCATGATCTACCCTCGAAACCCCAAAGTATAGCACTTCACCCCACTGGTACCGCCAGGTGACAACGGGAGTCCAAAAGAGTGGAGAACCGAAACCACCCCTGCCATCGTCTAATCACTTGAAAAAGCGGACCAAAATGGTCCCGCCTGGCGCCACGCCGGTGTAACACGCGTTTCCTCAAGCAGTTACCATCGGCCAGCGGGTTGCCAGGTGTAGCTGAACACCTGATTCCGGCGTAGTAAAAATTACCGGTTCCGGTGTGGTCGAAAGGCCGGGGCTGGCTCTTTGCGATTGTTCCGGGTTGAGTTATTATTGGCATTTTATTTGCAGGACGAGAACCGCACAGGGCGTCCTGCAACGGCAGAGCGGATAGGGAGAGCAAAATCATGAAGGCACAAGTGACCACCTCAAAGAAACGAGCCAAGAGCGATTCGTCGCGGGTGCGATACGTCGAACTCAAGCGGATCCTCGAAGAGCGCCGCCGCGAGATTCTCGCCCAGGTGCAGGAAAAGATGCGGGATGTTCGGGCCGAGGGTGGCATCGGTGAAGGCCAGGGCGTGCTGGATGCGGCCGAGTCGTCGGAAGCCGACATTCAGGACGACATCGAGTTTGCGCTGATTCAGATGAAGTCCGAGACGTTGAACCGCATCGAGGAAGCGCTGGTGCGACTCGACGAAGGCACGTTCGGCAACTGCTTCGAGTGCGGCGACGAAATTGCCGAGCGCCGGCTCCGCGCGTTGCCCTTCGCCGTCCGCTGCAAGGATTGCGAAGAAGCCCGTGAGCTGGCAGAGCGGCGTGAGCGCATGTCCACCTCGCGGCGGCCGTCGGGCCTGCTGCTTGACATGAACTGACCCTTCCGGCCGGCCCCGGGCCGGTGTGTTCGCGGTATCTTTGCAGGCTCCGCCGTCAGGCGGGGCCTGATTCGTTTGGAGGCGTCCCATGGCAGAACAAGACACGACTGTGACGGCAGTCGCAGAGCGGCCGCTGGTGCCAGCAGAAGTGCCGGTGTTGCCCCTGCGCGACACGGTGCTGTTCCCCAATTCCTTCATGCCCCTCGCCGTGGCGCGCGAAAGTTCAGTCGCGTTGATTGATGCGGCGATTGCGGGCGACAAACAGATTGGCGTGTTTACCCAGCGCACGGCGTCCGAGGAAGACCCGGGGCAGGACGGGTTGTTTCCCACCGGCACGCTCGCGCACATCCACAAGATGTTCAAGCTGCCCGATGGCAGCCTGCGCCTGATCGTCCAAGGCATGTCCCGTATCGGCATGGATCGTGTGACGCAGACGACGCCGTACCTGCGCGCGCAGGTGCATGAAGTGCTGGACGTGGTCTCGGACCCCGAGTCGGTCGAGACCGATGCGCTCGTCCGGAACATTCGCGCGAACCTCCAGCAGATTGTCCAGCTCTCTCCGGTACTGTCCGAGGACCTGGCGTCGGTCGTGGCCAACATCACCGACCCCGGCCGGCTGACCGACTTCGTCGCGTCGAGCCTCAGCACGGTGTCCACGGACGTCAAGCAGGATCTGCTTGAGACGACCGATGTGCGCAGCCGCATGGAGACACTCAATCGCGTGCTGACCAAGGAGCTTGAAGTGCTCGAGGTCGGGTCGAAGATTCAGTCGCAGGTTGAGTCCGAAGTGGGCCGGAATCAGCGCGAGTATTTCCTGCGCGAGCAGATGAAGGCGATTCAGCGCGAGCTGGGCGAGGGCGACGACCAGGCGAAGGAAGTGGACGAACTTGCCGCCAAGATTGAGGCGGCGGGCATGCCCGAGGACGTGCGCAAGGAAGCCAGACGCGAGCTGGACCGGCTCTCGAAGATGCCCCCGGCGGCCGCCGAGTACACCGTGGCGCGCACGTACATCGACTGGCTCGTGGCGGTGCCGTGGACGGCCCACAGCGACGACGTGATTGAACTCGCGCGCACGAAGGCGATCCTCGACGAGGATCATTCGGGCATCGAGAAGGTCAAAGACCGCATTCTTGAGTACCTGGCGGTGCGCAAGCTGAAGCCGGATGTGAAGGGGCCGATCCTGTGTTTTGTCGGCCCCCCCGGCGTGGGCAAGACCTCGCTCGCGCGTTCGATCGCCAAGTCCATCGGCCGCAAGTTTGTGCGCGTGTCGCTTGGTGGCATGCGCGACGAGGCCGAGATCCGCGGCCATCGACGCACGTATATCGGCGCGCTGCCAGGGCAGATCATCCAGGGCATCCGCCGTGCCGGTGTGAGGAACCCGGTGTTCATCCTCGACGAAATCGACAAACTCGGAAACGATTTCCGTGGGGACCCGGCGTCGGCGCTGCTCGAGGTGCTTGACCCCGAGCAGAACAACACATTCCGTGATCACTATCTCGATGTGCCGTTTGATCTGTCCGAGGTGCTGTTCATCACCACGGCGAACGTGCTCGACACCGTGCCGCCGCCGTTGCGCGACCGCATGGAAGTGATCGAGTTGGCGGGCTATACCGAGCGCGAGAAGCTCGACATCGCCCGGGACCACCTGGTGGCCCGTCAGGTCACCAATCACGGCCTCGACAGCCAGGTCATCAGCTTTACCGACGCCGCGCTCGCGTCCATCGTGCGGGGCTACACACGAGAGGCGGGCGTGCGCAACCTCGAGCGTGAGATTGGTTCGGTCTGCCGCAAGATCGCCCGCCGCCACGCGGAAGGGGACCGGACGCCCGTGATCGTCACCCCCGAAGTCGTGGAGGAGTTGCTGGGCGGAGCGCGGCACCTTGATGAGGCGCTCGAGGATCGCACCAAGGACCCCGGCGTGGCGATTGGCCTCGCGTGGACGCCGGTCGGCGGCGACGTCCTCTTCATCGAAGCCTCGCGGATGGCCGGCGGCAGCGCGTTGACGTTGACGGGGTCACTCGGCGACGTCATGAAGGAGTCTGCGCGCATCGCCTTGTCCTGGTTCCGCACCCACGCGTCGTCGTACGGCGTGGATCCACAGTTCTACAAGGATTCGGAGATCCATCTGCATGTGCCGTCTGGCGCCATCCCGAAAGATGGTCCATCGGCGGGCGTGACGATGGTGGTGGCGATCGCGTCGGCGCTGTCAGGTCGCCCGGTGCGCGGCGATGTGGCGATGACGGGCGAGATTACGCTCTCGGGGCGTGTGTTGCCGGTCGGCGGCATCAAGGAAAAGGTCCTGGCCGCGCGGCGGTATGGCATTCACCGGGTCATCGTGCCCAAACAGAATGAGACCAATGTGCGCGAGGATCTCAGCGATGAGCTCCGAACCGGACTGACGGTGCACTTCGTGACCGAAGTGGACGAAGTGCTGGCGCTCGCGCTGACGCCGGCCGGTACGGCGAAGAAGCTCAGCCTGGTGTAGGCGCGGGCACCGCCGTTACGGTGCTACGCCATCCAGGTGCCAGCCGGTGTGCACGAGCACACCGTCGCGGGTGACGAACATCTCGGTCAACCGGCCTCGGCTGGTCTTCTGCGCACCGCCCGACTCGATGACCGATTCAAATCGACCGTAGAGAACCACAACGGCGCCGTCGCACTGGAATTGTGTCTCCGGAAACTCGAGGCTTACCAGCCGGCCACCGGCGGCTCGGAAGGCGCGCGACTGCGCAATCACCATGTCGCGCGACAGCAGCGGCCCCGGGTCGGCACTGATGCCGATAAAGTCTGGCGGAAGGATGCGCCGCAGCGCGGCCTCGTCTCCGGAAAACCACGCCCGCCACGCGGCCTCGCGCAGGGGCAATACGTCCTGATTCATCATTTACGGAATGTAGAACGCCCAGCCGCGCAGAGACTTGCGGTTTCTTGCGACTTTGGCAATGTGCCAAAATCAGCAGGTGAATCGCGTGACACCGCTCGTGCGCACTGAGGCCATCGCCTTGGCGCGGTTCGACCATGAACCTCATGTCGCGCATCGCGACCCTGACGTCGAGCGCGCGTCGAGCCATGCGCTGAGTTTTGTGGAGTCTGGTGCTTTTCGCGTACGCGTCGCCGGCGCCTGGCAGGACGTCACGCCTCGCCACATGTTTGTGACATCAACGGGCATGGAATTTTCGTGCGCGCACGAGAGTGAGTATCCCGACGATTGCTGCCTGTCTGTTCGTTACACCGATGAAGCCGTTGAAAGCCTGCGTCGCGAAGGCGCAGCCGTGGCGGGAGCTCCGGTGGCGCCGCTGACGAATCGACGTGGCTACCTCAGGCTGCAGCTGGCTGACGCGGCCGCCGGCGATGAGGCGCGCTCGGAGGCCATTGCCGGTGCGCTGTATTGGTCGATGCGAGGCGAGCGGGCCGAAGGTGGCGCCGGTGGAGGAACGCCGAAGCCGCTGTTTCGCGCCCATCAGCTCTCGTGGTACGCCGCGCGGATCGATCGCGCGAAGGCACTGATGGAGTCTCACTACGCCGAGCCGCTTTCGCTGTCGAGGTTGGCGCGCGATGCCGGCATGAGCGTCTACCACTTCGCCCGCGTCTTTCAGGAACTGGAAGGGCAGACGCCGCATCGCCGGCTGCGGGACGTGAGGCTGGCGCAGGCGCGCCGCCGGCTTCGTGACGGCGCGGGCGTGACCGAAACCTGTTACAGCGTCGGATTCGGCTCCCTCAGTCATTTCGTGACGACGTATCGGCGTCACTTCGGTGTGCGGCCGTCCCATGGTCGTCCACCTCGTTGACGGTACGTACGAACTGTTTCGGCACTACCACGCCTTGCCATCGGCGGTGGATGCAGACGGGCGCGAGGTGGCCGCGGTTCGCGGCGTGTTGCGCTCCGTCATGGGGATGATCACCCAGGGCGCCACCCACGTGGGGGTGGCGACCGATCATGTGATTGAGTCCTTCCGCAACCGCCTGTGGCGCGGATACAAAACAAGCGCCGGCGTTGAACGCGATCTGATGGCGCAATTCCCGGTGCTTGAAGACGCGCTGACCGCCCTCGGCGTGGTGGTCTGGCCGATGGTGGAGTTCGAAGCCGATGATGCCCTTGCCGCCGCCGCAGCCAGGGCCGCACAGGACCCGGCGGTCGAGCAGGTGATCATCTGCACGCCAGACAAGGACCTGGCGCAGTGTGTGCGCGGCACCAGGGTCGTGCAGTTGAATCGCCGCACGCGCGTGACGCTCGACGAAGCCGGGGTCGTGAAGAAATTTGGTGTGCCGCCCACGTCGATCCCCGACTATCTGGCGCTCGTTGGTGATGCCGCTGACGGCTATCCGGGTCTGGCGGGATGGGGGGCGAAATCGAGTGCGGCCGTGTTGGCCCGCTTCGGCACGCTTGAAGCCATTCCCGATGACTGGAAAGAATGGCACGCCAACGCCTCGAGCCCCGCGCGGCTGGCCGAAACGCTGTCACGCGATCGAAAACTCGCCTACCTGTTCCGCGATCTTGCCACCCTGCGCACCGACATCCCCGTGTTCGATACTGTTGACGACCTGCGCTGGACTGGTCCGACGCCGCGGTTTGCCAAACTCGCGGCAAAGCTCGACCCGAAGTCCCGATAGTGCCGGATCTGTCGCCGTTGTGATGGGCAGTGCTATCACCATGAAGAACATGAAGATCCATGAAGGCGAAGGCGGCACCCCAAGCCTGCGCTTCTGACGGCCCGTCAAAAAACTTCATGGACCTTCATGGATCTTCATGGTGAAGAGAGCACTGACGTGCTTTACGGCCGTTGTGCAGTGCGCTCTACTCGCCCTTGATCGAGGTGATCCACTCCGTTTTGAGCTTGGTGGGCGTCTTGAGTTCCTGAGGCTGGATGCCGGCACCGCCTGAGACCCGTTCCAGGTCGATCTCCGCGATCTGGTCGGTCGAGTCGGCGTCGGTCGGCTTCTTTTCGTTTTCGGGATGGTCGTGCGTCATGGTGCTTACTATAGGCCCGGAGTTCGCATCGCGCCAGCGCCAGGCTGACTCGAAGAATTTACGTACACCTGACTCCAGTGACATACCCTGCGCGTACACTCCACCCTATGACCCGACTCCTCAAGTGTCTGCTGGCGACTGTCCTGTGTGCGTTCGCCGTCAGTTCCAGTATTCAAGGTGCCCCCACCGTCTTCATCAATGAGATTCACTACGACAACACCGGCACCGACACCGGCGAGTTAGTCGAGATAGCGGGACCCGCCGGCACTGATCTGACGGGCTACTCGATCGTGCTGTACAACGGGTCTGGCGGTGCCAGCTATGGCACGGTGCCGCTGTCGGGCGTGATCGCCGATCAGCAGAATGGCTTCGGCGCCATTTCGTTCCCGACCGTCGGGATCCAGAACGGCGCCCCCGACGGCGTGGCCCTCGTGCAGGGCACGACGGTCATTCAGTTTCTCAGCTACGAAGGCGCCTTCGCCGCCACGAACGGTCCGGCGAATGGGCTGACGAGCACGGACATTGGCGTCTTGCAGAATGGTAGCGGTGCGGTGGGCCAGTCGATGCAGCTCGTGGGGACGGGCGCGACGTACAGCGATTTCACCTGGAGCGCGGCTGCGGCGGCCACGCCAGGGGGCGTGAACACCGGCCAGTCGTTTGTCGGGATCACGGGGCCAACTATCGCCATCGATAACGTCAGTGTCACTGAAGGCAGCGGCGGTACGGTCGATGCGACGTTCACGGTCACTGTCACGGGCGTACATTCCGGCGTCACGTTTGATATCGCCACCGCAGACGGAACCGCGACGATTCTTGATGCCGACTATCAGGCGCGTTCGGAGTTCGCGGTCTCGATCCCTCCAGCCGAGACCACCTATACGTTCACCGTGGTCGTAAACGGGGATCTCACGTTCGAGGCCAACGAGCAGTTCTCGGTGGCGCTCAGCAATGTGGTTGGCGCGACGGTATCGGATGGCCAGGGCGTGGGGACCATCACGAACGACGAGCCGCCGCCTCCCGTGACCTCGGATGTCGTCATCAGCCAGGTCTATGGCGGAGGCGGCAACTCCGGTGCGCCATATAGCAACGACTTCGTCGAATTGTTCAATCGCAGCGCCGCGCCGATCAACGTGACCGGATGGTCGGTGCAGTACGCGTCGGCGACGGGCAGCGGCACCTGGGCGGTGACGCCGCTCAGCGGGACCATTGCGCCGGGCGGCTACTATCTGATTCAGCAGGCGGCCGGCACAACGCCATCAACGCCGCTGCCCACGCAGGACGCGACCGGTACCATTGCCATGGCGGCGGGCTCCGGCAAAGTCGCGCTGCAGACCAACATCACGCCGATTGCCGGATCATGTCCTTTGACCGGTACCGCGGACCTGGTCGGCTACGGGTCCACGGCCACGTGCGACGAAGGCGCGGGACCGGCCTCTGCGCTCAGCAATACGCTGGCGTCCCTGCGCAAGCGCGGCGGGTGCTTTGACTCGAACAACAACAACGTCGACTTCGCGAGCGGTGCCCCCAACCCTCGCAACAGCGCATCACCAACCAGAAGCTGCACCTTCGCTCCCGCCGCGATCCACGACATTCAGGGCGCTTCCACCGTCACACCGTACCTGGGCCTTGACGTCACCACCACCGGTATCGTGACCGCCCGGAAGTCGAACGGCTTTTTTGTGCAGACACCTGACAACGGTGATGCCAACGCGGCGACCTCGCAGGCGCTGTTTGTGTTCACGGGCGCGGTTCCCGCTGTCGCAGCCGGAGATGCGGTCATCGTCCAGGGCACAGCTGGCGAGTTCTTCAGCCTCACGCAGCTGGAGAGTTCGCTGCCGGGCGATGTGGTGGTGCAGTCCAGTGGAAACCCCCTTCCTGCCCCAGTGACGCTGACCACCGCGATGCTCGACCCGAATGGGGCACCGGACCAGCTCGAGTCGTTCGAAGGGATGCGGATGCAGGCGGCCGAACTTGTCTCGGTCGCGCCGACCGATGACTTTGGCGAAATCGCCACCGTACTGCCTGGTGTCACGAGGCCGATGCGTGAGCCGGGCATTCCTATCGCCGACCCGGTCCCAGCCGATCCGACTACGGGTCTGGTCGATTGCTGTATCCCGCGCTTCGACGGGAACCCTGAGCGGATCTTCATCGACACCGATGGTCTGGTGGGTTCGGTCGTGGTCTTGGTGACCTCCAACGTGACGATCGGCGGCGTGGTCGGTCCACTCGACTATTCGTTCGGAGCCTACAAGCTGTTGCCCGAGGCCCCGATTGTGGCCGGACCGAACATGGCCGGCGTGTCGGTGCCCGTTCCTGTGGCCGGCGAGTTCACAGTGGCCGGTTTCAACATCGAAAACTTCGCGGGCAACGAGACCCGGCGGCGGAAGGCGGCACTCGCTATCCGCCAGTTGATGCAGTCGCCCGATGTCATCGGCCACATCGAGATTCTCGACGAGCCGACGCTACAGGCACTGGCGGATCAGGTCAACGCCGACGCCGTGGCAGCCGGCGAACCGAACCCTGGTTACCAGGCCCGGCTCGTGGTGGCCATGCTCGCCGATGGCGTCACGCCTTCGTCACAGAACGTCGGTTTCCTGGTCAAGACGTCTCGCGTGCAGATTGACTCGGTCACGGCGGAGCCGGCCGGTACGTTCACGCCGCCAGGCGGCGGGTCCTCGCTGTTGCACGACCGTCCGCCACTCGTGTTGCGTGCCACGGTCGATCCCCTGAGCGTGAACCCACGGCCGGTGATCGTGGTCGTCAACCACCTCCGATCGTTTATCGACGTGGACCTGATCGGAACCGAGGGAGACCGCGTTCGCGCCAAACGCACGGCACAGGCCGAATCGGTCGCCCAGTTGCTGCAGAGCCTCCAGGTGGGAAACCCAGGCACGGCCGTCATCTCGGTGGGCGACTACAACGCGTACGAGTTCAACGATGGCTACACGGATCCCATTGCCGTCATCAAAGGTCTGCCAACACCAGACGACCAGATCGTGGTCGACCTCAGCCCGGATTTCGTCACGCCGGATTTCCTGAACCTGACCGACAGTCTGCCCCTGACCGATCGGTACAGCTTCATCTTCGAGGGAACGCCGCAGGCGCTCGATCACGTGCTGGTCAATACCGTGGCCGCCTCCTATCTGCAGCGATACGCCATTGCGCGGGGCAACTCAGACTTCCCGGGCGGTCCTGTGTTCACCGACGATGCCACGCGGCCCGAGGGGGCGTCCGACCACGACATGCCGGTGGCGTACTTCAGATTCCCGCCGCCGACTGCGGACCTCGAGGTGACCATCTCGGCAGATGTCCCGACGCCGTCTGCGGGGGACGTGGTGACGTACACCGTCACTGTGACCAACAACGGTGGGTTCCTGGCGCAGAACGTCGCGGTGTCCGCCAACGCCACGGTCACGACGTTCGCCTCCCTTGCAGCGGGTGCGTCCGAGTCGTTTGCGTTCACCGCGACGATCGGCTGTGCGGTGGCGAACGGCACTCCGCTTGACACCTCGGCATCGGTCACCTCCGACACGAGCGACCTGATCCCTGACAACAACTCGGCGACAGCCACCGTGACCGTGGTAAATGCCCCACCGACGATCTCCGGCGTGTGGGCCAGCTCAACCGTGTTGTGGCCCGCGAATCACTGGTTGATCCCCGTGTGGATGGGTCACACGGCCACTGACGGGTGCGGTCCCGTGACCACCAGCCTGTCGGTGACCAGTAACGAGCCGGTGAATGGCCCTGGGGACGGGAACACGTCGCCCGACTGGTTGGTCTTGACCAACCACATCGTGTTCCTGCGTGCGGAGCGCGCGAGCGGCGGGGCAGGCCGCGTCTACACCGTGACCATCACTGCCACGGACGTTGCGGGCCAGACGACGCAAACGTCGGTGACGGTCAGCGTGCCGAAGAATCGGCCAGGCCGTTAGCGTCTGCGAGCGACAGGCCGACGACGGTCTTCATGTCTTTCACGCGGCCGTCGGCGATCATCGCCCGGAGGTCGGCGAGGCTGACCGTCGCCGGTTCAATCTGTTCGTCCTCATCCCGGGCAATCGGCCCGGCGGGGACGGACAGGTCGTCGCACAGGTAGAAGTGCATGATCTCGTCGCAGAAGCCCGGCGTGGGGTACCACGATGCGAGCAGGGTGACCCGCCCCGGTGTGAGGCCGATCTCTTCTTCGCACTCACGCACCACTGCCGTGTCGGGTGATTCGCCCTCGTCGAGGCTGCCGGCCGGCAGTTCCCAGATCCACTGCCCAATCACCGGGCGGTATTGGCGAATCAGCACGACGTGGCCTGGCGCGGGCCGGGCAATGATCACCACAGAGCCCCGATGGCGCACGGCCTCGATCGCTACCGTGCGGCCGTTGTCGAGCGTGACCTGCTCGCGCTCCACGCGAATCACACGCCCTTGAAACATCACGTCAACAGGGTTGTCGGCTGCCACTGTCAGTACCCTTCCGTCACGCCCTGGCCGCGGTGTGGCGCAGGGCGGTAATCACACTATGAAGGTCGGGCGGCAATGGCGCCTCAAACGTCATCATGCGTCCGTCTGACGGGTGCGAAAACGACAGGCGCGCGGCGTGCAGGAATGGCCGGGTCAGTCGCGCCACCGCCGCGAGGTGCGTTGGCAGGCGCTTGTGGACGCCGCCATAAAGGGCGTCGCCCACCAGCGGAAAACCATGTTCACTCAAGTGCACGCGAATCTGGTGCGTGCGCCCGGTGCCGATCGACACGCGCACGAGCGAGACACCCCGGAGCGCTTCCACGGCGATCACATCTGTCAGGGCGGAGCGGCCCCGTTTGGCCCGGCCTGACATCCGCTGCCGATGGTTGGGGTCACGCCCCAGCGGGTCGTCGATATGCAGCCCCACTGGCGGCGCATGCCACACCAGCGCGAGGTATTCCTTGCGCACCAGTCGATCGTGAAACTGCGCCGACAATGCGCGATGGGCCCGGTCGTGTTTCGCCACCACCATCACGCCAGACGTGCCGCGATCAAGCCGATGCACGATGCCGGGCCGCTCCGTGCCGCCGATGCCCGACAGTCCGGTCACGTGGTGCAGCAGCGCATTCACGAGCGTGCCGGTGGCATGTCCGGCGGCCGGATGCACCACCATCCCGGCAGGTTTGTCGATGACGACGATGTCGGCGTCGTTGTGGAGGATGGTGAGCGGCAGATCTTCCGCGCCAGGTGTGGCCGGCATGGGCGGTGGCACTTCCACTTCGACCACGAGGTCTGCCGTCACGGCGAGGCTGGCCTTGGCGTCTCCGGCCGATACCGAGACGTGTCCGTCGCGAATCAGCCGCTGAATCTGCGAGCGCGATACGCCCTCGAGGTGGGCGGCCAGAAATTGATCGAGCCGCGCGCCGGCGTCGGCCGCGCCGACCTCCAGTCGGGTGCGTGCGGCCATGGTGTGGCGATCAGGCCTTTGCGGCCTGTCCACGACGCCGCAGCCAGGCGAGCATGCCAAGGCTGAGCGGCACCAGCAGCAGAGACACGAACTGCGACGTGGAGAGCCCGGCCATCACGGTGCCGCGGCCTGCGTCACCGCGGTAGAACTCGATGACGAACCGCGAAATGCCGTAGAGCATCAGGTAGGCCCAGAAGGTGCGGCCCGCGAACGGTTTTCCCTTCCGCTCAGTCAGCAGCAAGATTCCCAGAATGAGGAGTTCGGCGCCGGCATCGTACAACTGCGTGGGATGGAGCGGGATCTGCAGCGGTGTACCGACGTTGGTGGCGGCGAGTGGATTCGTGAAGGTGATGGCCCAGGGGACGTCGGTGGGGCGGCCGTAGCAGCAGCCGGCCAGGAGGCAACCGAAGCGCCCGATCACGTGCCCCAGCGCAATGCCTGGCGCCATGAGATCGGCGGTGGTCCACACGGGCAACTTGTATCGTCGGATCAACAACAAGCCCACAGTGACGGAGAGGATCAGCCCGCCGTAGAACACGCCGCCGGCGCGGACGAGTGACAGCAGTTCGCGTGGCTGCGACCGGAAGTACTCCCAGTCCACGGCGATGAGCATGAGCTTGGCGCCCACGAGCGCGGCGATGATGAGGTAGATGCCCAGGTCCATGACCTTGGCCGGGTCCACGCCCGCGCGTCGCGCACGCACCACACCCAGCTGCAGTCCGACGAGGTACGCCGCAGCCAGCAGCACGCCGTAGGAGTAGACGGGCCAGTCGCCAACACTAAACAGGATCGGATGCATGATGTTTCACCAGTAGCAGATCAACAAACACGAGAATCGCGCCAATTGTGATCGACGCATCGGCCACGTTGAAGGCCCAGAAATGCCACGTGTTCCAGTACACGTCCACGAAGTCGAGCACGTAGCCCTGACGCACCCGGTCGATGAGGTTGCCCACCGCGCCGCCAAGGATACACGCCAGGCCCAGGCGCGCCACCCATTCACGCGGCTGCAACTGTCGCGCGTACAGGGCGATGCCGCCCAGCGCCGCAAGGGCGAGCGCGGTCGTAATCGCCGCCTTGTAGGGCAGGTTGGTGCTGTTGAGCAGGCCGAAGGCCACGCCTTCGTTTCGCACATGCACCAGGTCGAGAAAGCCCGGGATCACGGTCGTGCTGTCATAAAGCCCCAGCGCGCTGTTGACGAGGGCTTTGGTGACCTGATCGGCCACGATGAGGCCAATGGTCAACCACCAGAAGTGGCGGACGCGCCCGGCCGCTGGTGTGACAACGAACGGCACCGGTGTCGGGCTGCCCGGCTGGGCGTCAGCGGCTTCAGGCAACACGCACGGCCTCCTCACACCTGGGGCACAACGCGTCGCCATCACCGACGGGGATCAACGCAGGCACAAAACGCCAGCACCGCGGGCACTTGTCTCCAGCGGCGTGCGCCACCTTGACCTCGACGGCAGTGGCCTGATCGGCAGGCGCACGCTTCAATGTCACGGCCGACACGATGAACAACATCGGCAGGCCCGCTTCTTCGGCCTTGAGCGTTTGGTACAAATCCGCGTCCCCCACGGTCAGCGTGACGTGCGCCGTCAGCGGCGCGCCGATGACTTTCTGGCCTCGCGCGAGTTCCAGCTTCTCGTTCACGTCCCGCCGAACCTTGGCGAGGGTTTCCCACCGCAGGTCCAGCGCGTCGTTGATCCACGTTGGTGGGCTGCTGGGGAAGTCGGCCAGATGCACCGATGCTTCGCGCGAGCCCGGCAGCCGCGCCCAGATCTCATCGGCCGTCATCGGCATCAGGGGCGCCAGCAGGCGAGTGAGGCCATCGGCAATTGCGTACACCGCGGTCTGGGCGGACCGGCGTTCCCGTGAATTGGCGCGGAACGTGTAGAGCCGATCCTTCGAGACATCCAGGTACAGCGCGCTCAGATCCACCGTGACGAACTCCGTCACGGCATGGGACAACGCCTGGAAGTCGTACTCGTCGTACGCCGCACGGGCGAGTGTCTCAAGCTGCGCGTACCGCGAGAGGATGTGCCGGTCCACTTCATCCAGCTGGTCGAGGTCCACGCGGTCGGTGGCCGGATCGAAGTCGTACAGGTTCGACAGCAGATACCGGAACGTGTTGCGGATCTTGCGGTAGGCCTCAACCGTGCGGGCCAGCACTTCCTTGCCCAGGCGGATTTCATCGCGCACGTTGACCAGCGCCACCCACAGGCGCAGGACATCGGCGCCCGTGTCCTTCATGATCTGCTGCGGTGCGATGACGTTGCCGAGAGACTTCGACATCTTGCGGCCGTGGTCGTCCACGACAAAACCATGCGTCAGCACGGATTCGTAAGGGGCGCGGCCGCGCGTGCCGACACCGACGAGCAACGACGACTGGAACCAGCCGCGGTATTGGTCGGTGCCTTCCAGGTACATGTCGGCCGGCCAGGTCAGGTCAGATCGCTGCGCCAGCACGGCCTCGTGACTGGAGCCCGAGTCGAACCAGACATCCAGGATGTCGTGCTCGCGCTCAAACGTCTGGCCGCCGCACGCGTCACATGCAAATCCATCAGGCAGGAACGCCTCGATGGGCTGGTCGTACCACGCGTCGGCGTTGTCACGCGCAAACACGGTGGCCGCGCGTTCCACGAGCGCGGGCGTCAGGTGCGACCGGCCGCAGCCCACACAGGTCACGGCCGGGATCGGGACGCCCCACGCGCGCTGCCGCGAGATGCACCAGTCGGGGCGCGACGCAAACATTCCGGTCATCCGCTCGCGGCCCCACGACGGAATCCACTTCGTATGGTCCGATGCCGCGGTGGCGTCCGCGCGCAGGTCGTCCATCCGGATGAACCACTGCGGCGTGGCCAGGAAGATCACCGGCTGGTGGCAACGCCAGCAGTGGGGATACGAATGTTCGAAGTCGGTCCTGAACCAGAGGCGTCCGCGCTCCTGCAGCGCAGCTTCCACCACGGGATTCGCTTCAAAGACCTTCAGCCCACCAACAACCGGCGTGCCTTCTTCGAACCGGCCGTGAGTGCCGACTGGTGTGGTGATCGGCAGGCCGTAGCGCGCGCCCGTGTTGAAGTCGTCCACGCCGTGGCCCGGGGCCGTGTGAACCGCACCCGTGCCCTGTTCGAGCGTGACGTAATCACCAAGGACGCCCTGAGAATCGCGGTCGTACAGGGGATGTCGAAAGGCCACACCCTCAAGCGCCGTGCCCGGGAATGTCGCGAGGGGCGCGCCCAACTGCCGGCCGGTGGCCGCACTGACGCGCTCTGCCAGACCGCGCGCCACGATGACCGCCCGCCCCTCGTACTCAAAGGCCCCGTACTCAAGCGAAGGGTGGAACGCCACCGCCAGGTTCGCCGGAATCGTCCACGGCGTGGTGGTCCAGATCAGCACCGAGACGGATCGGCCCGCAAGCGCCGGTACACGCGACGCCAGTGTCGTATCCGCGCTCGACAGCGGAAACTCCACGTAGATAGACGGCGAGCGGTGCGTCTCGTACTCGACTTCTGCTTCGGCAAGCGCCGTACGGTCGCGAAGGCACCAATGCACGGGTTTCTTGCCCTTGTAGACGAGGCCTCGCGCGACGAACTTCCCCAGCGCCCGCACAATCGCGGCCTGGTAACCAAAGTTCATCGTGAGATACGGCGAATCCCAGTCACCGAAAATACCCAATCGCTCGAAGTCCGCGCGCTGCGACGCGACAAACGTCGCCGCGTATTCGCGACACGCACGCCGGAAATCGCCGACAGAACCGCTCTTCGACGCGGGACCCCGCTCCTTCTCGACATTGAGTTCGATCGGCAGGCCGTGGCAGTCCCACCCGGGCACATACGGCGCGTCCCGCCCGGCCATCGTCTGCGACTTCACAATGAAGTCTTTCAGGATCTTGTTGAGCGCGTGGCCGATGTGAATCTGGCCATTGGCGTACGGCGGGCCGTCGTGCAGCACAAATTTCGGCGCGCCCGCGCGGCGGCTACGGATGGCCTCGTACAGATTCATCCCGGCCCAACGTGCCAGCGTGGCCGGCTCGGCGGTCGGCAGGTTCGCCTTCATCGGGAAGTCGGTCCGGGGGAGGTTGAGCGTGTCTTTCCAGTCGCGCATTGGGTGGTGTAAACCCTTATTCTATAATCAGTTCAGTGGCCGAGACCGATGCCGTCTTTTTCGACGTTGACTTTACGCTGATCCGGCCCGGTCCCAGGTTCCTCGGCGCAGGGTATGCAGGCACGTGCGTGCGCTACGGTGTCGAGGTGGATCCCGCGACGTTTGAGACCGCCGTGGCGGGCGCCGCCGCCATGCTGGACTCAGCCGACCAGCTCTACCATGACCTGCTCTTCACGCGGTACACCGCCCGAATCATCGAGCTGATGGGCGGCAGTGGCCCCGGGGTGGAGACCGCCGCCCGCGAGATCTACGACGACTGGGCCCAGCACCACCACTTCGAGATGTACGACGACGTGCCGGCGGCGCTGACGGCCTTGCATGGCCGCGGCGTGAAGCTGGGACTGATTTCAAATTCCCATCGCTGCCTGACATCGTTCCAGGCCCATTTCGCCATCGAAGGGCTGATGTCAGTCACCGTGTCATCGGCGGAATTCGGCTACATGAAACCCGACCCCCGCATTTTTCAGGAAGCGCTGGAGCGGATGGAGGTTTCAGCGTCGCGCGCGGTGATGGTGGGCGACAGCCTGGCCCACGACGTCCACGGCGCGCGCCAGGCCGGCATGCGCGCGGTCCTGCTCGACCGCGGGCAGCGGGTCACGCTCGACGACCCGACCATCACGGTGATTCGCTCCCTCGCAGAACTATCGAACGTGCTCTGAGCGCCGTCCAGGGTCCAGAGTCCAGGGTCCAGGGTCCCATTGCCTCACTGCCCCATTGGCCAATTGGCTCATTATCCAGGAGGCCACGCGAGCGTCCGCCCGCCCAACACATGAAGATGTATGTGGAACACCGTTTGGCCAGCCTGGGCGTTGCAGTTGAACACCGTACGGTAACCGCCTTCATCGAACCCACGGTCTTTGGCGATGGCGGCGGCCCGGCGGATCATGGACCCGACGAGCGCATCGTGTGACGGGTCGAGCGCGTTGAGCGTCGGCACGTGCAGACGGGGCACGATAAGCACGTGCATCGGCGCCTGCGGATGGATGTCGTCGAAGGCGATCAGGGTCTCGTCTTCGTACACGCGCGATGCGGGGATCTCGCCGGCGATGATTCGGCAGAACAAACAGGACATGGTGGAAATTATAGGCCCGGGCCCCCAGGCGGCCCTGGCACGTGCGCCACGATGACTCGGGCGATTCCCTGCAGGTCGGCGTGACGTTCAACGCCGGCAAAGCCCGCGGCCTCCAGCAGCGCGGTGATGGCGTCCGCCTGACCGATGCCCACCTCCATGATCAAGACTCCACCAGGAGCCAGCCCGCGGCGTGCCTCGGGAATCAACTGCCGGATCACGTCGAGCCCATCGTCTCCTGCGAAAAGGGCAGTCGAGGGTTCGTAGTCGGCCACGTCCGGCTGCATCGATTGTCTGCCGTGCGACGGCACGTAGGGCGGGTTGGAGACGATCGCGTCAACGGGAAGTGCGACGTCGGCCAGCAGGTCGCCCTGATGAAAGTGCACGGTGGCGGCGCCGAGCCTGTGCGCATTCTCGCGCGCGGTGGCCAGCGCGTCAGGTGAAATATCAGTCGCGCTGATTTTCGCGCCTAACGACGCGCCCTCAAGCGCCAGTGTGATGGCGATGCAGCCGCTGCCGGTGCCAACGTCAATAATGCGCGGAGGTCGCAGGGCGCCTTCCGCACGCTCGCGCAACCACGCGAGGGTGGCATCCACCAGCCCCTCGGTCTCAGGTCGCGGAATCAGGGTGTGGCGGGTAACCCGGTAAGGGCGCCCGTAAAATTCCTTTTCCCCAAGCAGGTACGCCACGGGCTCATGGCGCGCCCGGCGCGCGATCAGGGCGTCGAGTGTGGGCGCGAAATCCGCCGGTGCTTCAGTGGACGACTGCGCCAGCCAATCCGCCAGGCTCCACTGCAGAATCGATCGTGCGAGCACCCCAACATCGCGCCTCGCGTCGTCGCGCGAGAAGCCGGCTGCGCACAGGCGCGCCACCGCCGCGTCCACGACCGATGCGACCAGGGTCATTGCATCGATCCCGGTTCCTCGGTGGCCTGCTTGAGTTTCTCCGCCTGCACGTGCGCGTTCATCTGCTCGATCAATTCGTTGAGATCGCCGTCAAGCGCGTACTGCAACTGATGCATCGTGAAGTTGATGCGGTGGTCGGTGATGCGGTTTTCCTTGAAGTTGTAGGTGCGGATTTTCTCCGACCGTTCGCCCGTGCCGACCTGGCCGCGACGTTCCTTGGCGATGGCATCCTGTTGCTTGCGCAACTCCATCTCGTACAGCCGGGAGCGAAGCACCTTCATGGCCTTCTGCCGGTTCTTGATCTGCGACTTCTCATCCTGCTGCGAAACCACCACGCCGGTGGGCAGGTGCGTGATGCGCACCGCGGAGTACGTGGTGTTGACGCTCTGGCCGCCGGGGCCGCTGGAACAGAACGTGTCGATGCGGAGGTCTTTCGCTTCGATCTGGACGTCCACTTCCTCGGCTTCAGGCAACACGGCGACTGTGGCTGTTGACGTATGAATGCGCCCGCTGGCTTCGGTCGTGGGCACGCGCTGCACCCGGTGGACGCCGCTCTCATGTTTGAGCATGCCGTAGACGCCGCGTCCTTCCACCGATGCCACCACTTCCTTCAGGCCGCCGATGCCGTTTTCACTCATCGAGTGGACATCGATCTTCCAGCCCTGTCGTTCGGCGTAACGCGAATACATGCGATACAGATCGCCGGCAAACAGCGCGGCCTCGTCGCCGCCCGTGCCGGCTCGCAACTCGAGCACAACGTTGCGGTCGTCATTGGGGTCCCTCGGCACCAACAGCAGCTTGAGTTTGCCCTCGAGCGCCTCGATGCGCGCCTCGAGCCCGGGAATTTCTTCCTTGGCCAACGCCACCATCTCCGCATCGTCACTGTCGGCCAGTTCGCGGTTTTCCGCCAGCTGACGATCGAGCGAGCGCCAGAGCTGGTAGCCCTCAACCACGGGCTGAAGTTCCACCAGCGCCTTGGTATGCGTGCGGTACGTGGTCTGGTCCGCCTGGATGGCCGGATCGCTGACCATGCGCATCAGCTCTTCGTACCGCGCCTCCATCGACTTGAGTTTTTCACTGACTTGCGGAGTCATACGTTTCCATCACCCGCCGGACACCGGCGGAAGAAATGCGACATCGTCACCGTCGGCCACCGGCTGGGACATTCGCGAAAAGTTGGTATTGATCGCGCACGACACCGCGCGCTCGAACGGGGCCAGCGCCGGCGCCGTGACACACAAGGCACGCCACACCGTCGCGGCCGTTGCCGGAGTGGGCACCTCCACCATCAGGCTTTCTGCCCCGGCCAGCTCGCGCAGCCGTGCGAAGAGGCGCACGGTTACGCGCATGCGATCTCCAGCGCCCGCGCCCGCGCGGCCTCATCATCGGGATTCACGACTGCGCCTTCGACCCAGGCCTCGCCGTCCTCAAAAAATTCATGCTTCCACACCGGCGCGATCTGTTTGATCCGTTCGATGGCGTACCGGCATACCTGAAACGATTCTGCACGGTGGGCCGTGGCCGCGACGATGACGACGCTGGCCTCGCCGATGGAGAGGCGGCCCACGCGATGCGCGATGCCGAGCGCGGCGCCAGGCCAACGGTCCGCGGCCTCAGCTTGAATCTGCGCGAAGACTTTGAGGGCAAGCGCGTCGAAGGCCTCGTACTCGAGATACCTGACCGCGCGGCCCTGATGGGTGGCGCGCACCACGCCCAGGAACGACGCGAGGGCGCCGCACCCTTCGCCACGCGTGCGGACGGACGCCTCCACCTCCGCGGTGAGGGCGTCAACAGACAACGGGGCGCGGGTCACCGCCAGCATCAAACCAGTATACGTGTCAGCGTTCCAGGGCGGCTTCGACATGCGTGTAGCCGGGTCTGAAGACCCGGCTACACCGATGTCGACACCGCTTCAGCCCCGGCACGCGGCTTCGACGTCGGCCACGGTCTTCGGTATGGGCTGACCGAGCACGCGATGGCCGCCCTCGGTCACGAGCACATCGTCTTCGATGCGGTATCCCCGGGCGTCGCGGAATTTCTCGACTTCCGCGAAGTTGATGAACGCGGTGTGTGTGCCGTCGGCCTTCCACTGATCGATCAGCGCAGGAATGAAATAGAGGCCGGGCTCCACGGTGAGCACAAATCCGGGCTCCACTTCGCGGGCTAGCCGGAGATAGCCCAGGCCAAACTGGGTGCTGCGATCGAGGCCGGGCCGGTAACCGACGAGGCGCTCTTCGAGGTTCTCCATGTCGTGCACGTCCATGCCCAGCATGTGACCGAGCCCGTGGGGGAAAAACATCGCATGTGCGCCGGCCGCGACGGCCTCGTCCACGTCACCTTTCATGAGGCCTGCCGCCTTGAGGTCTGTGGCAAACGACCGGGCGGCCAGCAGGTGCACGTCCAGATAACGCACGCCCGGCTTGACAGCATCAATGGCAGCCAATTGCGCACGCAGCACCATTTCGTAGACGAGTTTCTGTTGCGCGGTGAATGTGCCGCCAACAGGGATGGTGCGTGTGATGTCGCTGGCGTTGTAGTGCGAGGTCTCGGCGCCTGAATCGAGAATCATCACGTCGCCGGCCTGCATCTGGTTGCGGTAGAACGGATTGTGCAGCGTTTCGCCGTGCACCGAACAAATCGGCGGAAACGAGAACCGGCCGCCGTGGGCGAGCGCGACGCGTGCAATCTCGGCGACGACCTCGTACTCATACTTGCCGGGACGCGCGGCACGCATGGCGGCTGCGTACATCTCTTTTGAGACGTTGACGGCCGCATCAAGGTCCGCCACTTCCTCGGCCGTCTTGTAGCTGCGCTGCGCGACGATCGCCTTATGGAAAACCTCCGACCGATAGGCGCGCGCCATCGTGCCGTGCAAACCTAGCAGTGCGGAGAGTTTTTCGGTGTGCTCGGCGCGATACGGCGCAAGAAAGTGCACCTTGCGGCCCTGGCGAATGGCTTCCGAAAGGCGATCCGCAAGCGCGCTCGACGACGCGTGTGCGGCGATGCCGGCGGGTGCGCACCGATCCGCCAGCGTCGGCAGCGGTCCTGACCACACAACGTCGGCCACTGTCTGGTCGTCGCCAAACAGCGTCTCGGTGTCCTGATCGATGTCGATGAGAGCGGCCAGGCCGGGCTGGTCGACCGCCCAGAAGTAGAGGAACGTGCTGTCCTGGCGGAAGGGGTAGATGTTGGCGGTGTAGTTCATCCCGACTTCCTCGTTGCCGAGGAAGAGCAGGAGACCGGAGCCGACGTCTTTTTTCAGGCGGTTGCGGCGGGCGCGATAGGTGTCGGGCGTGAACATGCGGCTATTGTCCCAGATTCCAGAAGTGATTGAGCGGTCCGTGTCCGTGGCCCAGGCCCGGCGCGTTCCGGATGGCGCCGGTCACGTACGCCTTCGCGCGGCGCGCCGCTTCTTCAGGGTCAGCGCCAAGCGCCAGGCACGCGGCCACGGCTGATGAAAACGTGCACCCGGTGCCGTGGGTATGCGGCGTGTCGATGCGTTCGGCGTCCAGTTCGATCACGCGCGAACCGTCGTGCCAGACGTCCACCGCGCGGCCCGTCATGTGCCCGCCCTTGACTATGGCAACGCGGGCACCCAGGCCGACGAGACGCGCCGCGGCTTCACGCTGGTCCGCGATGCTGGTGATGGTCAGGCCCGTCAACACTTCCGCCTCGGGAACGTTAGGGGTGAGCACGGTGGCCAGGGGTATCAGCCGGGTGCGCAGGGCGTCCACGGCAGATGATTCGAGCAGGTGGTCGCCACCTTTGGCCACCATGACCGGGTCGAGCACCACGAGCGGCAGGCTGAGTCGCGTGAGCGCGTCAGTCACCGCTTCGATGATTGCGGTGTTCGCCAGCATGCCGATTTTCGTAGCGGCCGGAGCCAGGTCCGACCACACGGCCTCGATTTGGGCGACGACGAGCGCGGGATCCAGTGCGTGCACAGCGGTCACCCCACGCGTGTTCTGGGCCGTGATCGCGGTGATGGCCGACAGGCCGTACACGCCGAATGCGGCAAACGTCTTGAGGTCGGCCTGGATGCCGGCGCCGCCGCCGGAGTCGCTGCCGGCGATTGTCAGTGCGGTGCGCATTCGTTAGAATCCAGGTGCATGTCTGTGAACATTGTCCGCGGGTCCCTTCTCGATGTGTCGCTCGGCGCCTCCGCGTCGGCTTCGTTTGTGCCGATGGCCCGCGCAGCCGCTGTGGTCTTTGCCGTGGCGCTGACCGCGCTTGCTGCCCAGTTTACGGTGGTCGTGCCGTTTACGGCGGTGCCGTTCACGTTCACGCCGCTGGTGGTCATGCTGGTGGGTGCCGCGCTGGGCTCGCGCCTGGGCGCCGCCTCCCAGGTGGCGTATCTGGCGGCCGGTCTTGCGGGCCTTCAGGTGTTTGCACCATCGGTTATTCTCCCGCCGGGCGCCGCCCGGCTGCTTGGTCCCACCGGGGGCTACCTGCTCGCGTATCCGCTCGCGGCGTTTGTGGTCGGCCGGTTGGCCGAGCGTGGCTGGGATCGCACGTTCCCCTCGTCAGTGACCGCAATGCTGGCCGGGCTTGTCGTGATCTACGCCGGTGGCCTCACCTGGATGATGGCGTACACGGGATCATTCCAGGCGGCGTTCACGCAGGGCGTGCTGCCGTTTGTCCTCGCGGACGTTGTGAAGGCAGTGATGGCCGCGCTGTTGCTCCCGCAAGCCTGGCGCTTCTTGTCCTCAGACAAGGTCTAGCGGGACCCCAGGACCCCAGGACCCTGGACTCTGGACCCTGGACCTATCTGACGTACCCCAAACTCCGCATCCGCTCGATCATTTCCTGATTGAGCGGTTGTCCCGTGCGCACCTGCGCGGGTGCGCGGCGCTTGCCATAGGTCGAGACCACGCGGGCCGGGTAACGGCCGGTGAAGTCCTGCGTGAAGAGCTCCCTCGCGGCGGTGCCCGCCAGATCGGACGCGCTCGGCACACCGAGCAGGGTCAGCACCGTTGGCGCCACTGCGGTTGGGGCGAGTTCTGTGAGCGCGGCTTGTGATGCAAGCGATCCGCTGATCGCCAACAGGCCTGCCGCAGCGTGTTGCACTCGTCCAGGCTGAAGGATGAGCACCACTTGCCGGTCAGCGTCTGGAATCCGTGCGAGCCAGCGCGCGAGCGCAACATCAAGAAACGAGTAGTAGGCCTCGAGGCCGCGCACACGGTCGGCGGTTGCCGACGTGGCCATTGGTGAGTTGTCCGCGCCCTGCAGGAGGGCGTGTTGCGCGATGTCCAGTCCCGGCAGATACACGGTCAGCAAATCGAGGGGGCCAAGGGCGGCATCGGCGCCGAGGTCGAGCACCGTGGCGTCCAGTTCGGCTGATCGCTTCAACACGCCTGTGATCTGATCGGGTTGTCCGTCTGGCCAGGTGTGCACGCTCGCGGCCGTCACTCGCGCGCGCCGCGCCTCCATGCCGCCGACGAGGGTTGCGTGGAGGGGCTCGGGCGCGATTTCGCCGGCGGGAGCGCCGCCTTGTTCCAGGCGCAGAATGGCGCGATCCGAGAGCACGATCCCCTGACCGGCTCCGGCCGGCCACGTCGCCCACCAGTGCACAACAGCCGTTCTCAGCCCGGCGGTTGCCGCCACTTCCCAGAACGCCGGGAGCACACGCTCATCGCCTGACGCGATCGTCGGGCTTGTGAGTCGCAGCAAGTCCGTCGCCGCGGTCAGCATGGAGAGCCCGGGTGATTCCGGCCGCAGCCGTCCATCCACGCCCGCCAGCTGCCGCGCCTGCAACGCGTGGATGCCATGCCGTTCAGGCGTCTGCGCCGTCGCGATCGTCGTCCACACACGAGCCGGGTCGCGGTTGGTGTCGTTGAGAAGGGTGGCCCGTGCCTGCGCAGTCAGCGCCCCGAGTGTGGGAAGGGCCCCGCTGGCTGTGAGGCGGGTGAGAGTGGGAATGTCCACGCCGTCGATCGCGATCACCACCACCCGCGCCCCTGTGGGCACCACAGCCAGCGGGGGAGCTACGGCCTCGGGCGCGGTCTGCGCAGACACCGCGAGAAGGGCGAGCGCGCCGACCAGTGCGACGACGCCGACCGGCAGGAGCACGCGCCACGACGACAGCGGCGATCCATGTTCCAGAGACCGCGCGAGGCCGAAGCGGACGAGCGTGGCGAGCACCGTCACGGTGACGGCATGGCCGACAAGCACACTGATCGCGACGGCAATCGCCATCACCAGGACCTGCGCGGGCACGCTGGCCAGCGGCCCCATCGGCGCGGAGGTGGTGCGCCACCACAGCGTGAGATACACCAGGCACGCGGCGGCCACGGCCAGGCCGGCCAATGTGGCTGCGCGGCGAGCGCGTGGCGCAAAGTTCGCGTCTGACGCGGCGCCGCGGGCGAGCGCCACGCCGGCCAGGGTCGCGGCGAACGCGAGCACCGCGGAGCCCGCGCCGAACAGCACCGCGAGATACCCGGCCAGCACCACCGCGTCGGTGACGTTGGTGACCAGGCCCGGCAGACGGGCAGACAGCCCGACGGCCGCCGCCGGCCCCAGAAGGACGCCGGCCAATGCGCCGATGCGCAAGCTGGCCCCGAGCGCCAGCGACCATCCGCGGCCGCGAGTGGCGGCCCGGCCCAGCACAAACCGGTCCACGCGTGCGTCCAGATACCCGAGCGCGCGCAACTGCTCGCGGAGGTCGTCGACGCGGGCTGGTGGTTTCTCGCCGCCTTCCACTACAACCTCCGCGCGGCGACGAAGTCGGCGAGTTCACCGAGCCGTGCGGCCCGCTGGCCAAACGGCGCCAGTGCCATGGTGGCGGTGCGGCAGAGCTCATGCGCCAGTTCACGCGCGCCCTCGACGCCACTGAAAGAAACGAACGTGGTTTTGCGCGCATCGTGCCGCACGGCCTTGCCGGTTTCCTCCGGCGTGCCGATCACGTCGAGCAGGTCGTCCACCACTTGAAACGCGAGGCCGAGGTTCTTGGCGTAGGCGGTCAACGCCGCGACATCGGCGGCTGAACCTCCTGCGGTCAGGGCGCCTGCGGTGGCGGCCGCACTGAACAACACACCGGTCTTGCGTCGGTGAATGCGTTCGAGGGTCTCGAAGTTCAGAGTGGCGTCCGTAGCCAGGACGTCCTCGGCCTGTCCTGCCACGAGCCCATCCAGGCCAACCGCATCGGCGCACAAGGAGATCAGGCGTGCCGCCAGCGGCGCGTCATAACTGCGAGCCAGGTGCCGATAGGCCTCGTTCAACAGGCCGAAGGCCGCAAGCACGGCGACAGCTTCGCCGTACACGGTGTGCACCGTCGGACGGCCGCGCCGTAGCGGCGCGTCATCCATACACGGCAGATCATCGAGGATGAGAGACGACGCGTGAATGGCTTCGATCGCGCAGGCCGCCGGGAGGGCGCGCGAAGGGTGACCGCACAAGTCCGCCGCCAGCAGCACGACCACGGCGCGCACGCGCTTGGAAGGCGCGAGTAGCGTGTAGCGCATGGCGTCGGTGACCTGGGAGGCAGACGCCGCCTGCGTCCCTGGCGCCGGCACCATGAGATCAAGGGCTCGCGCGATGGTGTCCTGTGATTCCGTGAAGAATGCTGGCAGCGAGTGCATCGGCACGTCAGCGTGTGAACACCAGCAGGTACTGGTAGCGCAGGAACGTATGGTGTGCGTGCAGGCGCAGGCCGGCCAACTTGGCGTCTCGAATGATGATCTCTGGCTCCAGCCGTTCCTCCATGTCAGGCCCTGGGCCGTACACATCTTTCCGGAAATCCACGATGCCGAGCCGCCCGTTTGGCGCCAGGGACTTCGCGAGGTGCTTCAGCATCGAAACGGGGGTCTCAATCTGGGGATACGTATCAACGATCAGCACCGCATCAAGGTTGTCGGGCAACCTTGGATCAACCGCAGTGCCCTGCACCGTCTCGACGTTGCGCAACCCCTCGCGCTCCACGCGCCGATTGATGGAGTCGATCATCTGCCGCTGGATGTCTTCGGCAAAGACACGCCCGTTTGGTCCGACCCTGCGGGCCAGCCGCACGGTGAACCAACCGCCGCCGGCGCCCACATCCGCGACACGGGCGCCATCAGCGATGCCGAGTTCATCCATGATGCGATCGGGCTCCTGCCACTCATCGCGATCGGGCCCCTCAAGCTCACCCAGTTTTTCCGGTGGAAAGAGGCGGCCGTGGGGTGCTCGCTGCTGCTGGGCAGACGTGGCGGAGGCCCACGCACACAACGCGCCGGCCACAACAACCATCGTCACTCCACCGCGAACCCCGGCCAGCATGCGTCAATCCTATACCGCTCCAGCGGCAGGTTTATACTCAGGGAATGGCGTCGAAGTTCTTTGAGAGCATGGTGGAGTTGATCACGCGGACAGCCACGGACCTGCCGCCCGATGTACGTCAGGCCATGCGCCACGCGATGGGCCAGGAGCCTGAAGGCACACGGGGCGCCCAGGCGCTGGCGGTGATTGCCGAAAATATCGATCAGGCGGCCGCGTGCGAGGGCCCCATCTGCCAGGACACCGGATGGGCCACCTTCGAGGTGCATACCCCGGTGGGCGTCAATCAGATGTGGGTGCGCGCGCAGATTCGTGACGCGGTCGCCGAGGCGACCAGGCGCGGCAAGCTGCGCTCGAACTCCGTGGACTCGATCACGGGTGAGAACAGCGGCGACAATCTCGGGCCGGGCACTCCCGTAATCCACTTCGACCAGTGGGAACGCGACGATATCGAAGTCAGGCTGCTCCTCAAGGGGGGCGGTTGCGAAAACGTCAACGCCCAATACGCGCTCCCGGTTGAACTCGATCATCTGGGCCGCGCCGACCGGTCGCTTGAAGGCGTGCGCAAGTGCATCCTGCACGCCATCTGGAAGGCCCAGGGCAAGGGCTGCAGCCCTGGCGCGGTCGGCGTGTGCGTGGGCGGCGATCGCACCGCCGGCTACCAGCATGCGAAAGAGCAACTCTTCAGGACGCTTGATGACGTGAATCCCGATGCGCGGCTGGCCGACATTGAGGCGCAGGTGATGGCCACGGTCAACAGCATCGGCGTGGGCACGATGGGCTTTGGCGGAGCGGTGTCGCTCATTGGATGCAAGATCGGCGCAATCAATCGACTGCCCGCGAGTTTCTTCGTGTCAGTGGCGTACGACTGCTGGGCGTTCCGCCGTCTCGGCGTCCACGTGGATGCGACCACCGGCGACATCACGCGATGGCTCTATCGCGATCCGTCTGTGGCCGGTGCGCCGATGCTGCCTGCGGGAACGGCCGGTGGATTTCCACGGACGGGCCGCGAAGTGGTGTTGAAGGCACCGATTGATGAGGCGACGATCCGCAGCCTGAAAGTGGGCGACGTGGTGCTGGTGTCGGGTCGCGTCTACACCGGTCGCGATGCGGTGCATTCGCGTCTGATGAAAGAGGCCCCCCCGGCGGACTTGCGCGGAGGCGTGCTCTATCACTGCGGGCCTGTGGTGAAGAAAGACGGCGACACCTGGACCGTGACCGCCGCCGGACCAACCACGAGCATGCGCGAAGAGCCGTATCAAGCCGACATCATCGGCCGCTACGGCGTGCGCGCCGTGATGGGCAAGGGCGGGATGGGCGCCAAAACCCTGGCCGGGCTCAAGGAACATGGCGCCGTGTACCTCAACGCGATTGGCGGCGCCGCGCAGTTCTACGCCCGCTGCATCACCGGCGTAGACGATGTGTCGTGGTTGGAGCTGGGCACGCCAGAGGCGATGTGGCACCTCCAGACCCACGAATTCCCGGCGATTGTGACCATGGACGCAAACGGCAACAGCCTGCACCAGGTGGTGGAGGAAGACTCTGGGCGGCAGCTCAAACTGCTGAAGTGAACCGCCCTCCCCTTGCCGCTATAATCAAGGGATGATCAACGTCACGGAAACGGCCGCCACCAAGATCGCGGAACTGCTCGTCGAGGAAGGCCGGCTGGGGGCCGGGCTGCGGGTGTTTGTGCAGGGCGGCGGGTGTTCAGGGTTCCAGTACGGCCTGATGATCGATGAGGGCGATGGCAACGCCGATGCGGACCAGGTGTTCGAGGTCAACGGTGTGAAGTTGCTCGTTGATCCGATCAGCCTGCGGTACCTGAGCGGCGCCGAAGTGGACTTCGTCGACAACAACATGGGTGGCGGATTCACCATCAAGAATCCGAACGCCAAGTCCACCTGCGGCTGCGGTTCGTCATTCAGCGCCTGAGCGGCGGGTCCGCGCGTATGCAGTCGGCCTCCGAGTTCATCGAGCAGCGGCGGCCTGCCGGTGGCCGGCGCTCGGGCAAACGCGACTTCATCGTGCAGGTCTTCCTGCGGCAGGAAGGCCA
Organism: Acidobacteriota bacterium; assembly: GCA_016716905.1. Lineage (NCBI taxonomy): Bacteria > Pseudomonadati > Acidobacteriota > Acidobacteriota bacterium. Next base: position 327,421 of record JADJUS010000022.1, on the reverse strand, counting down.
CCTCGCGGCCGACGAACTCGTCGATCTCATACGTGCCGAAGACGCGCGCATCAGCCGCGCCACGATCTACCGCACGCTCCAGTGGATGGTGGACGCCGGCATCGCGCGCAAAGTGGACTTTGGCGAGGGGCGCTACCGGTTCGAACATTCGTATCGCCATCCCCGGCATTTCCATCTCATCTGCAAGACCTGCAATCAATCCTACGAGTTCCTCAGTTCCGACATCGAAGCGCTGGTGGAGGAAGTGGCCGAAGCGCGCAACTTCGCCGCGCGCCAGAGCGTGCTGCAGATTTATGGCACGTGCGTGAACTGTCAGAGCGGGCGGCAGCCCGAGCGCGTGACCGCCCCCACGGAGGCGCTGTTTGCGCGCGACGCCCTGCGCATTGCCATCGCCACCGAGCGGAGCGGCCTGGAGTTTTATGCGCGGGCAGCCGCGTTGACCGGTGACGCGCGGGGGCGCCGGGTGTTTCGCCGCTTGGCGGACGAAGAGAAGGAACACCTGGGCAAACTCGAAGCGCGTTACCGCGAGTTGCTCGCCGAGGACCCTACGCTCGAGGCGCACCCGACGTTCCTGTTCTTCAAAGGCGCAGCCCATGGCCTGTTCGCGGCGGGCACGGCCGAGCTGCGGCAGGGCGCCGACGACCGGCAGGCGCTGCTTGTGGGGATCAAGTGCGAACGCGGCTCGCACCAGTTTTTCAAACGCTACGGCGATCGCTTCGAGGAGTCGGAAGGCAAGCGCATCTTCCTGGAGTTCGCCGACGAGGAACGTGAGCATCTCGACCTGCTCATTCGCGAGTACCGCAACCTGGTGGAACGGCAGAAAGCTGCCGGCAAGGTCGCGCCAAAGGCCCGCGTCTCCAGGAAACGCCGGTGAGGCCGGTCCGGATGATCGATTTGCATATGCACACGACTGCCTCCGACGGGCGATCCACGCCGTCGCAGCTTGTGGAAGAAGTGGTGGCCATGGGAATCACGACCATGGCCGTGGTGGACCACGACACCACTGCCGCCTGGGATGAGGTGAGTGGGGCTGCTGCGGCCACTGGCGTGGCCTGCCTGCCCGGGATTGAGATCACGGCCGTCGATCACGGGAAAGACGTTCACATGCTCGGCTATTCTTTCGACCGGAACTATCCCGAACTCGTGACGTTCCTCTCGACCCAACGTGAAGACCGCAAGCGCCGGTTGCGCGAGATCGGTGATCGGCTCGAGCGCCTCGGTGTGCCGGTTGATCTCGAGAATGCGATGGCTGAAGCGGCTCGCAGCGCGGGGCGGGCGGTGGGGCGCCCGATGGCCGCGATCGCCCTTGTCAAGGCCGGGCACGTGGCAAGTATCAAGGAGGCCTTTGATCGGTACCTGGGCGAGGGCTGTCCGGCCTTCATCGAACGCCAGGGGGCCAATCCGGCTGACGTCGTGGCGCTGATCGCGCGCGCCGGCGGTGTGGCGTCGCTTGCGCATCCCGGCAAGACGCAGAAAGACCATCTCATCCCGGCGCTCATCGAGGCGGGACTCCCGGCGATCGAGGTGTATCACCCGGAACACGATACGGCCGAGACCGCCCGATACCGTCAGATGGCCGATACCTTCAATCTGTTGGCAACCGGAGGGTCCGACTACCACGGTGTAGGGAGCGGGCGCTCCCAGGGGCTTGGGCAGTTCCACCTGCCGGCGGCGGATTTTGCACGGCTGGCCGAACGCACAGGCTGGCCCATTCCCTCCTGATGGCGCAACCGCCGGCCGCCACGCCTCTCGTTGAAATTGCCGGCCTTCGAAAACAGTACGGAGGGCTGCGGCCGCTGCGCATCAATGCGCTGTCGGTGGCGCCGAGTGAACGCGTTACGTTGCGGGGGCTCGACGCCCAGGCCGCCGAGATGCTCGTACTTCTCGTCACCGGCGCGTCGCTACCCGATGATGGAACGGTGCGCATCGCAGGACGTGACACGCGCGAGATCACGACTGACACCCAATGGCTCACGTCGCTGGATGTGTTCGGCATGGTCACCGCCCGCGCCGTGTTGCTCGACAGCCTCACACTGGAGTCCAACCTGGCGTTGCCGATGACGCTGTCGATCGACCCGGTGTCGAGCGAGGTCCGCGCGACTGTCGCGGCGCTGGCTCAGGAAGTGGAGCTCGACGCCGCATTGTCAGCGCACGTCAACACGCTGTCTGAAGCCGCGCGCGTTCGAGTGCATCTGGCGCGGGCGCTCGCGACGGACCCGCGCATGTTGCTGCTTGAGCATCCGACGGCAAGGCTGGCGCCCGAGGAGGCCACGGCCTTTGGCCGACTGTTAGCCTCGATCGGTGAACGCCGGAACATCGCGTGGCTCGCGCTCACCGAGGATGAGGCGTTTGTCGCGGCCGCCGGCGGCCGGCTGGGCCAGCTCGTGGCCGCATCCGGCGACGTCCGAGTGCCCACCACCCGGCGGTGGGGGAGGTTCTGGTGACGCTCGTCTTGTTTGATATTGACGGCACGCTCATTTCATCCGGCCGCGCCGGCGTGCGAGGCATGAACCGATCGTTCGAGCGGCTCTTTGGTGTCACAGGCGCACTCGATGCCGTGCCCGTGGCCGGCCGCACCGACCGTGCGATCGTGACCGAGGCGCTGGCGCGCGCGGGGCAACCGGCGGGAGACGCCGCGGTCCTCCGGTTACGGGATGCCTATTGCGAGGATCTGCAGGCAGCGCTCGCGGACCCGCAGGCGCATTCCGGCGCGATCCTGCCGGGCGTCGTGCCGCTGCTCGACGCGCTTGACTCACTCGCCGCGCGCGACGAGGTGGCCGTGGGGTTGCTGACGGGGAACTTCGCGCGCGGCGCGGCGCTCAAGCTGGGGCACTTCGATTTGTGGCGGCGTTTCAGGTTCGGCGCGTTTGGCGATCACCACGCGGAGCGTCGCGCCCTCGTGCCGTTGGCCGTGGAGGCTGCGGTGGCCGCAGGGCATCCACGTTTCGAGGCGGCCGACATCGTGGTGATTGGAGACACTCCGCTCGATGTGGACTGTGCCCACGCCTACGGCGCGAGAGCCGTGGCCGTCGCGACCGGGATCTTTTCGTATGAGGAGTTGGCTGCGACCAGACCCGCGCACACCCTGCACACGCTCGAGGCCCTGACGGTCGAGGCACTGATCGGCTAGAGCGGTGGAGTTGGCGGAAGCTCGTGGGAGTCGAACCCACCCTTCCCGCCGGAGGCGGGGAGCGGCCGGTTTTGAAGACCGGGAGGGCCACCGGGCCCCGGGAGCTTCCCCCGGGGTTCTCCATCAACGGCCAAGGGACGTACCGGCTCCGAGCCCAGGCCCGGAGCCGCAGATGTTATTCGTCGAGCAGACGGACTTCGCCCGCGCGCGGTCCCTTGGGTGAATCCTCGATGGTGAATTCCACCCGTTGACCTTCGCGCAGCAGCTCAAACACCGCGCCACGGATGGCGGACCGGTGGAAGAAGTGCTCCACGCCCGCTTCGTCCCGAATGAAACCAAAACCCTTGTCGATCAACAAACGTGCAATCGTGCCATTCGGCATGACTGTTCCTCCGAGGGGTGCCCGAAAACACCCCCAACAAGCTTTCGTGAAGTGAATCGGGTTCAGTCTAGGCATGGGATTGGCCATTAGTCAATGAGCCAATGGGGCAATGGGCCGTTTGGGCAATGCCCTCTTCGTAGGGCGGCCTGGGTATCAAGGCCGCCGAGCATCGCGGCGTTGAGACCCACGCCGCGCTACGAAATGCGCGCAATTTTGGCTCATTGCCGCATTGGCCAATTGCCTCATTGTGTCTGTCCCCCCTATAATGGAGAACTCAAGTGTGGGCCTGTGGCGCAGCTGGGAGCGCGCCTGGATGGCATTCAGGAGGTCACCGGTTCGATCCCGGTCAGGTCCACCAACCTTCGCCAATCGCTCGCTACGCTCGCGGCTTCGGCTGGCAGGCTCAACCTTCGCCAATCGCTCGCTACGCTCGCGGCTCCGGTTGGCAAGCTCAACCTTCGCTCGCCCACGGCGAGCTTCCCAGACTACCCAAAACGTGACCTCGCCGCTGGCGGCCGTCGCGGCTATGCTACGGCGCATGCGTCCTAATCGACTGATGTGGTGTGCCGCCGGGCTGGTGCTGGTATTGTCCTGGGCGCCTGCGGCGCAGGATGTCCCAAAGACGGAGTTCCAGAAGCTTGAAGCGCTCGCGGCTTCGTACCCGGAGGAGCGCAGGGCAATCAGCAATCCCGTGCCGCGCAGTCCGGGGGCACTCGCCGTTGACCGCGGTCCGGTCATGACGCTCGAACAGGCTCGGTCCCTGGCCGATCAGGCCGCGGGATTCCTGACGCGGCTGAGAGCGATTGACACGTCACAACTGACGCACGAGCAGTGGCTGCTGTATGGGATTGCCGAAGCACAGGCACGCATCGACGCGGACAATTCACCCGAATTTTTCTGGCTGCAAAGCGTTGTCACGCCCTACCTTTCGCCCCTGCGCACGCTGACGACCACGTTTGCCGCCGCGCCACTGGCCACTGCGGCTCAGCGTGATGCCTACATCGCGGCACTGCACCAGTTACCCGCCACCATGAAGGCGTACGAAGTGCGGCTGGAACAGCAGACCGAACACGGCGTGGCGCTACCGACAGAAGAACTGCGGTTGGTGACTGCGTTCATCCGCTCGTTCGCGGCGCCGCCGCCGAAAAGCCCGTTTTCCGTGACGACGGCGCGCTTGTCCGTCGTGCCCACCGAGGGACAGGCCGAGCAGGCCGACCAGGCCGCGTTCCAGAAGCGCGTGGACGACGTGGTGGCCGCGCAAGTGAATCCGGCCGTGGAGCGGTTGGCGGCCTACATCGATGGCCCGTACCGCAAGCGGACCGTGAAGCTGGTTGGGCTGTCGCAGTACCCCAACGGTCCCGCCTATTACCGCTACCTGATTCGCATGCACACCGGGCTTGACCTGACGCCGCAACAGATTCACGACCGCGGCCTGGCCGAGGTCACGCGCATCAACGCGGCGCTTGATGGCCTGCGCGCCGAGGCTGGCTTCTCGGGGTCGCTCGAGGACTTCAAGACGTTCCTGCGCACCGATCGGCGCTTCTATCCCACGCGGAGCGAAGAACTCGGTGAACGCATGATGGCCGCCATCCGGATCATCGAACCGAAAATGCTCCAGTTCTTTTCGATGATGCCGAAGGCGCCGTACGGCGTGCGGCGACTGGCTCCCGAGTTGGAGCCTTCCATGACGTACGGTTTCTACAGTCTGCCGGACGCGCGCGAGCCGATGGGGCTGTATCACTTCAACGGGCTCAATCCGGAGACGCGGTCGCTGACGATGGTGACCGCGATTGTGTTTCATGAGCTGCTGCCGGGGCATCACTACCAGATGACGCGGCTTGCGGAAAACGCGGCGCTGACCGGTGCACGAAAGACCGCGCGATATACGGCCTACACGGAAGGGTGGGGTGAATATGCCTCGGACGTGGCCTGGGAGATGGGCGCGTATCCCGATGTGTACGCGAAGGCCGGCCGGCTTGGCATGGACCTGTTCACGTCATCGCGGCTGGTGGTGGACACGGGCATGAACGCGCTGGGCTGGTCGCGCGAGCGGGCGATGCAGTTCATGAAAGACAACACGTTTGAGTCTGACGCGCAGATCGACACCGAGACTCTGCGGTATTCCACGGACATGCCGGGTCAGGCGCTGGCGTACAAGCTGGGTGCGCTGGCGATCAGGGACGCGCGCGAGCGTGTGACGAAGGCGCAGGGCGCGGCGTTCGACATCCGGAAATTCCACGACTACCTGCTCGACGCCGGACCGATTCCGCTTGGCATGTTCGAACAGCACTTCGGCTGCTGGCTCGACGGTGAGCGCCACAAGAAGTGACGCGCGCTGGATGGTGCGCGGCGCTCAGAACCCCCGCCCGGTCGTGGCGCTCCAGCGGGGATTCACGACGTTGTTGAAGATGGACCCGAACTGGTAGCTGAATCCCACAAGAGTGCGGTAGCGATAGCCCGTCTCCAGGCGGCGCAGGCGCAGCAGCACTTCTTCGTCGGTGGCCCCGCCCGCCGCCAGATAGATCTGGTCGCGCACACGGGCATAACTGCCTTCAATGTTCAGGCTCAACCCACGGAAGAGTCGCACGTCCGCATCGACGAAGAAGTCGAGATTATGTTTCGACGCGTCGTGGAGGAACGATGAGTACGCGGCCGAGGCGCGCCAGGTGCCCCACTGCTGTCGCAAGGCCAGAATGGCCGCCAGCCGATGATCGAACAGCGTTTCCTCGTCCTTCCCCAACAGCGTCGTCTCGTAGTAGTTCACGCGGGAGACGCCAACCGAGTACTGCAGGACCATCGATCGGCGTGTGGAGTCTGCATACGGGAAGTAGTCCCACTCGAGGCCCACAGCGTGGCGCGTCTCAAGCTTTTCGTTGGACTGCGTGCTCGACCGCACTTCGAAACGCGCCAGAGCCGCCCAATGCGCCAGTCCAATGCTCTTGACCGCCGAGCCGCCGAAGTTCCAGGAGTCGGACTCGCTCTTGACCACGCGGCCGTCACTGAGCGTGAACTCGCTGTTATTAAAATCCAGATTTCCGCTGAACGAGAACTTCCAGGCCGGCGTCGTCCGGTTGCCTGAGAAGTTGCCGCGCAGGCGCTTGCTGTTCTGGCGCGATTCGCCGTTGAGTTCCAGGCTGGACCCCAGCCGGAAGATCCATGAGTTCCACGGGTCGTTGCCGGCAGTGGCCGACACGGCCGCTTGCCCGGCTGGACGCGAATACTGAAGCGAGAAGCGGGGCCCCTCGGACGTCCGCAGGAGAAACTGCGTGAGCCCGAGGGCAAACGTCCGCGAGACCCCGCGCCGGCGTTCGTCCTCGGTGTCCGATCCACTGCTCGTAAACGTCAGCTTCTGCCGAAGGTCTGCGAACGTTCCCTGGCCGATGAAATCGTACGTGTATTCGCGCCCGCCAGACGCGGTGTTCTGGGTCGAGACGAGCACGTGCACGTCGGCATCCTGCTGCGCGTTCACATAACTGACGTAGGTGATGTCTTGGCGCAGGTTGTTGAAGTCACATTGGGAACAGTCCAGAAAAACCTTCAGGCTCGATTGCGCCGACGCTTCCCCGGCCGAACCCACCATCATCACCAGAACAGCAGCCACCGCCGCTGCACCCCGCTGAACCATGCGCCGATAAGTCATACCGTGAGACATACGCCTTCCTGGTCGCCCCGATGCAGGGGCGCCACTTACAACGTGCACAATTCTACTGGCGGACGCTGCGCGGCGGCGTCATTTCGGACAGCGAGAGTAGTGACTCGCAGCATGTCTAAGAAACCTTCGTGAATGACGAGGGCCCGTTCAGCCAGTACAGCCCGATCAGGATTCCAGCCGTGATGGCAGTCACCGGCTCCGCTGTCATGAGGTAGCCCACAGCCGCGAGGATGCAGGCGCCTTCGAGCAGTAACCAGACGGGTAACACGGCCGTCACGACTTCCGGTCGCATCCAGTACTGCTCCTCCGACTGCCCGGGCCGGCGAACGGGGACCCGGCGGCGCATGAAGAGGAGCGCGACCGCAGCCATCACGACGCCAATGGCGCACATGCCGTACGCGAGCGTCGTCGTGGCCTGGCCCGGGGGCAGGACTTCCGGTATGCCACGCGACCGCAGCACGAGAAAGACCACGGCGACCGCGCCGAGACCAATGCCGAGGAACTTGTGGAGCAGCGCGGGGGAAGCCTGGGTCGCCATTACTTCGGAAGCCTCACAAACCGCAGATTCTGCACTGAGTCTTCGCCCGGCGGCGTTGATACCACCAGTTCCGTCAGCCGGCCCGCACTGTCGCGAGTGAAGTGCATCCGCACTGACACCGCGCTGTCCACCCCAAGGCCGCGCAGGAAACGGTCGCGCGTGACAGGACGCACGGTCAGGTCCGGCTGTCCACGCCGCCGCCACACGAGCCGGTCGCCTCTCGCCTCGAACTGCCATGCCGCACCAAGATCCGGGTTGAACCAGGCGCCGGAGTATTCGAGCAGCGCGGCCGTTGATGGACGCCAGACTTCGGCGTCGGGGACTCGCTCCATCACCTCAACCGAACGTCCGTTCCAGGAGACGTCCAGCCGTAACGGAGTGCCAACAGCCGGCGCTCGAAAGACGAAGATGCCCACGTTGCCCGTGGTCCCGATCTCAAAGAAGCGGCCGTCTCCTGCCGGTGTCATGGGGAAAAACGTCTCATCGGCGGCGTCATCAAACAGCACTTCACCCAGGCCACCATTCCTGACCTCGATGGGGAGCAGATCCCATGGATCATCGACCGACCGGTAGATGCCCGAATACCGCTGAAGTTCCTGCGTCGTCATCGTCACGGCCGCTGGCGCCGGAGGCCGCGCGGAGACCGGGGTCAACACCGACGCGAGATAGAGATCCGCCACTCCTTCCGAGAATCTGAATGCTTCCAAATTATCGGAGTTGCAGAGGGTCGCAACCGTGAACTCCTGATCGGGAAAACGCATGAACCACGCCTGCATGCCCGCTGGGTGCCCACCGCGAAGAACGGTGCGCAGTCCGCGGTAGGTATCCACGCGAAGGCCGAACGCGTACGGAATGGTGTCGCCATTGGCCAGGGTTGGGCGACTCGCCATGCGAGCCATCATCGCGGCCGTTCCAACAGTCGGCGAACTGAAGTTCCGATCCCACCGTGCCAGATCATCGATCGACGTGTAGACGTTGTCGCCTCCAAACGTCTGCGAGGACGGAAAGTGCACGGCCAGGCCCCGCGGCGTTGTGCTATGGCCCACCGCACGGTCCTTGCGCGCACCCGCGCCGCCATCATCAACAAACGTCCCCGCCATCCCCAGCGGGCCGAACACCGTGCGCTGCATGTGTTCGCCGAACGGGACGCCGGCCGCGCGTTCGACGATGAGTCCTAGTAGGCCGTAGTCGGAGTGACTGTATTCGTGTGTGGTGGAGGGGTCGAAATTCAGCGCGCGCTGCGCCGCCATCAAACCGAGAAACTCCGCACCGTTGGCCACCGGCCGGGCGGAAAGCACTTGCAGGGTTTCGAAGTCGCGGAGACCGGTGGTGTGTTGCAGCAGGTCGCGCACGCGGATGGGACTGCCGTAGTCCGGCAGCTCCGGCATCCACTTGCGTACGTCGTCATCCATCGAGAGCCGGCCGCTCTGTTCAAGCAGAAACACCGCGAGTGTTGTGAACGGTTTCGAGGCGGAACCCAGGTTGAAGGCCGAGCGCGGAGTGATCGGGCGTCCGTCTTCGAGGCTCGCAACGCCATACCCTCGTGCGAGGACGATTTCGCCCTTCCGATAGACGCCAACGGCGCAGCCAGGTGTGTCGGGCCGGATCTGGGCAAGAAAGAGGGCATCCACCTGCCCGGCGAGTGCGGCGTCCTGTTCAGGGGCCGCCGCCGGCGCGCAAGACGCCAGTGCCGTGGAGACGGTAAACAGTGCAGACGCGTGGAGCAGCCACTTCCGCATGGGGCGGGCCGCTTAGTACTCGGAGAACATCCGCTGAATCACGCGGCCGTCGTTTGTTGTCGCAATCGCGAGCATGAGGAGGATTCGCGCTTTGATGGGCGTGAGGTCGTCACCACTGATGCTGTAGACCGGCGTTGTGCCTGGGCGCGGGGGCCGTACGCTGATGCGCCCGGCACCCGCACGAGTGGTTGTTACCACAAACACCTGTTTGCCGATGGCGTACGTGATGCCCTGACCCTGCGTGCCGCTCGTGGCCCCCGCACCGGCGCCGGCGATGATCACACCCTTTGCGCCCGCATCGACCAGGGCGTTGATGACGTCACCCGTGGCGCCCTGATAGACCCATGCAATGTCGACGCGGGGCAGCGTGGTGAGGTTCGTCACGTCGAACTCACTTTGCGCCGAGTGGCGGCGCGCGGTCTTCCGGTAGTACGCCACTCCGGACGCATCCACCACACCCAGCACGCCGTAACGGCCCGACTGGAATGTATCCAAACTGAGCGCGTCGGTCTTTGTCACTTCGCGCGCCGAGTTGATTTCGTCGTTGAGCACCACGACCGCGCCCATTCCACGCGACTGCGGATGGGCCGCGGTCAGGAACGCGTCTTCGAGATTGGCGGCGCCCTCGTATCCAAGCGTGCTCGGGTTGCGCATCGATCCCACCACCACCACCGGACGCTCGTCGCGCACGGTCAGATGCAGGAAGTACGCGAGCTCCTCGAGGGTGTCGGTGCCGCTCGTGACCACCACACCCGCCAGTTCGGGATCGCTCTTGTACCGCGCGTTGATGCGCTTGGCCAGATCCACCCACTGCTCAAGCGTGAGGGCGGAACTCGACGTGTTGGCAAATTGCTCGCCTTCGGCCCGCACCCGGCGATCGAGACCGGGAATGGACGCAATCAGTTCCTGCACGGTCAGGCGTCCACCGACCTTGTTTGAAATGGTGCCCCCCGTTGCGAACAGGTAGACCTTTGGCAGCACAACGGCCGGTGCGGCGGCCGGCGATTGTGCGGTCTGGGCTTGCCCGGCGGTTGCAGTGGATTGGGTGGGCTCTGAGGCGACCAGCGCGGAGCCGGTCAGGTACAAAGCGATCGCGGACGCAGCACCGAGGGCGTAACGATTCATGGTCGTTACTCTACCGCGACACTATTGGGTCCGAGAAGCCCTCGTCAGCCAGGCGCTGAGCTGGCCGGCCGCTTCGTCGGGAGTTGCACCATAAAAGGGCATCAGGGCCGCCCGGCCGCCCGGAAGCCGCACGATCTGGGCCCGCCACCGGTCGCGGGCGACCGCAGATGCCTCGATCACATAGGCCCGGCCGTTGATCGTTTCCTTAAAGCGCACGAGAGTGGAGGAGGAAGTTACTTGTGTCACGGCCGCGCGACGATTGTCGCGGACGGCAGAGATGCGCGCAAGCGAAGCGCCGTACGAATCTGCACCTTGTGTGTGTCTCATCTCTTTTCGCTCAGCAAACTCCCAGGTTTTTCTTTTCGCGCGTTGAACGTCCACAGGCCTTCCACGATGTGTGCACAGGTTTTCCACAGCGGTGCCGAGCTGGGTCACAATGACGCAGTGCGCGCCGTGTTGCGATCGACCGTGTGGGCCGTGTTGGTCGTCCTGACAGCCGCCGCGACAGCCGCCGGTCAGGCCGCGCCCTCGGGTTCGCCTGCGCTGGACGTCTTCCGGATCTTTCTGCGCGATGGCCGTGTGCTGTCCAGCTATGGCGAGTTCGCCCAGGTCGATGCCGACCTCGTGTTTGTGGTGGCGCAGGGCGAGAAGGGCGGCGTACAGACGCACGATCTCATTACCGTCCCCGTCGCCGTTGTCGACATGGAACGGACGACGGCGTATGCCAGCGCCCTGCGAATGGCCGACTACGCCGCGCTGCGCGGAGAGCGCGAATACCAGGCGCTCATCGCGGATATCACCCGCGCCGTCACCGCACTGAAAGAGAGCGACGACAAAGACCGTCGTTTGGGCATTGCCATTGTGGCGCGCCGGCGCCTGCTCGCGTGGTCCGCAGACCATTTCGGCTATCGTGCAGCCGAACTCCGCCAGATTGTGTCGATCATCGATGACGTGATCCTCGATCTGCAGGCGGCCACCGGCACGTCGCAATTTTCGATCGACCTCGTGGCCTCGGTGACCCCACCACCGCCGGTGCCGTTGATGACAGCGCCCACGCCGGTCGAGACCGTCAAGATGGCCCTGATCGCGGCGACCACGACCGATGTCGGCGTGGAGAAACTCGCGCTGCTTCGCTCCGCGAACCGAGTGGCTGAAACGCTGCCCGATGCAGACGCAGGCCTCCGGTCGGAAGTCGCCCGACTGCTCGCCGAAGAAATCGCAGCGGACGCGGCGTATCGCTTGCTGCTGCGCGAGGCCCTGACCCGCGCGGACGCTGCGGTGCGCCAGGGCAAGCCCGTGGTCATCCGGCGGCTGATCCTGGACGTCGAGTCCCGCGACGCGACGCTGGGCCACCGGCGGCCCCGAGACGTGGCGGCGACCCTCCGAAAATTGTGGAGCGAGTCTGGTCTGGCGGTGGATCAGCAACTGGCGTTTGAGCGGTGGGCGCTCGTGAAGGATCAGCTTCGGGCGTACGAGGCTCGCGTTCGATCGGCGCATCGCGCGTGGACCAGACACGCGTCCACGCTATCGGCGATCAAGAAAGGTGAGCCGGCCAGCCCCGGCAAACTCGACGCCGCCGCGCGGGATTTCAGTGAACTCGACCGCGTGCTCGTCTCATTGCGGCCGCCCGACGAACTTGTGGAGTCCAACGGCATCTTCCGGAGTGCCGTGCAGCTCGTGCAGCACGGCCTGCTCCTGGGACAGCGCCTGGCGGTGGCTCCCAACGCGGAACTCTCGAGCAACGCCTCCTCGGCCATGACGGGCGCGGACCTGCTCCACAGCGCGGGCGTCAAGAGTCTCGCGGCCGCACTCCAGCCGCGCAGGGTGCGATGAGTACCCGTCGCCTCATTCGTACGTCCGATCTCGCCGGCTTCCGCAGAGCGGTGGCGGCGCTGGCGCTTGAAGGCGCTCCTCTGGATGCACGCCGGCGGGTGGTCATTGTGCCCACGCGCGCGTCGGTCACCCTGCTGCGGCAAACCCTGGAGCGGCACGCATCGCGTACGGGCATCGCCACGGTGATCTGGCCCGACCTCCTGACGCGTGACGAATGGATGACCCGGCTTCATCTGACCTTGCCGGGTGCCCCGCGCCTGCTCGCGCGAGTCGAACGCGAAGTGCTCATGGCGGCCGCCGCCGATCGCACCGCACGGCGCCCGCGCATGGGTGGCGCGCCGTTCGCCCTGCGCCCGGCGCTCGTGGCCGTGATGCTGGACTTCTACGACGAGCTTCGCCGCCGCCAGCGGTCGGTCACCCGTTTTCGTCGTGCACTGTTCGACGAACTGAAGGTCGAGCGCGGCAGCGACCGGGGCAGCGAAAGCCTCATTCATCAAACGGCCTTCCTCGGCCTCTCGTTCCTCGCGTACGAACGCGCGGTGGTGGCTGCTGGTGCCATCGACGAACACATGTTGCGCGCGTTACTGCTGGCCGAACGGCCGCAGTGGGCGGTCGATCACGTGGTGGTCGCCGTGGCCGACCATCCGACCGATCCGCGCGGCCTCTGGCCCGCAGACTTCGATCTGCTGGGTCGCTGGCCTGGCCTGCGCGTGGACGTGGTCATGACCGACGAAACGCACGACGCCGGTTTTCGCGAACGCCTCGAACGTGAACTGCCCGAGATCGAAGAACGTCGCGAGCCGCCGGCGCCATGGTCGCCCGTGGTCGTCCGCCCACCGGATGCCAAAGACGGGGAGTGGTGTCATGTGGGCCGCGATCGCGAAGAGGAAGTGCGCGACGTGATTCGGCACATCCGCGCGCGCGCCCGTCAGGACGCCGTGCCCGGCCGGCTCGCGCCGACGGCCATCGTTTTTCAGCGGCCCCTGCCGTATCTGTACCTGACCCGTCAGCTGTGCGAGGACGCCGGTGTGCCGATCCAGGCGCTGGACGCGTTGCCGCTGGCCGGCGAGCCATATGCCGCGCTGCTCGACCTGATTCTGGTGGTCGCTCGCACCGGCGGCACTCGCGAGTCGAGCCTCGCGTTGTTGCGCTCGCCCTTGCTGAACTTCGAAGTTGAGGGAGAGCGCGTCTCACTTGAAGATGTTGCGGCGCTCGACACCGTGCTCGTCGGGTTTCGAGTCACCGGCGGGGCCGATCGTTATCCCGACGCCGTCACCCGCTTCCTCGCTGGCGCCCATCGCCACGATCGCGCGCGTGCGAGCGGCGCGCCCAGGGCGGCGCAGGCGGCGTCCGACGCAGCCCGTGAGCTGGCGCCGTTCCAGCAGGAGGCGACCGCGTCGAATCAGGTCCGATGCGTGGCCGCATTTCTGCGTGCACGCCAACTCGGGCCCGGTGAAGGTGATGAGTGGCGCCAGGCGTATCTGCGCGCCCGCGCGGCCGTGCTCGGCTCGCTCGACGCGTTGGCGGATGCGTACGAGCGCCACGATGATCGCCATCGGGAAGCCGACGAACTGGTGGCTGCCATTCGACACCAGGTGGAGCGCCAGACCTTTTCGCCCGCGCGCAATCAAGCCGGCGTCCACCTCGTGGATGCGGTGGCCGCGCGGTTCGGCGAATTTGATCACGTGCATCTGGTGGGCCTGGTGGAAACCGACTGGCCCGAGCGACAGCGTCGCAGCATCTTTTATACGAGCGGACTCCTGAAGGTGCTGGGCTGGCCGCAAGATGCCGATCACGCGGCAGCCCAGTTGGCCGGCTTTCGCGATCTCACCGGCTTGCCGTCACGAAGCCTGCACCTGCACGCGTTCCATCTGGAAGGTGATGCCATGGTCGGCTTGTCGCCGATGGTGGAGGTGGCGCGGGGCCTGCCTGCCGTGTTGAGTGACGTGTTGCCGCCGGTCCAGATTTTCAGCGACGAAGTGCTCTCAGGCGCGAGCCAAGACGATGCCCAACTGCCGGAGGATGCGGCCGCCTGGCTCGACGCGCGCAGGCAGCGTCCGCCCCTCGACGACGAACGGTACCGCGGCGTCGGCCTGCCACAAGCGCCTCAGGCGTATCGAGTCAGCAAGGTCGATCGATACGTCACGTGTCCCTTCCAGTACTTCGCGGAATCCGTGCTCCACCTGCAGCAGGAGAATGAGGAGGCCGTCGGCCTCACTCCGATGGAGCGCGGCACCCTGATGCACGACTTGTTCGAGCGGTTCTATCGGGCGTGGAATGCCGCCGGCCATGGCACCATCACGGCCGAGCGACTGCCCGAAGCGGTTGCGATGTTCACGGCAATGGCGCGAGAGACCTGCAGCGCGCTTCCTGATGCCGACCGCGTGCTGGAAGAGACGCGCCTGTTGGGTTCACTCGTCGCTCGCGGCGTCGCCGAGCGCGTGTTCGAACTGGAAGCCGAAGATGGCGGCGATGTGGTCGCTCGCCATCTTGAAGAAGTGCTGAAGGGCCCGTTCAGGTTCCCTGTGCTCGGTGGACTGGACGAGGTCACCATCGAGATCAACGGCAAGGCCGATCGCGTGGACGTCTTCAGTGATGGCAGCCTGCGCGTGGTGGACTACAAGCTTGGGCGCATGCCGGATTTGAAAACGTCGATCCAGATCGCCGCCTACGCGTGGGCGGCCCAGCAAAAGCTCGAAGCGCGCGATCACACCCCACACCCCGTGGCGGCGGCGATGTACCTCGCGTTTGGTGATGAACAACGGCTCGAAGGGCGCCTGGGCTCTCGCACCGACTCGTCGGTCGCCGTCCAGGCCAGGGCCACGGAGTTTGCCGGTGTCATCGGCGAGATCGAAGCCGGGGAGTTTCCCGCCCGGCCTATCTCCACAAGTGAGTGCGGCTGGTGCAAGTACGCCGGCGTCTGTCGCAAGGAATACAAGCTGGAGGACGATGCAGACGAGCCTGTTTGATCTGCCCGATGACGACAAGCCGGCGCCGGCGGTGTTGCCAGACCAGGCGGCGCGCGATTTTGCGTCCGACCCGGCGCAGCACGTGGTGCTTGAGGCCTCGGCCGGCACCGGCAAGACCCGTGTGCTTGTGGATCGGTATGTCCGGCTCATTCGCCTGGGCGTGTCGCCTCGGCATATCCTCGCGATCACGTTCACGAGGAAAGCGGCGGCCGAGATGCGCGAGCGCATCCTCGAGCAACTGCGCGCCGAGGCTTCTCACGCGCTGCTGGCCGAGATTCAGGTCGCCACGATCGACGCGTTCTGTTTCGGCCTGCTGCGCGAGTTCCCGCTCGAGGCGGGCGTCGACCCGGGCTTCGAAATTGCCGACGAGACCGAGATGGCGCGGTTTACCACCGAAGCACTCGATGTGACGATGCGGATCGTGCGCGGCGTGGTGGTGCGTGATGAAAATGTGCGGCTGTTGTTCACACGCATCAAGGCCACGGTGCTGCAGGGCGTGCTGGCGACGTTGTTGGATCGGCGCCAGGTCGCACTGCCTGCGGTGGCGACGTTTGTCAGGCAAAAAGTACGCGTGCAAGGCCCCGACGAGGTATCGCGGGCGTTTGTCGCGCGCGTCCGCGCCGTGTTCAACGGACACGAGGCCTTTGTGGCGGACGGTCCGCCATCCCTGGCCGAGTTCCAGTGGGTGGCCGCAGAGGCGGCCCGGCTTGCGACTGGCGAAGACATTCCCGTCAGCGACGTTCCTCAGTTGCGGCGGCGGCTCGAACGGTACTTCCTCACCAAGAAGCTCGAGGCCCGCAAGAAGTTGCCCGGGAACGCGCGCGACCATTCGAATGCCGCCGCCCGCAAGCGGCACGAAGCGGCGTTCCTCGCGATGGCTCCCGGCATCGAGGCGTCGATCGATGCGCTGGAACGCGACGTCGATGGGTTGCTGGCGCGTGGGTTGCTCACGGTGCTGACCATTGCCGTGCATCAGTACCAGCGGTTGCTCGATGAGCATGCGGTGCTCGATTTTTCCGGCATGCTCGACCGCGCCGTGGCGCTTCTCGAGCGCCAGGAGGAGTTCGCGCGGAGCCGTTTGAAGCTGCAGGCGCGTTATCACCATCTGCTGGTAGACGAGTTCCAGGACACGAGCCGCCAGCAGTGGCGCTTGGTGGATTTGCTGATCGCGGCCTGGGGCGAAGGCGAAGGTGTGGCCGACGGACAAAACTCGATCTTCATCGTCGGCGACCGCAAGCAGTCGATCTATCGCTTCCGGCATGCTGAGGTCGCGCTGCTTGACGAAGCCGCGCGCCGGATCTCGGCGTTGCGTCCCGGCCGCCAGGTCAAACAGGCCATCACCAAGAATTTCCGGGCGGTGGCCGAACTGCTGGCCTTCGTGAATGTGCTGGCATCGGGTCTGGAAGGCGACCCGGATCTTGAGGAACGGTTCGCGTATGAGGAGCGCGACCACTTCCCGGTGGATGCGATCGCGCAGGGCGCCCGGCGCGACGGGCGGCCCGTGCTTGGCGTGGTCGCCGGCGCGTCCCTTCAGGCGTCGGCTGATGCGGTGGCCGCCGAGATTGCGCGGTTCCTGGCCGAAGCCACGGTGCGCGACCGTCAGGGGCCACCAAGAGCGGCACGGCCTGATGACGTGGCGATACTGTTCCGCGCGCGGGCCGGACACCAGGTGTACGAAGAAGCCCTGGAGCAACTCGGGATCCGCACGTACGTGTACAAGGGCCTGGGTTTCTTCGACGCGCCCGAAGTGCAGGACCTGCAGGCGCTGCTCAGGTTTCTCGCGCAACCCGAATCGAATCTCCGGGCCGCGGAGCTCCTGCGCTCGCGGTTTGTCCGGCTGTCGGACGCCGCGCTGGCGGCGTTGGCCCCCGGCCTGTCGGCCGCGATCATCGGTGACGCTGAGCCCGCGGCAGCGCTCGCGGACGTTGATCGGCAGTTGCTCGATTGCGTCCGCGCCGGCGCGCGCCGGTGGCTGGCGCTGACCGATCGAGTGCCCGCCGGCGAGCTCGTGGACCGCGTCATGCGCGAGTCGATGTACGCGGTGGAGATGACGGGCCTTCGCTCTAACCAGGCTCGGGAGAACGTGAAGAAGGTGCGCGCGCTCGTCCGGCGGATTGAGAATCGGGGCTACACCACGATCGGGCGGCTGGCCGAGTACTTTGAAACCCTGCGTGCGGGCGATGAATCCAATGCCGTCATCGAGGCGCGGGGCTGCGTGAGCCTGATGACGATTCACGCGGCCAAGGGCCTGGAATTCCCGGCGGTGTTTGTCGTGAATCTGCATGCGCCAGGCCGGGGCGGCTCTGCGGGCGTGACGGTCATCGACCGCAGCGTGGATGGTGAACCTGAGGTGGCCTTCCGTTCCACCGACGGCACCAGGCTTGAGGACCGTCGCGAGGTGGAGGAACTGCGTCGGTTGCTCTACGTCGCCGTGACCCGTGCGCGCGACGTCCTCTACCTTGCGGGTGAAGTGGACAAAGACACCGTGCTGAAGGCGCCGAAACGCAGCCTGGCGAGTCTGTTGCCGGTGACCTTGCGGACGGTGTTCACGCGCGCGGCATTAGCCGATGACGATGAGGTGATGTGGGATGCCGCAGGGCACCAGTTTGCCGTGCGCGTGTGCAAACCGCCGGCCCCTTCGGGGGGGCGCCCGGTGACCCCGCCGGCACCAGTGGCGCCGGCCGATGTTGACCGTGAGCCGCTGACGAGCGAGGCGCCGGTCATTCTCAGCGCCACCACGATTTCGGACGCACCGGCAATGGTCGTCCCGGCAGGTGACAGGGGCCAGGATCGCGCGTTGGACCGGTTGGCCGGCACGCTTGTTCACCGGCTGTTCCAGCATGGGCTGGCCGGCCCTTCCACGGCCGAGGCCGTGGCCCTCCACGCTGGGCGCCTGGCTCGCCCGGAGGAACTGGTGGACGTGGCCGATCGAAACGGCTTTTTTGGGACGGTCGCCGAGGCGTATTTGCGGGTGGCGGACCGATCGGACGTCCGGGCCTGGCTCGCCGGCGGCCGCGCCCACTATGAGGTGCCGTTCTCGTTCGTGTCGCCCGAGAGGCCGGCGGCCATTATCCGGGGGAGCATTGACTGTTTGGTGGCCCGGCCGGATGGGTCGCTCCTGGTACTGGAGTTCAAGACGGGCGCGCCCAGGCCCGAACACCGGGCGCAACTGGGCACGTATCTGGCCGCCGTCCGGCATGCGTTCAAGGAAGCTGCCGTAAGTGGAGAACTCGTGTATCCCGGCCCAGGAGAGTGAGATACACTCTTTACGATGTCTCTGACGTGTCCGAATTGCGGCAACGCCGAAAACTTTCTCGCCAAAACCCTCCAGATGCACCTCGTGCGCGTCGCGGACGGGCAAGTCCAACCTCCGATGGAAGAGGGGCGACCGGCACTGTTCGAACTGCTGTGCGACGAGTGTGATGCGACGCTCGACCTCGAAGGCTTTAATGACGACGAGCGGCGCGAATTGATGGTGACGCTGGGCGCACGCTGAGATCAGCGAGCCGGCGAGTCCCCCGCGTAGGTAACTGGGGAAGTGGGGAACTGAGGAGCTGGGGAATTGCGCCTGCACATCGATGTCCTTGGCACGTTGCATCTGGTCTGGGGTGCATTCGGCGTCATGACTGGCCTGTCCCTTTCGATTCTGGCGGCCGGCACACGCGCCTCGCTCGCGGGCGAGGCGTTTGGCCTCGGTGAACGTGCGGCTGTGGCGTTGCTGGCCGCGGTCGGCGTCTTCCTGATCGTCGGCGGTGTGTTATCGGCCTGGACCGGGCGAGCTCTCAAACGGCGCCAGGCCCGTGGCCGGCTGATCGCACTCATGATGGCCGTGCCCAATCTCGTGGTGGTGCCCTTCGGCACCGCGCTCGGGGTGTATACATTCTGGGTGCTCCTGAATGACGACGCCCGCCGGGTGTTTGGCAGGCCGCCTCGTGTGGTGGTGCCACCTGTTGCAATGAGCGAGTGATGAATCGCGATCCGAATCGCTGGGCGGCCCTGTCCTACGCACTCGGCCTCATCAGCGGCATCATCGTCCTCTCCATGGAAAAGAGGGACGGCTACGTGCGGTTCCACGCGTGGCAATCGGTGCTGGCGTTTTCCGTGGCGGCGATCGTCTCGCTGCTCCTGCCGACGTTGCCGGTCGTTGGCGACTGGCGCGCGGTGAGCGTTGTGTTCCGCCTGAGCGTGGTGGCGCTCTGGGTGGTCCTGATGATGAAAGCCCTGAAGGGGGAGTCGTACCGGCTGCCGTACCTTGGCGACATTGCCGCCAGCTTCTCGTACAATTCCAAAAATGGCACTGTCTGAATCTGTTGTCCTGGATGCCCTGCGCGTGGTGCAGGACCCCGATCTGCATCGCGATATTGTGAGTCTGGGTTTCGTCAAGCACGTCAATATCACCGGCGGGCATGTCGCGTTCACTGTTGAACTCACCACTCCCGCTTGTCCGGTGAAAGATCTCCTGCGCGATCAGGCGAAGTCTGTCGTGAGCGCGCTGCCCGGCGTGACAAGTGTGGCCGTGGAGATGACCGCCCAGGTGCGAGCCGCAGGCCGCCCGGAAGCAGGACGCGCCCCGGTTGAGGGAGTGAAAAACATCATCGCTGTCGGCGCTGGCAAAGGCGGCGTCGGCAAAACGACCGTGGCGGTGAATCTTGCCGTGGCGCTTGCGAGGGCCGGGAGCCGCGTGGCGCTGCTTGATGCCGACATGTACGGGCCGAACGTGCCCATCATGCTGGGGTTTGAAAAAGGCCTGCGGCTTGAGCAGGAAGAAGACAAGATTCTTCCGGCCGAGCGCTACGGTGTGCAGGCCGTCTCGATGGGGTTTCTCACGGCCGACGACGCGCCGGTGATTTGGCGCGGACCGATGTTGCATGGCGCGATCACGCAGTTCTTTCGCGACGTCAAATGGGCCGAAGTGGATTATTTGATCGTGGACATGCCGCCCGGCACGGGTGACGTGGCGTTGAGCCTGAGCCAGACGGTGCCGGTGGCCGGCGCCGTGGTGGTGACGACGCCGCAGACGGTGTCGATTGCCGACACCCGGCGCGCGGTCAAGATGTATCAGAAGCTCAACATCCCGGTGATCGGCATCATCGAGAATATGAGTTATTTCGTGTGCGGCGGCTGCGGGACCGAGGCCGATATCTTCGGCAAGGGCGGCGGCGAGGCCCTCGCCCTTGAACTGGGTGTGCCGTTCCTGGGCGGTGTGCCGCTGTCTGAGCCCGTGCGGGCAGGTGGCGATGCGGGCAAACCGATTGTTTTGTCCGCGCCGGATTCGCCGGCGGCTGTGGCACTCGCGGGCGCGGCGGCCCGAGTGGCCCAGCAGGTGTCGATTGCCTCTTATGCGCGGAAAGCTATTCCGCTGACGCCGATCAATTGATTCCGTTCACCAAGCACACGCTCGCGAACGGCCTTCAGGTGGTGGTCCATGAGGATCACCACCTGCCGCTCGTGGCCGTCAACGTCTGGTATCACGTCGGTTCCGCCAATGAGGCGCCCGGCCGCAGCGGGCTGGCGCACCTGTTCGAACACCTGATGTTCAAAGGCGCTGCGCATCAGCCGCGCGGCTTTTTTGAGCCGCTGCAGGAAGCGGGCGGGTCGCTGAACGGTTCCACCAGTGCCGACCGCACCAACTACTGGTCGGTGGTTCCCGCGGGCGCCACAGAACTGGCACTCTGGATGGAAGCCGATCGCATGGGGTGGCTGATGCCGGCCCTGTCGGTCGAGCGCTTTGAGACCGAGCGCGAAGTGGTGCTCAACGAGCGCCGCCAGAGTTACGAAAATCGGCCGTATGGCCTCGCGCACTTTGCGTTGTCGGAAGCGATCTATCCGCGAGACCATCCCTATCACTGGCCCACGATCGGATATCCGTCAGACCTGCGCGCGGCCACGGTTGATGATGCGCGAGCGTTTTTTCAGCAGTACTACCACCCGGCCAACGCGTCGCTCGCCATCGCCGGGGATGTGCGCACTGATGCCGTGATGACCCTTGTGGAGCGGCTGTTTGGTGACATCCCCGCCGGACCGGCGCTGGTGGCGCCGAAAACACCCGCGGTGCCCGTGTCGCCGCGGCGCCTGCTGCTCGAAGATCGCGTGGAGTTGCCGCGGCTCTATCTGATGTTCCCCAGTCCGGCGCTGTTTGACGACGACGATGCCGTGCTCGACGTGACCGCCGATCTGGTGGCGAACGGCCGGACGTCGCGGCTCTATCGCACGCTGTTGCACGACCGGCGGCGCGCGGCGGGGCTTGGCGCCGGTCAGGGATCACGTGAACTGGGCAGCCTGTTCCAGGTGGTGGCCACCGCCGCGCCGGGCGTGATGCTCGAAGAGTTGCGCGTCGCGGTGATGGAAGAGTTGGAGCGGTTGGCCACGGCCGGGCCGTCCGAGGCCGAACTCGAGCGCGCACGCGTGCAGGCCGAAGCCTCGTTCCTCTACCGGCTGCAGACGCTCGGCGGCTTCGGCGGCAAGGCGGACCAACTGAACGCCTACAACGTTTACAAGGGGTCCCCTTCGTATTTTAAGCAGGACCTCGATCGGTATCTGCGCGTGACAACTGCGGATGTTCAACGAGCCGTGCGAACGCTCCTCTCAGCCGGGCAGGCGGTGGCGTTGTCGGTGGTGCCGCAGGGCCAGCGGCAATGGGCCCTGGAACTTTCCGAGCCGGCGGTGGTGACCACGTGACGAACCATACGCGTTTTGTGATGCCCGGTGCTGGCGCACCCGCGCTCGTGACGTTCCCGCCTGTGGTCCGGGCGACGCTGTCGAACGGCGCGCGAGTGTGGACCATTCGCCACGACACGATTCCGGTCGTGACCATCGTGCTGGTGGTGCCGGTCGGGTCAGCCTTTGATCCCTCGACGGCGCCTGGACTCGCCGGCGTGATGGCCGACCTGCTCGATGAAGGGACGGAACGGTTTGATGCGATCGGCCTCGCGCAAGCGTTTGCGAGCCTCGGCAGTGAGCTGTCCATCGATGTCGGCCCGGACACCACGACATTCACGCTCACGACACTGCCGCGGTTCATGGAGCGCGCGCTGGCGTTGCTGGGCGACGTGATGACGCGTCCACGCCTGCACGAGAGCGATCTGGAACGGGTGCGTGAGATGCGGCTCAACCGGTTGCGCCAGGTCAGGAGTTCGGCGTCCGCTGTTGCGGATCGCGCGTTCCTGTCGGCCGCGTTCGGGGCGCACCCCTACGGGCACGGCACGCTCGGCACCTCGGCCGCGTTGTCACGCGTGACGATCGACGAGGTTCGGGCGTTCCACGCGGCGGCCATGCGCCCATTGGGCGCCACGCTCATCATTGCGGGCGCGATGGGATCCGCGGAGGCGCTGGAAGCGGCCGAGCGTCAGCTGGGTGGCTGGCAGGCGAGCGCCGCCCCATCACTCCTTGCACCGGTGCCGCCGGCGATGGCGTCGGGGCCCGCGCGGGTCATTGTGGTGGACCGACCCGGCGCGCCACAGACGGAAGTGAACGTGGGCCACCTGGGGCCGGCGCGCAATGTGGACGAATACCACGCGCTGGTGACGCTGAATGCGTTGCTCGGCGGCCAGTTTGCCAGCCGGATCAACCTGAACCTCCGCGAGGCCCGCGGGCTGACGTATGGCGCACGCACCGCCTTTGATTTCCGCGTGCGGTCGGGCACCTTCTCCTGTGAGACGAATGTGCAGGGCGACGCCACGCCGCTGGTGGTGTCCGAGATTCTCAAGGAGTTCGAGGCCGTGGGCGGCAGCCGCCCGGCGGAGACGGACGAACTCGAACGCGCCAAGTCCTCGATTACACGCGGCTTTGTCCGTCAGTTCGAAACGTCCGAGCAGCTGGCCCACGCCGCCGCGCGACTGGCGACGTTTGAGCTGCCGGCCGACACATTCGACAGGTTCGTGCCGGAGG